>CAYPNO010000625.1:0-1001 GCA_964411865.1 uncultured Desulfuromonas sp. | reverse complement strand
GGGTAAGGAGAATGTCTCTTATCTCCGAGACGGTATGAGGCATGACCACAATTTGCGTGCCGTAATCACTATCCTCGTATCCGGGACTCGTCGCGTAGACGTAGTAATTCCCGGCATATTGCGATATCGAGTTCGACGTATCGTAAGGCAATATCAGGGTAGCAATGCCCCCGCTCACCGTTGTATTGTACCATTCTCCAGTAGTCGCGGATTTAGCGCTCACGGTACCGGTCTGCAGGACCGCATTATCTGAACGTGACCGGATTTGAAATTGATGGTTTCCGGTGAGGTATCCGCTCTCCGACGTAACCCGGATATCACATAGTTGATACGACCCGTATTTTTCCGGTAATACGGAGACCTGTATACCGTCCTCATTAAGCATTTTATATCCGGGTGATTGACCGTAGAATCTGTAATAACCGACTACTGTATCCTCATATTCTCCTGTTTGGGGATTCCGCATCCTGATGGTTTGGTCCATTGGCAGGGTCATAACGACCACGTCGGTATCCGTCGCGAGGGTATACGATTGCCCGGTAAAGGCATTAATCGCAGTCACCTCAAAGCCGCTAATCGTCGTGCCGTTGTTGTCGGTCATGGTCACGGTTCCCGTTCGCAACGTTAATGTCTCACCGCCATCGGTGGAATCCCATATTATTTCCGCCGGAGCATCTATATTTGGCACAATTTCAATTTTAAATTTGTCCTGCCAGAGGGTTGCGGTATCACCATCCATTGTAAATATATGATTACCGGAATTATCGTAGAAATTGATTGACGAACCAGTCGTTGCGTCATCAAAATCCCGATAGATATCGACGGTATAGCCTGCATAACCGAATTGGGGGTGTTGAATTTGTTCAATTCGGTAACCATTACGGAAAATGGCTCCGTTTGCCTCGAAAACGGCGTTAAAACTACTATTACCTAAAAATGCCTGCCTCATGACTGCCCCTGCTGCATGAGTCGCTAGTAAGGGGCATCCCGTATAATATGCG
>CAYPNO010000624.1:0-1004 GCA_964411865.1 uncultured Desulfuromonas sp. | reverse complement strand
GGTCTTCTCTATTGTTTTTAAAGTAGGTGTTTTGTCTGGACTTAAATTATCCGAGGTGGCTATAGATATATTCACAGAAGTATTTTTACCGCTAAGTCCTTGCGCTATTTCTTGTATTTTAAATAAGTAGTTTGATTCTAGCCATTTTTTAACGAATTTATTTGCTGCCTCAAGTTTTATTTCTTCATCAGTGGCTTTTGAGCAAGATAAAGGTTGTATCCAGGTCTTAAAATTTTGCGCAGATATATCTTTTGCGAGAACGTCTTTTACATCATTCCATATATTTATTGTTTGGTATATTTTATTCATATCAACATTTTATCAACAGAGATTTTAGTTTTTTATGGTTTAATTTCAGGTATTTAGGTTGTTTGTTAACTTTATGGAGAATTTATCAGAGCTTCTCCTTACTAGCAAGAAGTTTTATTTACCCAACCGCGATAGTTATATAAATTACTTGATTAGTAGCACTTTTTGTCTTGTATAGAATACACTGAGTGTGTATATTGTCTGTTTGTATTTGGGTAAGCTGAAAAAAATATATGGAGACTAAGTTATGAAAAGAACATATCAGCCAAGTCGTGTAAGTAGAAAAAGAACCCACGGGTTCAGGAAACGGATGTCAACTCCTGGTGGGCGTAATGTTATAAAAAACAGGCGAGCACGCGGAAGATCTAGGTTGGCTGCGACTATACCTGTTAAGTAATTGAATTCCTGCAGTTTACCGAAGAGACATCTTCTTAGAAGATCTCACGAGTATAGAGCAGTGTTAAGAGCAGGCAAGAAATATAAATATCCATGTTTTTATGTCTACGCTCTGGCGAAGGAAGAGGGCCCCACACGGTTAGGACTAGTAGTTAGTCGTAAAGTCGGTGGGGCTTTTTTGCGTAATAAATATAAGCGTATTGTAAGAGAATTTTTCCGTAGAAGTTATGTGCAATTTCCGCCACATTTCGATGTGGTTGTGTGTATGCGACCTCAGTTGCAAAATATTGATTCTTCTA
>CAYPNO010000623.1:0-1005 GCA_964411865.1 uncultured Desulfuromonas sp. | reverse complement strand
AACATCCGATTTGATCGATGCCCTTAACTCAATCATAAACGATTTCGATTGGGACGGTATGGATGCCGAGGCGAGTGCGGCAGCAGATGCCATATCTGATTTTGTGGGAGAAATTGGCAATGTAAGCAAGGCTTTAAGAGATGCTAATCTAAGCATTGCAGAGATCCTGCAAGGCGGTCTAACCACGTCTCAAATGTTCCAACAGTGGGGTATTGCAAACGCCGAGGCCCAGGCTCTTTTTGCTGAGATGACAGAGGATGGTGTTACCACTGATGAGCTTGAAAGCGCAGTCAAGGCTTTCTCTAAGCTTGGGGTTGAGGGTAATGATCTTAACAAGGTTATCGGATATTTGACCAACGCTTTTGTGACAGCATCCAGTAAGTTAGAAGCATCGTTGAACAGCATTAAAAATGCTCAAGCAGGGCTGCCTACTACAGCAAATCAAAACCAAACAGCAAAGCAAGCTTTTGAAAAGGCTTATGCAGCTTTCTTGCCTAATATTTCTGATGTTATATCGTCAAGCACACCTGATTATGTAACATTATTTGACTCCGAATCATACACACAAGATCTCATCGACACAGCGAAAGATGTTTTAAGTAATATGGCTAAAAACATTGATCATGCTTTTAGCGAGAGTGATGATTGGTGGAAAAATGAAAGCGGGGCAAAGTTTGCGGCATCCTCAGAATATTCAAGGATAGGATTAACCCCGGATCAGGAGGGGTTGGATTATTGGACAAAAGCCATTTCTGATGGTGTATATAATTCAGGTCTTGAATTTTCAAAAGCATTTTTAGCCGAAGTTAAAAACGATATGCCGAAAATGACGCAAGAATCGTTAGATTCTATGCTTGCTAAAATAGGCGTATACGATATAATAAGAGAAGAAGACTACACAACATCCGAGGCCATACCAGGTACCGGCAAGGAGTTCTCAACTTCTGAGATATCAGGAATGCAGGATGCCCTCACTGCGGATTGGTCAAGACAAGACTGGGCGCT
>CAYPNO010000622.1:0-1005 GCA_964411865.1 uncultured Desulfuromonas sp. | reverse complement strand
TCAGGACAACGCAAATCGCAAAGCAGAGTGGAGCCGGGTGCAAAACAGGATTAAAACTCTGGAGCAGCGCACATCGAGTCTGACCCAGAACACCGACTCCAAAGAAATGCTGCGCCGTCAGGCGGAGCAACGCGCCGAACTAGATAGCGTGCGCATAGATATGCAGAGCATTAACGGACGTATTGCCGATCAAGAAAAAATCCTGCAACGGTTACGCCAAACTCAAGACCTCCGCCAGAACGACCTGGAAGCAAGGCTTGCTGAACTAGAAAACCGCCTAGAGCAGCAGGGAAAAGAGCAGATGACCACAGTTGCTTCATCGCCCAGCTTCATTGCCCCTGCTTCCACATACTCCGCCACAGACAAAGTAACGTCTAGCGAGAGGGTGCCAACCAATGGAACCAATATACAGCCCCAGACTACGCTACAGAGCAGTTCCTCCGATACAGATCCTGAAATGCTTTACCAAGAGGCGCTTCAACTTGTACAGCAAGAGATGAATTTCAGCGCTGCGAGGAAGAAGTTCACTGCGTTTGTAAAAAAATACCCTGAACATGAGTTGGCGGTAAACGCAATGTACTGGATCGGAGAAACCATGTACGGCAATAAACAGTATGAGAACGCCATTCTTCAATTTCAGGACGTTATTCAAATGTACCCAGAACATTCAAAGATCCCTGCAGCACTCCTGAAGCAGGGACTGGCATTCTATGAACTCGGCGATACGCGTAATGCAAAAATTATTCTGCAGAAAGTTCAGAATAAATACCCCATCAGTCCTGAAGCGCAAAAAGCACAACAACGTCTTGAGATGTGGTAACTTTTTATGCCAAATTGGTGTGAGTTGACGAAGCAAACTTCCTAAGAGACCCCCGGTCGAGGAGAAAACTTCATGGTAGAAAATAGGCGGAAGCGTTTTGGGGAGTTGCTGTTAGAGGCAGGAATTATAACTAAAGAACAGCTTGAAGATGGTTAAAAATGGAGAACTAAGGCTGTATGTAAATG
>CAYPNO010000621.1:0-1006 GCA_964411865.1 uncultured Desulfuromonas sp. | reverse complement strand
GAGTGCACAAGGCACTAACTTTAACTTGATAGAACTTCAGGCTGGTGCATATGGAATAGCTGATATTGTAAGCCGGATGTTTCCTCCGGATTTTTCCATCGCTTCCCGAATGATCAATCCAATAATTGAAACAGTTCAAATATCTATTTTAGGGACTATATTGGCTATATTGCTATCCATACCTTTTGGATTATTGGCAGCTAGTAATATTGCGCCTAATTCAGTTGTTTATCAATCCAGCAGGTTAATCCTCAATACCCTCCGGGCTATACCGGAAGTCATTTTTGCACTGATATTTGTAGCAGCGGTTGGATTGGGTCCCTTCCCGGGTGTATTGGCAATTGGAGTCAGTTCCAGCGGTATGTTGGGAAAATTTCTAGCTGACTACATCGAGAATGTAGACCCCGGTCCGCTAGATGCGTTAAAAGCAACTGGTGCCAATAAAATGCAAGTTATTAATTATGCGATTGTACCGCAAATTCTGCCTGAATTTGTGTCCCTTGCCCTATTCCGGTGGGAAATGAATTTTAGGGCCTCAACCATTTTAGGGATTGTAGGGGCAGGGGGTATTGGCTTTGAACTAATGACCAGTATGCGGCTTTTCAAATATCAGGAAATGATAGTAATTCTAATGCTGATCTTGTTGGTGGTAACTATTGTAGATACCATAGCAAGCACGATACGAAATAGAATAATTTAACATGACAGAAATGTTCCCTTGTCATGTCCAGTCATTACTATTTTCTGGTATCATTAGCTCCGCCGCGGTACAATAAAAAAAGGCCGGATTTTCCGCATAAAGCTTCTAATCCAGCCCAAAAGAGTGGTATAAAAAAACCGCCCATTTCTGAGCGGGTCTCGGTTTAATCTTTAGCAAACAAGCTTATCACATTATGTTTTGGATCATATTCATATAGATTGTCTCCGGCCTGGCCTATTATTCGTCGGCCTTTTTTTCGTATTGGCATAAATCCGTAAGTAATCAGAATTACTTTTTTCTTAGGGG
>CAYPNO010000620.1:0-1008 GCA_964411865.1 uncultured Desulfuromonas sp. | reverse complement strand
ATCCAGATGGTCCAGTTACTGCACAGAACTCACCTGCGTGGATATCCATTGAAACTCCGTCCAGCGCCCTAACGAGGCCATTGTCAAAGTGTTTATACACATTATCTACATGTATCATGGCTATTTTAACCCCTCCATGGTGTCGACGTTGGTAGAACCTTTTTTTACAGCTACCTTGTCCTTGAGGCGGATTACCAGGATGCAGAAAACTGATCCCAACAAGTTCGCAATCATGTCCTGCATGTTGTTATCATATCCCCCAACCCCGTTGTGGATAGCTGTAAGAGTTACCAAGTATTCGATGATCTCCACTACAGCTCCGAGACCTAGTGTTCCGATCACCAGTTGAAGCTCCAATAACCACCTGGGTTGAGAAAGTGACTTAAGGTAAAAAATATAAAGGGTCCAGCCACAAATGAACGAATTGACAAAGTGCACATACTTGTCATATCGGATGTGTAAAATAACTTTATCGTACAAACGGCTTTCGTGCCAGATTGCCAGGCCGCCAGCAAAATGGATGACAATACCTATCTGAACCATGACAAGCAACCAGGCAGGGATGTGGCGGTGACGCAAGATTTTCCAGGCTATGGCAATTGCTACCAAAATTATCAGTGCGTACACAAAAAATTCCTGCAGGTGGTCTATCCCTCTATAATGGATAAATCGATCGTAATAGACCTCCTTACACATCCAGATAAATAATAGAACATTGATCCCTGAAAATATATCGATAGCTAATATGCGCCTTCTAGGCTTAGTCATATCTGAGTGCTTCAGCCGGGACTAGGCGGGTGGCAAATAAGGCAGGATAAAGTGAACTAATACCTGCAACAGCAGATGATAGCGCGACAGCTGTGATGAATTGGAATGGAGACGGTGTTGAGGGGATCCAGCCTGGCCCCATGGCCGGGAGAAATTGTATTAAGTGAAGAGCGGGAAACGCGGCTACATATCCAACGATACCACCAATGATCCCCAGGAATACGGTTTCAGCAATGATGA
>CAYPNO010000619.1:0-1009 GCA_964411865.1 uncultured Desulfuromonas sp. | reverse complement strand
CAGGATGGAGTATTATAATTCACGTTCCAGAATCTTCTGGCGACTCTGTTATGGTTCAGACTTATGACGCTACAACACCAACAGATTTAAAGCAGATACTAACCGGTAGAGCTTATAGATTTACTTGTATTGACGCTTCTACTCCTGCTGGAGTATGGTATATAAATTTCTTAGAAGAGGCAGATTTAGTTCCATCTGAAAGATATACATTTACTTTTGATGCTACTACAAGTTGGGGAGCTATTGACGGTGGATATTACATGATAACTGTAAAAGCAGGCACTCATGGTAGAGGAACTAACCCAGAGGTTACTGTTTTGGCTGCCGATGGCAGTGATTGGGTGACTGTAAGTCCTGACAGAGTTAAGATATTTGCAAGTGGAGATGTGCAGATAAGAGTTCCAGAATTACCCGATTTAAGATTTGCTGGTAAAATACTGTTTTTATAATTAATACGATATGTCCATTCAGAAAGGTCATTTCTACTTAGAGGGGTACACTTATATTAATTGCTCGGATAATAACTCTGATACTGTTGGAGATATCAGATTTAGAGTTGATTTTGATATTGACTTATCTGATTATGCTACTATCTAATATGTTGAGAATAGAGTTAAGGTTTATACTTTTAATGCTACAACAAATTGGACTGTTATGGCAGGAGGATATTACATAGATTTTGCACATAATCTTGCTGCTGAAGTTGATTCTGAGATTACAATAGCTGGTCAAAAGATTTTATGTAATACATACGCAGTTAATAATAATACATTAAGAATAACAGTACCTGTTAATTATAGATTTGCAGGACAAATTAAAATAAATAAATAAATAACAATTAAATAACTAATACAATGGAAATTAAAGGTGATTTGAATATTGGCAGATTAATTGAAGCTGGCAGACGTGTTAATGAAGGTGCTGTTACAGAAACTTCTACTTCAGTAACCTTAGATTTATATGCTCATAAACTTCATTCATATACGGGGTGACAGATGGCGTAATGAAT
>CAYPNO010000618.1:0-1010 GCA_964411865.1 uncultured Desulfuromonas sp. | reverse complement strand
AATCTATATTGATTGCTCAATATTTTTCAGATAAGTATATAAAATAGAGGAGGATATATGGGTTTACCAGAAATGCCAAAAATAGAAATAAAAAAAGTTGCTATGCCAACTCAAAAAATAAAAGTAAAAAATAATGATGACAAGAATGATATGTTTTCAAAAGCAATAAAAAAGATGTTAAGAAAGAATGGAATGGATATTTGGTCTTATTCAAGGCTGTCAACTTGGAAACAATGTAAATATGAGTATTTTTTAAATTACATAAAATATGCAGGAGTATATCCTAGAATAGCTAGAGATAATGTTTATGGAGTTCTTGGAGGAATAGTACATAGTTGCCTTGAGAGTTATTTTAAAGGTGAATGTAAAAAAGAAGATATGTTGTCTAGGTTTGAGCTAATATATAATGACACTAAAATTCCTAAGCAAGGACAAACAAGTATATTACAATTTCCTAGTGAGAATGTAGAAAAAAATTATATAGAATGTCTAAGATTATTTTTTAGGGATTATGAATTGCCAAAAGCCCCTATAACAAGAAATGAAGATTTTGTTTGGGAATTATTTAATAATAATACAATTGCTATGCAAGGATTTATAGATTTAGTTTTAGGTTATGTAAATGAAGATGGAAGTAAATATGCAGTTATACAAGATTTTAAAACATCTACTAAATTTAACCCTAGCGATATGCTAGAAAAAGGTAGACAACTTGTTGTGTATGCTCACATGTATACAGAAAGAACAGGTATTCCAGTAACTAGAGTGGAATGGAATATGTTAAAATATTGTGAGATGACTTTACCAACAAATTTAAGCACTCTAAAGGCTATGAAGGCTAGTGAATTACAAAAGATATGTAATTGTAAGGGTAAAAAGAATGAACTCGTTAAAATAGCTCTAAAGGCTAATCTACACGAATCAGAACCAAAAACTATAGTTTATCAAAGAAATCAAATAGCATTAAAAATGGAAAAAATTATTACTAGATATTTAATAGAATGTGATAT
>CAYPNO010000617.1:0-1011 GCA_964411865.1 uncultured Desulfuromonas sp. | reverse complement strand
CGGCTTTATAGGACACTCATTTACTAAAGGACAATTTAAACAGGTCTCTGTTAAAAAGCAATGGGTGTATCTATCCTTTTTTTTCTTACTGCTTTCAGGTTTATTACCCTGTGGGCAGGAAAGTATATGACCATTTTTTGCAATACTAAAATCACTCAATTCAATATTCTTTTTAGAATCCCGGCCCATAACAGGGGCAGTAAGTTCTACTCCATGAGTCTTAGCAGCCTGAATATTATCGTCACTTCCATAAAGAGTATCTGCAATGACTTCTTTTGGAGCAATGTTTTTTTCTTTCGTTGATTCAATTGCAGGTATAAGAGCATTTGCATCACTGCTACTTGCTTCTTCCAGCTCAACATGGGTTATAAGATTAAGATTTTTTTCTTGTTCATTTGTTTTATCAGTTTCTGTATAGGTTTCCATGACCTGAGCCTGATACCCCTGACCTTTATGACCGCTGTATGTTGCATCAGGGTCGGATGGATTTTGAAGTGAGCCGGATGATATTGCTGCAGGCTTTTTAATCTCGATTTTACTGCCTTCTTTTGATTCTTCTATATTACATTGATCCTTTAAAACACGTTCAAGGAGCTTATAACTATGCATATTTGTTATATCTGGCTGTGATTTAAATAATTCCACAAGGTCATATAAATCATTACTGACAGATGTAAGAGTTTTATGGGAGTCAGAGGGCTTTACCATTGAAAAACATGATAAGGATTTTTCTGATAAATATGTGTCTATAATTTTTTGATCGATAGTATCAAACAGGTTTTTATGACTTCTTTTCATATTAACGAGAAACTTGTTAATAGCTGAAGTAAAGATAGTGATTCTTCCAAGCTTGCGCATATTTGATTTTATGTGAACAGAGTCTATTCTTTGCTTATTAGTATCTACATTAAAAATACTTACTAAATGCTGAGTTATATTGCTGAAAAGAAGTTCATCCAAAGCATTTTCTATAACTATTTTTCTCATATTCCACAAAGTTTTTGGGCATAT
>CAYPNO010000616.1:0-1015 GCA_964411865.1 uncultured Desulfuromonas sp. | reverse complement strand
CCGCAGGTTTTTTCCGTCACAGTTTCGATTTGTTCTGATGTTATCCCCCCACATAATGCACTACAGCATGCTCGTCATTTTTTGCGGGTATCTTATCAGCTATCTCGGTGCCGGAACCCACATGGGCAAAGTGCTGCTGCCGGGGAAATCCATCTCGCTCTCCTCACCGGCATGTACCATAACCTTGAAAAGTCTCGACATCGACTACTACCAGGGCGAACGCATGCCTCACATGGAAAGACGGGCCATCAATGCAAGGGCATTTTTGGAAATAGATGATGGTGAGAGACAAAAGTCCGCCGTTCTCGGATATAACAGCCCCGTTTATTTCGCCCCCATTTCCATACATCTCAAGGATTTTGCCCCTGAAACAAAAGGGGGGATGAGTCGCAACAAGTATATTCATGTGATCATAAAAAATGACCCTGGAAAATATTATTACTCGTCGGGCATGCTGTTCTTCACTCTGGGACTGTTCATGTATCTCTGGGAAAAGCGGATAAAAACCTTAAATACCAAACATACTGAAAACAAAAACAAGAATTATAGACCCGGCCGTATAGGTCATGGTCAGGAGAGTGGACAATGAGAGAAAAAATATTTCCGATGGCGATCGCTCTTTTGCTGGCGGTGCTGGTAGTTGTGCTGACTGGATGCAGTTCAGATGAAAAAAAGCAGGGTCGAACCGTGAAGAGTTCTAAAGATATGAGTTTCATGAGTATCGGCGGTTTTTCCGTCAATCCCATTGCCAAAGATTGGGTGGAGGTTAGAGACGGGGCAGGCAGAACCTTTGTGCTGATTCCAAGGGGTGAAAAAGCACCCGAAGGGTATGAGCCGGAGCAGATAGTCTATACCCCGGTACGAAGGGTTGCGGTCTATGATTCTTTTGACGTCTCCATTCTCAAAGCTCTGGGTGTTTTGGAGGATGTCCTTGTGGGAGTTACTGACAAGCGGGAAAACTGGACCATCCCTGAAGTCGCAGAGGGCATGGACCAGGGCAAGATAGTCTTTCTTG
>CAYPNO010000615.1:0-1018 GCA_964411865.1 uncultured Desulfuromonas sp. | reverse complement strand
TTACTTCTGCAGCTCTAAGTCCATGTAAATTTAATAACTCACAGAACTTTTGTGATGTTTTAATTAGTGGTAAGAAAACTACTGTTTTTCTGCCTTTGCAATAATTAAGCATTTCAAGAGCTATCTGGTTTAGATATGGATCAAGTGCTGATCCAATTTGTCCTACTGCGTAATCCCCGTTTGAAATACCTACATTATTAATATCTAATTCAAGCGGAATCATCTGTGCTTTAACCGGACTTAAATAACCATCTTTAATTGCCTGACGCATTGAATACTCATAGGCTTTTGAATTAAAAAATCTTCCTAAGCTTTTTTGATCAGCACGATCAGGTGTTGCAGTAACTCCTAAGATGTTTGCATAATTAAAATAATTTAATACGTTTTGATATGAAGGGCTCATTGCATGATGTGCTTCGTCTACAACGACCGTCTTAAAGTAATCTCTTGGATAAGCCATTAACCTGTTTTCTTTAGTCATTGTTTGAATTGATGCAACCACCACATTTTCATCTGCATCAACTGCGGTTGACTCAGCCTTTTCTAAGGCTGAATCTAAACCACTAGTTATTTTTAATTTATCTGAAGCCTGGTCCAACAACTCCCCTCTATGGGCGAGTATTAAAGCTTTTGAACCATCACTTACTTCATTTTCAATTACTTTTGAAAACACTACTGTTTTCCCAGTTCCAGTAGGTAATACTAATAATGTTTTAGAATTACCTTTATTCCACTCATCTTGTATAGCAGCAACTGCTTCATTTTGATAAGGTCTCAGTATCATCGCTGCCCTCCTTAAAATGGTAAATCGTCAATAAAGTTTATTTGGTCATAGTCAATGAATCTGTCGATATCATTAATAGTTCTTTCTTCCCCACCTAAGTTTGTATATGTTTTTTGTTTGAAATACGCTCTACCTTTTGAACCTACTACTTTATTCCAATCCATTGTTAATTTTTCACCATGCTTCTTCTGTTCATGAAAGACCGACTACAAGACAAGAACAATATCATGATGA
>CAYPNO010000614.1:0-1019 GCA_964411865.1 uncultured Desulfuromonas sp. | reverse complement strand
GGTGTGCTGACCTCTACGGTGGTAGGCAAATTAATAATCATGGTTTGAGTATCGTGTTCTAGCCACTCATCCATAGCCGCATGGCACATCCGTAAAGACACTTCTAACTCGGCCATACAAAATGTTTCTGGTGAATACTGCAACACCCATTCGGTTGCTGGAAAATCAGCAACGCGTCTTTTTAGATAGCGAACATGCTCGCGAACTAACTGCTCAATCTGTTCTACCGTCAACCCAAAAACAATCTCACGCCAAGCTGGTGCCACGGCATTATATAAATGCACGATGACACGTTGTGCGCCGTTCATACTTTCCAAAGTCCGATCAATAAGGTCATGACGTAACTGCGTCATGACCATGGGGGTGACATCCCTTGGAATGAGATTTTGCTCAATTAACTGGCGACAAAAATTAAAATCTATTTGCGAACCAGCTGGAAATCCTACTTCTATTTCTTTAAACCCAACCTTCACCAACGTCTGAAACAATCGATGCTTTTTATTCAGATTCATTGGCTCAAATAGTGCTTGGTTGCCGTCTCTTAAATCGGTAGACAACCAGGTCGGTGCTTTACTAATCGTCTGATCAGGCCACTGACGCTCTACTAACTGAATAGGTGGGTGTGAAATATATTTACAACTCGGGTCAAGCAACATGAGTAAGCTCCCTAACAATCAAGAATTTATCTACATGTTAGGTTTTCATTACCCGCCTTGATATCTATAATGGAGCAAATTCTGTAGAAAAAAAGACATTTATGGGTAAATCCACAGCAGATGTACACAAGCTCAACCAGTTTGAGGCTTCCAAACTGCCGCTACATGGCATAGCCGTAGATTATCCACAAGGACACTCTATTGCCTCGCACAAGCACAGCAACAGCGGGCAGTTGATGTATGCCATTTCAGGCACATTGCTTGTTGAAACCCATGCTGGGCGCTGGTTGGTACCACCTAATCGAGCGGTGTGGCTAGCAGCTGGTGAAGAGCATTCTGTGTTCATGCGCAGCCGCACTCAAG
>CAYPNO010000613.1:0-1021 GCA_964411865.1 uncultured Desulfuromonas sp. | reverse complement strand
TTGTCCCAGCAGTCGTCCATGTCCTGGTACAGCCGGGTGATTTCAATACCCAGCGGGGAGTCGATGAACACCGGGACCCCGGGGTTGATGCGGTCCAGTTCATAGATCAGTTCCTGGGTGCGGCCCAGGGCAAATGCCGGGATGTACACGATGCCGTCATCCGACAGGGCGTGGTTCAGGGCCTGTTCCAGGGCGGTCTGGCGGTGGGCGCGGTTTTCATGGTTCCGGTCCCCATAGGTAGATTCCAGGATCAGCAGGTCGCAGGCATCGGGCGGGTCTGGGTCCGGGAGAATAGGGGTGTGTTTGCAGCCAAGATCTCCGGAAAAGGTGATGCGGGTGGTGGTTCCGTCCGGGCTCAGCAACGAAAACTCGATAAAGCATGAGCCCAGGATGTGGCCGGCGTTTTTAAGGGTAAATGTGATGTTGTTTTTCAGGGCGAAGGAGTCGTACAGCTCAAATCCCCATGCCAGATCGTCGATCCTGGCTTGCATGGCCCTGATCTGGGCATCGGTGCGCTTGGAAAAGGACATGGCATCCCGGAGCATGGGAAAGAGCAGAGCCTTGGTGCCATGTGTGCAGAGAATCTCACCTTTGAATCCGGCATCGATGAGGTCCGGCACCCGGCCGGTATGGTCGATGTGAGCATGGGTGAGAAACAGGTAATCGATGGCTGCGGGCGGCACCGGCCACAGCTCAAAGGGCAGCACTGGATCATGGCCCTGGGCAATGCCGCAGTCCACCAGGAGATTGACACCGGCGGTTTGGATTAGATGGCAAGAGCCGGTTACGCAGTTTTTAGCGCCTATGTGGGTTATTTGCATGGGTGTGTTGAACCGGATACACGGGCTTACACGGGGGTCTGACCCCGGTAAGTCGCTGTTATTAAAGAAAAATCACTTCAAATAGTCGCCTTTTATTGCCTTAAACTCCGCTTTTGGGGGGCAAAAACAGCACTTTAAGGATTTCAATGGGTGCCAGGCCTGTGCCAAGCTTGTTCAAAGTCTGTGTCAATCCCGATTTC
>CAYPNO010000612.1:0-1022 GCA_964411865.1 uncultured Desulfuromonas sp. | reverse complement strand
ACCCTTGAATCATTTAACAGCAAGTGCGACAGATGGCTTGCCGTCAACGATTTTACCGTAAATATGGGAACGATTTGGACACATGGAATGAGTGATGGTGTTGCAGGGATGAGTTTCGGACATTCAACAAGAGTTATGGAATATGACCCTGAAAAAGATGAATATTCAAGCTTGGGGCACTCATATATGTTGGGGTTTAATGAAAACAGATATTTAATCGAAATATATGACAGAGATCCTGATGAGTATGCTGACTGCAAAAGATTTATTGTTTCAGTTTTAAGAAAAGACGAAAAATATTATTATGAATTGATCCATGATAACGAAAATCACAACTCTTTTCTGTCCCGCACTCCTTTTTCAGGAAAAAACTGGGCTCTAATACATGTCAGGGATGGAAAAGAGGGAACAAAAACAGAAATCAAATACGCCTCCTCAAAGAATTGGCAGTGGCATAATATTGAAGGAATCCAGAATTATGCCGGAGAAGGAAACATAGTGAGCGATCACCTGACATTCATTACAAACAACCGTGAAATATATTACTGTGACCTGAGAAAGTATCCCAAACACATCAACGATTGTAAGAAGATAAACCGTCTGAACAATGACGGGATAACTTATGAACTTGGTCACTCTCCGAGGATAGATTCAGAGAATGAATACCGTCTAGTCTATAATGTATATGGAGAGAATAAATTTGTGGAAGTTATTCTGACGGACACGGATAATCCTGAATACATAGAGTACGAAGTTGCAAAGAACAAAGGTACAACTTTTGGCTGGGAACCCGAAACACTCAGGGGGAACAAACTGGCATATGCAGATTACTACGGTTCCGGTTCAGACGCGATTGGCTGTTTCTACAGATTTGACAAGAAGAAGTCATACTGTCCACAGGAGAACATTCTTACAACATCTGCACAAAACCTCATGGGTTTTAACACCTTCTGGGGCAAATGGCATTTGTGGAAAAGAATAGGCAGACCCACCGCCGTAATGCGTGACTGGGAATGTTATTG
>CAYPNO010000611.1:0-1024 GCA_964411865.1 uncultured Desulfuromonas sp. | reverse complement strand
CGTATCTTGATGAAAATATAGAATCATTAGATAGGGTTTCTGCAATTCAAATCTAATATAACTTGAACATTTGGATGAAATCAAGATGCTGCATTAAGTGAAACAGTAGCAATGTTGCACTGGTTTTGTGGATCATAATTTGCATAGACGTTGTTAAGCACATATTTATAGTTTTGTATGATGGGAGTTATTTTATGGCAAAAATATTGGTGGCAGATGACAGTAAAACGGAACTGGCCTTCTTGCTGGAAATCTTGAAAAACACAGGTCACACGGTGGTAGCGGTTGCCGATGGTATGCAGGCAGAAGAGAAGGCCAGATCGGAATCTTTTGACCTCATTATCCTTGATGTGATCATGCCTAATAAAAATGGCTTTCAGGTTTGTCGTTCATTGAAGCGCGATCCAGAACTAAAAAATATTCCCATAGTGTTAACCACCTCTAAATCAGGTGAAAGTGATAAGTTTTGGGGCAAGAAACAAGGAGCCGATGAATACATCGTCAAACCATATGAGCCAGTTGATATTCTTTTGGCAGTTAAAAAATATGTTGGAGGTGCGTAGTGGACCTTGCTACAGCGTTTCAGAAATACGCACAGAACGAAAACGGCCAGCTTGTTCTGCAGTTTTCTGGAACAGAATATCTGTGCAAGATAAGCATTGAAGATGGTGAAGCGATAGGCATCAGACTTGGACGTTTAGACGTTGATGAGATTATAGATTTTGTCAAATCCCACGAAATTGTCGAGGTTAGTTTTATAAAAGGTTTTGTCTCGAAGCAGAAACTGACTGCACCTATAACTGAGCGCCTGTTCGGAATTGGTGGATTCAAACCTTCTGAGGGTAAGCCGACAGTACGCAAGGCATTCTCCGGTGGAGAGCAGATTTCAGCTGCAAAAGTAAATAACATGATTAGCCTATATGTTGATACGGTTGGGCCACTTGGAGTGGTCATAATAGAAAATTTATTAAAAAAAATAAACTATGTTAGGGACTCGCCTATCTCTGGTGCTGATTACATTTTT
>CAYPNO010000610.1:0-1026 GCA_964411865.1 uncultured Desulfuromonas sp. | reverse complement strand
ATGGCGGCGCTGCGTTTGCCGGTGTAGCTCGCTGCCAGAGCGACTTCAAAGGCTATTTTTTCATTCACAGACCACTCTACATGGAGTGGCTCCAATGCTGTGGTATGACGATCCGCCACCGCCTGTAAGATCTCTGTCGACGGAGTGCCGGGGTAAGCCGCCACCACCTGACAACCCGCCTCTATAAGACCGCAGGCCATAGCTTCGTTGCCCATCAGCAGTTCAATCTGGTTTGTTTTATTCATCTTTAGTCCAAATCTTAAAATATATGCTTAAGGTTGAGGTTCATCGGTAGGGGCAATTCACGAATTGCCCTTGCATCACTCATTTTCCCAGCACCCCCTTGGGGCGCACGAACAACACCAGCAGCAGCATCACAAAGGCGACCACATCCTTGTACGCACTCGATATATATCCAGCCGCCAGCGATTCGAGCAGGCCGAGGCCGATCCCCCCTAGAATCGCGCCGGGGAAAGAACCGAACCCGCCCAGAATGGCGGCAGCAAAGCCTTTGAGCCCCAACATTACTCCCACATCATAACTCAAGGTGGTGATGGGGGTTACCAACACTCCGGCCAGCCCCCCGAGGGCGCCGGCGATGGCGAAGCTCAGCAGACGGATGCGCCCCGGCGCAATTCCTACCACCGCTGCCGCCGTCGGGTTAGATGCTGCGGCGCGCATCGCCAGCCCCATGTGGGTATGGTGAAAAAACCAGTGGAGCAAAAAGACCGCCACCAGGGTGAGCAGTAGAATCCACAGGGCTTGAGGCAAGATGGATGCACCAAACACGCTCAAGGGTTTTTCGCCACTTAAGGGGGGGACTGCCATGCGGTTGGTACCCCAGATCAGTTTCATGCCACCGCGCAGAATGATGGAGATACCGATGGTGAGGAAGACGAGAACCAGCTCGTTGTGGGAGCGCGCTGGACGCAGGCCGAAACGCTCTACCAGCATGGCCACTAGCGCAACTCCGGCTACGGCTAACAGCAGTCCCGGCACCATCGGCAGACCGAGAGTCAGCAGCGC
>CAYPNO010000609.1:0-1029 GCA_964411865.1 uncultured Desulfuromonas sp. | reverse complement strand
AAACAAAAATTCCCTAATTGAGCAGCTTGGGGATGTGGAACGTCCCCTATGCCGTCCCGTGAACCGTTTTTTTGCTCTTTGTTAATCAGCAACCAGAGTCAACCATCCCATCCATCTCCTGTTTCTTGACACAGGGCAAATCAAGTACATACCAAATAGACTATGTGGCAAATATTCGAACATAAACGTGTGGACAAAGCCTTGGCTTCCATGCCAGTTGAAGTTCTGCAACGCTATGAAAAATAGAAAGATATTGTGAAAATTTAAGGTCCTCAAGGGTTGAGGCTGATTCGGGGATTTCATGATGAGTCCTTGACCGGCAATTGGAAAGGTTTTCGATCCTCCCGTCTGAATAGACAGTGTCGTGTGATCTATAAAGTGAAAAAGGATCGCGTATTGGTGGAGATTGAACGGGTTACACCCCACGACTATCGGAGATGATGTATGAGTGAATATCGTGAAGCTGTAAAAAGAGTTGATGTGTCGGAAGGCGAATCTGTCCGCATATTAAGGGAGTTGCAGGAGATGAGTCAGAACGATTTGGCTGCGGCGACCGGCATTTCGCAATCAACAATATCTGCCATTGAAAATGGTCGCGTTCGTCTCGGTGTCGAACGTGCCAAAGTACTGGCCAGAGTATTACGATGTCATCCTGCTGTTCTGGTCTTTCCTGGCTGGGATGTTGAGCGTGAACCTGCCGCATAATTTTAGTACAAAAGCCTCTCCCACGCCACTATATCCTCGGTCATTCACAATATGGGCTGCCACGTTGGTGAGGAATTGAATCCCAAAGGAAGAAAGAAAAAAAGAAAGGGTAGAGTAGAGAGTAGGCCTCAACAGCGTTAGGGTCAGCTTAGCTGTTGCCACCCCTTTCGTCTGGCGGTGCCTAAATAGCTTTTCCGTAACCAATTCAACCAGCTATCCCTCATCAAACCGTGCGTGCGGTTTTCCCGCACACGGCACAATACCGCGATAGGGAAGTTATGCCGCTGCCTTTTGATGAAGCTGTATCTTACAAAGAAGGCACTG
>CAYPNO010000608.1:0-1034 GCA_964411865.1 uncultured Desulfuromonas sp. | reverse complement strand
AAATCAATGGCAGCGGCCCATTCATCTGGTGACTTCGGATACTAGTATCGAGATACCTTTAATGTTAAACATCATGCGAAAAAACATGAAGGACATGGCAGGGTATATTGAATCAACCGGTTTGCCAGTATTCTTGCATATGGTCCAGCCCACAATGCCGGAAAGATTTTTCGTCAATCTAATCGGTAAGGGTTATACCCCGCCACAAGGAGGCCCAGTGAAACGCTGGTGTACGAGCAGGCTAAAACTGCAACCTATGCAACGTCTGGAAAAAGAAGTCGCTTATAACGGGCAGATGATCAATGTAATTGGAACCCGTTATGGCGAAAGCGTCAGCAGAGAGACTTCTATAAAGAAGTTTGAAAGCACCACTAGATACGGATATACAACCAGCCCAGGCATATATTCATACGCACCCATAGTCCAATTAACCACCGAAAAAGTATGGGATTACCTGAAAGAAGGATTGCCCTGGGGGAATAACTATCAAATATTAGAAGAACTCTACCGAGCAAGTTCGCTCGATGATAGTTTGATAAACGGGGGCAGGATGGGATGTATAACCTGTTTTGCGGTAAGCAAAGACAAATCTCTGGCTAATCTGATTGCAAATGGTTACAACTGGCTGCAGCCGTTACTGGACTTCAGGCAGACGGTATTAGACACAGTAGCCAATGCGTATTACCGGGAGCCGGTGCCGATTGATCGTAGGACGGCCTTGCCGACTACCAGAAAACCACGTAATCCTGAAAAAGTAACCATGGGTGGGATCAACCAACTGGGCAGACAATACCTTCTGGATAAGTTACTCGACACCCAGGATAAGGTATTGGCCGGGATGGAACAAGCAGGTTTCAGTGTAGAAGGCGGCTACGAGATCATAACCAGTAAGGAAATTCACCATATCAAGTCTTGGTGGAATTGGTTATCAGGCTATACCGAGCCAGGTTTTACTCCCGAGGAAGTTGTTAGAAAAATTAATGATATGCAAGGTATCTTATTTTAGTTACCCTGCAGTACGGATAAATAGATAT
>CAYPNO010000607.1:0-1042 GCA_964411865.1 uncultured Desulfuromonas sp. | reverse complement strand
GATCTAAAAAAAGCTCCGTAATAATATGATGCGTACATTGTTTGGTCGTTGGAATAGTCTATGGCACAGTCCATTCCATCGCCACCCAGAACAGATCGCCAGTTGCTGCCAACGCCAAGATTGGTACCGTTATCTTGCCATCCGGTAAGAACAATGTCGGCGTTTTGGGTGGAGTGATCCATTCTGTATATTTGACCAATGACTAAATTAGTGCTTAAATCAGTCCATGTTTGTCCATTGTTTTGTGTCATAAACAATCCACCGTCTGTACAGGCATATAGCTTATTAGAATTGGGTGCATATTTCAGTTCGTGAATGTCGGCATGAACGTATGGTTTTCCTCCACCGCCGTACCAATGAGCATTTATTACCCAGTTGGATCCATAATTAAAACTTCTCCAAATATTTACGCCTCCCGTAAATACTATTTTTGAAAGGTTTGGATGTGCGGCAATGGAAAGGTCATACCATGCTTGTCCACCGGAATCACTGCCGTCTGTTTCCCATCCTAAAATATTGGGACTATCGGCTTGAGCTTGAAAAGAGTCTCCACCGTCAGTTGAAAGAGCTAAACCTCCAAAACCTTGATCGTACCCATTTCCAATTAATAGATACACATAGTTGCTGTCGGCAGGAGTAACGGCAATGGCAATTCTGCTTGGTTCGTACGGAATCAGAGGAAGTGTTAGTGTTGTGAAATATTCGCCTCCATCCGTTGATCTTTGAATAGATTTAGCGGTAGATGCGTAAATAATATTTGGATTGTTTGGTTTAAAAGCCATATCTTTAAAACTTCCTACTCTTGTTCGAACCCAATTTTCACCTGCGTCAATGGTTTTATAAATTCCATAATTAGTGGCAGCCAAAAGTATTGATGTGTCGTTTGGATTTATCAAAAGGCGACTCACTCGGCGTGTTAATGGAGCCGTAAATTCTAAATTTGTGGGAAACCAAGTTTCTCCAGCATCGTAGCTTTTCATAACTCCGAGTGAATAGGTGTCACCTCCATTTTTATCACCCGTTGCCATGTACATTGTGTTGG
>CAYPNO010000606.1:0-1045 GCA_964411865.1 uncultured Desulfuromonas sp. | reverse complement strand
TTTAGTCGATGGCAACAAAGCCCCGCAGCTCTCAATGCCGGTTGAGACCATAATAAAAGGTGATCTGCTCGTACCCGCCATCAGTGCCGCCTCCATCATGGCAAAAGTTGCTCGCGATGAGAAGATGGTCGAACTCCATTCAGAATATCCCCTGTATGGGTTTGATCGACACAAAGGTTACTTGACCAAAGCCCACCTAGAAGCCCTCACCACCTACGGCCCCTGCCCGGAACATCGGGTCACCTTCTCCCCGGTGAATAAGATGCTAGCGGCGCAACGCCGATAACGACTTTGCAGCTCTGTTTAAAACTAGCTTTCCCTGGTATGCTCAGGGAGCTTCGCCTCGATCCACTGACACAACCTTGAACGCAAGTCTTTAAGTTGACGCCCTTCCACCAACTCAAGCCCAAAGCTTGAACAGCGCACGCGATCGGCAGAAGATACGGGAAAATAGCTGAGTAGCATAGCCTGCCCGTATAGCCCGCCGACCAACCCTTTGAGGCTCTCAAGCTTGTATACCATTTCATCCACGCGTGATTTTTCGGTGTGCATGTTCTTTGTTTTACATTCGATAATAAAGAGCCGATTGCGGGCAGTGAACAGCACATCAATTTCGTTTTTGGTGCCACTGCTATCTTCAATGACACCATTCAAGACCACATCCCGAATGCGCCCCTCAACCTTTAATTGCTGCACCATCCCCAGCACATGCTGCTCTAGCCAGCCACCATTGGCAAAAGTGCGTGCCTCTTCATCGGCGAATATTAAACGCGTAGTGCTGACGCTCAACAGCTTGTTCTGCTCCAATTTATCCAGCAGCTGCCGAAATTCGTGCTTCTTTAAATCATGCGAATTTAACTCCGTGTATAAACTGTTCGTCGCCATGCTTGCATAAAAATTAAGTGATTTAATAGCACTGTTCCAGTGTTCTACATCTTCTACCAGTTCCGCAGTTAATTGGGCCAAACCCGGCGGTATTGATTTTGCTCCGGCAGAAATAATACGATAGCCATAAGCTTGCAGATACAGTTTTGCCTTGAGCAAG
>CAYPNO010000605.1:0-1048 GCA_964411865.1 uncultured Desulfuromonas sp. | reverse complement strand
AAAACCCCTATATCCCCTTTGCGGGAATACCTTGAAAAGACGATTGAAAAAAACGGTTATCAAGCAATTAAAGATCAAATTATAGTTTTCTTTAAATACCGTCAGGCCAAACCAAAAGCAAAACAATATCAAAGCGAAAAAGGCATTAACGGATTATTCCGGGATCTGGCCGGGTGTGCCGAATCTGGCTTAAACCTTTTTGATTGTCTTGAGATTGCCATGGAAAACAATTGGCAAACCATCAGACCCGACTACTTCAAAAAAAATGGAGGCAATAATGGAACAGTTAAACACAACTACACAGGTGCAGACAATAGGCCACCAGTTCTCGGGGACCGCGACCTTGTCATCTAAAAAACATAAATTTGCAGCACCGGAAGATATTCAAAGGCAATACATGAAAAAAATGAGATCAGAAAAAGTGGCAGTATTTTCCAAGATTGCCATTCAGTCTATCCCTCCTCGTTACCGTGGATTAAAATTCAAAGATATGGACATTCGGGATCTTGATTCTGCCAGGGCTGTGAAGATTGCTAAACAATATCTTGATAATGCTCCTGTCCTTTTGGGCCGTGGGGCATCTGGGTTTGCATCTGGTGGGGTTGGGACTGGAAAAACCCACCTATCCTGCATTCTTACCGAAAATCTTGGGAAAATGGGATTTTCTGCAAAATACACGACAGCTTGGGGAATGGTTCAGGATATCAGGACGGCATACAGAGACAAAACAGTGAGTGTTGCGGCCATGGTCAGTAGGTATGTTGCCTATGACTTCCTGGTAATTGACGAAATAGGAGTTCAGAACGGATCAAATGACGAAAGGGTTTTACTGTTCCAGGTGATCAACGGGCGGTACGACAATATCAAGTCAACTATGATTATTTCTAACTCCAAAAACCCGGTTGAAGACGGATATCTCGATGCTCGGACAATCGACCGACTCAAGGAAGGCGGCGGGTTTTCGCTTACGTTCAACGGGGAGAGTTACCGGAAATGAAAATCGAACCATGCCCCAAATGCAAAACACCAATGATCATCTCTTCGTGGG
>CAYPNO010000604.1:0-1050 GCA_964411865.1 uncultured Desulfuromonas sp. | reverse complement strand
GTTAAGCAAGGCGCAAATGTGCCAAAGAAGCGCATGCTTTTCCACCAGAAATGTCAGGAATGATAGTCAGTTCGAGCACAGTAACCGCTGGGAGCTCGACGTGAAGGTCCTCCGTCTGGCTGGTTGCACCTTGGGGACTGAAGTTCCATTGCTGTCGAATGATTTCTCGGTACGACTGTCCGCCATCTGGGGACCACCGCAACACAAATTCTTGGGTGCGCTCAGTGTACTGTTCCACAAAGTTCAGCCAGATGCGACGAAGCTGTTGAGGATTGGCAAAAAGAAGTCGGATGGTCTGCTCTCCCGGATCTGCAGCACGCCACCCTGAGTCCAGATCAGGCAATAATGCAGATTCAATTGGATAAGCGGCATCCTCCGAGGTGATTTCGACTTCCGCAAGTCTGTCTAAATTTAACCATTCCTGTTCAAGAGGTGCAGTTTTTTGCTGAACATGGGTGATGATTCGCTTACGCAACGCTGTTTCTCCTAATTTAAAGTTCGATAAAATCCTAGATGTTTATTGGTTTATGAGAACTGGAAGGGCGCAAACGTGCAAAGCTAACACAATCGTATGGCAGAAAGTTTGCTGCTCTGCCCTTCTCTACCGGACTGGTTTCTTGAGTTTCGATTAAGAATGCAGAGTCAGAACAGGTGAGCGTTTTTCTGTTACAAAGAAGGTTTAGATTTCTAGGGAAGCTTGTTGCTGCATAAAATCAAGGTAATCGCTATGCGTCTGTTTATGCAGGGAGTGAGCATTGACAGGTGTATAAATACCGTTTACATGGAGTGTGCTGCAAAATATTGCTGTCCGGCGTATGAAACAAGATGTGGCGGCGTTGCGTACAGCATGAAAATCAGATTAAATCCAAATATATCCATTATATTTTTTAGCAGGGTTGGTAACTTTAACCGCCCTGCATGCGCATGGCATGCAGGGCGGTTGGTGATATTATCTTGCATTATATACGTTTTTACTTCTCTGCGTTGTATGAAGTCTTGAAAGTCTTCACTTCTGTTTTTGGATCATAGATATCCTTGCCAGAATGGGAA
>CAYPNO010000603.1:0-1050 GCA_964411865.1 uncultured Desulfuromonas sp. | reverse complement strand
GCTGGGACATTTTAATCACGGAAGACGGCGTACACATAGCAGTGAGGTAGGACATGGCAATTGTAAAAATAATGACCGAAGGCAACGACTATCGTCTCACGGAAGACGACAGTTATCGCATTGCCGAAAAAGAAATCTTGTTGAAAACAGATCCGGCTGCGAGTCGAATACAAAAAGTTACGGCGACCTATTCAGTTTCACAGACCCGCAAGTCATACAGCGTTGAGGTGACCACATGACAACTCTATCAGCGTATATCGGCAGAGACAATGAGGAGCGACTCAATTTGCTTGAGGACGGGTCTATCGTTTCGGCTGGTGTCGTGACCCGAGCGGTTTTAAAGTTTGGCGGTTACTGTGTGAATACTGACGAAGATCCGACTATAGTCTATTTCAGCGACTCAAACAATCAAACGCTTTGCTTGAAACTTGGACTTGTCTCTGGTATTTCTGCTGGAGTATATCCTGGCGCAAGACTAACACTTTATGATGCAACAAATATAAACGGAATAGCGTGGGCGACATTTACTGTTAACGTCTATTCTTGGACAGTATGTAATTAGGAGATATAAATTATGGCTGAACAACAAAGAATAAGTACAATGACTGAATTGGTTGATATCAATGCAGGGGACTATATTGAAGTCTCAGAAGATGATGGTGCCGGGAGGTATAACACAAAAAAATATGACCTTGCGGATATAGCTGATGCCGAAGATAAAGCCCACACCCAAAACTCAGATACAAATCTTGGTGTTGTTGGAACCAAAACACAGCCGGTGAACACCGACAAAGCGCTTTACCGTAACAGTGCAAATTCTGATGCGCTGGTGACATCTACATGGGCACAGATTAAAGCCTTTTTCAAAACAGATTTCGACGCACTGTATAGTGCAATCACTCATGCCAGTGCCCACGCGGACGGAACTGATGACATCCAATCAGCCACTAACGTGCAAAAGGGTCTTGCCACGGCATCACATATCACAGCTATTGAAGCGAACACTTCTGCACGCCACACCCAAAACACCGACACCAAACTGGACGAAGG
>CAYPNO010000602.1:0-1051 GCA_964411865.1 uncultured Desulfuromonas sp. | reverse complement strand
ACAGGGGCACAGTGTATTGAGCGCTGACAATGGTGCTGATGGTGTTGCCTTGGCCCAACAAGAGCAGCCCGATGCAGTCTTGATGGACAGCATGATGCCCGGTTTAAATGGCTTTCAAGCCACGCGGCAGCTGGCCAAAATTCGCGCAACTGAACACATACCTGTGATTATTATTAGCAGTAAGGATCAGGAGACGGACCGTGTTTGGGCTCAACGTCAAGGGGCGCAAGATTATCTGATTAAACCGGTCGCTGAAGCGGTGTTGCTCAACAGTCTTGGGCGAGTACTGACCCCTTAGTGCTATGGGCGGGTGGGTTTTGAGTTTTGCTGAGCCGAATGGACTTGATTGCGTCCCGCTTTTTTAGCGGCGTAGAGGGCTTGATCCACGCGCTCAAAGGCCTGTTCAAAGGGTTCATCAGCGGCGACCTGATCAATACCAGCAGATAAAGTGATGCGGATGGGTTCACCTTGAAAATTAAAGGGGCAGGCGGCAATGGCTAAGCGCAAACTGTTGAGTAAGGCGTGGCCGTCAGCAAGTGGGGTGTTGGGCAGGAGTAGAGCATATTCTTCGCCACCAAAGCGGGCAATGAAATCTGTTTTTCTTAAGCGTTGTTGCAGCTCTTGCGCAATGATTTTTAATACTTTATCACCGGCCAAATGACCGTAGCTGTCATTGATACGCTTGAAGTGATCAATATCAATAATGCTGAGCAGCAGTGGCTGGTTGTTGTTTTCTATGGCTGCATGTTCACTTGCGGCACGCTGATACCAACCGGCACGATTGGCCAGTCCGGTGAGGGGATCGAGTAAGGCTTGTTGGCGCTGCTCTTCGAGTTTATGCGAGAGTTCTTCTGCTTCGTGTTCCATGTGTTTGGAGTGTTCGGCCAAGGCGTGGAAGCGTGCAAAAATATCGGTTTCGCTGTGCTCACGTTTTTCTTGGTAGTCCTGCAAACTGCTAATAAAGTCATTGAGGCGGCTGTCGACCCGCTTTTTCAAGTCATTGAGATCGTTGGAATTGCTGACTTGCGCATGCAAATCAGTGACATGCAGG
>CAYPNO010000601.1:0-1051 GCA_964411865.1 uncultured Desulfuromonas sp. | reverse complement strand
AACGGCTCCTGATGGATCAACATTTAGATATGGAGGTTCATCTTGTGCTCACGGGGAGTAACAAAGGTCCGGTAGTTCTCCCACTCCTCTGTTTTCAACCCCATATACTGGGAGTAGATCGCCTCGCCCAGGAGCGTTTTCAAAAACGAGCTTGACTCCGCCTCAACAAGGGCCTCAAACATGTTCCTTGGCAAAAAGCTCGGATCCATGAGATGGGAGGCTTCATCAGGCGTGCTGCTGTTTATCGTATCTGGGTCACCGCAATCAATTTTTTCCCGAATGCCCTGGAGTCCCATGCCGATCAGAACGGCAAGCTGTATATAGATATTGCCGGACGGGTCTGGAGATCTGATTTCTATCCTTGTATCCTCGGCCCCCTCAGCATAGGGAACCCTTACCATGGAACTTCTATTTTTAAATCCCCAGCCCCTTACGATGGGTGCTTCTTTCCCAACCACATAGGCCTTGTAGGAGTTAAAGGTCGCAGCCATGACGATGGATGTCTGCCTGGCATACTTGACGATACCAGCGATGAAATAACGGGCAAGCTGACTCAATTTTCCGGACCCGTTGGAATCGTAAAAAAGGTGCCGGCCATCCTGATCCTGGGCAGATATATGAACATGAAGGGCGTTTCTGTTAAATCCGTTGAACGGTTTGGGCATAAATGTGGCGTGTAGATCCTGTTCATGTGCCACTCGTTTGGTGATATAGGAAAAAAGTACAGTTCGATCGGCGGTTGAGAGGGGATCAAGGCAGCATAGATTGATCTCATGCTGGGAAGGGGTCACCTCATGGTGCATCTTTTCAAACTGAATTCCGCATTTTTTCAGCACGGACACAATCTCTTTTTTCACCGATTCTCCCTTGTCCCTTGGGTCGGCATGGAAATAACCGGCATTGTCCGTGTGGATATTCTTACCAAACTCATCTGCGGTCAGCAGAAAGAACTCATGCTCAGGGGCCGTCAAAAAAGTAATGCCGAACTCTTCCCTTGCCTGCTCAACCACCCTTTCCAACAAACCCCTGGGGTCAAGCTGGGATCTTTCAC
>CAYPNO010000600.1:0-1052 GCA_964411865.1 uncultured Desulfuromonas sp. | reverse complement strand
TGACATATCGAGTCGGAAAGAGTCATCTACCAATTGAACAATATCTGATATTTGTGCTTGTGCTTGTTTATTCTTTTGTTTTTGCATTTTTGGCCTCCATAGTCTTATCGATATCAATCTCAACACAATGGTATTTTATAGTATCATCCCAAGAATAACTTGCATAAATGCCGTTACTAATCGCCTTTAAGTAAAAGTCATGCGCATTTCTTTTTTCGTTGAATAGAAAGTAGTGTTTCATATTTCCCCCTTTTGTTTATATGCTTGTTTCATAATTGCCAAGTGATTATTGATTGACTTTATGATATCCAATATTAAGTCTGCAAGCGGCCCCTGCGGGAGACTTTTCCCTATATTTTGTAAATGAGCCGTTTCTTGTAAGCATTTTTCATAACTTTTGTTATAATCAATCATTTTCTCCCTCACAATAATAGTTTTCATCAAAACAGTATGTTTCTGCTAAGTCTTCTATCATTTCTTCCAGTGTTGATTCAGGTATTAGTTCCATGATATTTCCTCTTTCCTTTGCCCCGGCGAACCGGGGCAGGTTTTTGAAGGTTAGATACAAAAGGTTTCCTTTCCATTCCATGCGGCCCGTTTTTCGGCCAATTCTTGATTAACTTCTTTCAGGTGTTCCCCTGCTGCCTGACAATGGGCCAAAAGTCGTTGAAAATGGGCCTCTTTGATTGTTTCCCCTGTATCGAAAACTGGGTCAAGGTTTTTTACCGTTCCTTTTACACAGATCAAGCTGCGGCTACTATCCATATAAACAACAGATTTCTTGCCGTTTAGATACTTTTCCGGCAGATCATTCTTTTTTAATGCCGTGAAATTAACCAGTATCCTGGAAAGATTACCATTACCTTCAACTATTTTTTCAGTTTCAATTTTAATCATTTTTCAATCTCCTTTTTTTTGTTTGAGTTTAGCAAAGTATTTTTACTTTATCAAGTTTCCATCTTTAATGGTTAATTACCTTGCCAAAAACAAGGTAATTGGATAGTTTAATTACAACGATAAAGTACAATATCGTCACGGTTAAAACCTGTCTC
>CAYPNO010000599.1:0-1053 GCA_964411865.1 uncultured Desulfuromonas sp. | reverse complement strand
ACCGGGAATCGGAAATGATCCAGTCAGAAATCCGGAGGCGATACCGACTGGAAAAAACTTTTACGGTTTTGATCCGCAGAAGATCCCTTCAAAAGCGGCTTGGGAATTGGGTAAAAAAGCTGCTATTGATATCATTAAAAAGCATTTTAAAGCTAAGAAAGAATATCCACAAAAGATCGCAATTATTCTCTGGGCGACTGAAACGATCAGGAATGAAGGCGTCAATGAAAGTACTGCGATGTATCTCATGGGGATCTCACCAATTTGGGATAAGGCAGATAAAATAACGGGCGTAAAACCCATTCCCGCAAAGGATCTTAAACGTCCTAGAATTGACGTTCTTTTAAATCCTTCGGGTCTTTACAGAGATATTTTTCCAAACATGCTCAACCTTCTTGATAAAGCTGTTCAGAAAGCTTCGATCCAGACAGATCTGGAAAATTTCATTGCAAAGAACAACCTTGAGATCAAAAAGGGTCTGATGAGCGAAGGAATATCAGATAAAGAAGCTGAGATCATTTCAAAGATGAGAATATTCTCAGAAAAACCGGGCAACTACGGCAACAGAGTTTCAGAAATTGCAAGTTCTTCAGGTCTCTGGGATGACAATGCCGATATGGCTAAAGCTTATAAAAAACATACCGGCTATGCTTTCGGTCAGGGAAAATGGGGTATAAACGCCGAAGATGCCCTGGCACAGAATCTCAAGAAAGTTGATACTGCCATTCATTCTATTTCTTCATCAGTTTACGGTACAATGGATAACGATGATATGTTCCAGTTTGTCGGCGGTCTTTCTCTTGCTGTTAAAAAAGAAAGCGGAAAGGCTCCTGAAACTCTTATAACAATGCAGAGAACTAAAGACGAGATCAAGTCTGAGAACATTGAAAAGACTATCGGCAGAGAGATGAAGACTCGCTACTTCAATCCAAAATGGATCGAGGGAATGAAAAAAGAAAACTATGCCGGTGCCAGAGAAATGTCGAACTTCGTTGATTACATGTGGGGCTGGCAGGCGACAATTCCCCATGCGATCGGAGATGAATCATGGGA
>CAYPNO010000598.1:0-1054 GCA_964411865.1 uncultured Desulfuromonas sp. | reverse complement strand
AATTGGCTGGCTGATTGTCTCAACCTACCCCTACATGTTGTATAGCTCTTTAATTCCAGGTGCTTGCTTACTGACCGCCTGCTGCATCAGACGGTAGAATAATTTACCACGGTGTGTCGATAATCTACGGTTAAAACGGAAGGTGTATTCGTCAAGGTAATCTTGCAAATGACTGGCTCGAACAGCTCCCTGATGTGTACCTCTCAACCATCGTTTAACCAGAGTCACTACCAAATGTACATGTGGCAACAATTCATGAGCCTGTTTGTCATTTCCACTTATTGTCCGTTTATTATGTTGATATCCTTTGTTGCTTAGCTCATTATATCCAGGCCAGCCATCGGTAATAACCGTGCTTCCTCGCTGAACATTGTCACACACAAATGGAATTAGGCTTTCTGCAGACGCATCATCAACACAACGAAAACGAACTCTTCCCAATTTCTTCGCATGTTCTTTTCCTTCTTCATTTTCAACCAATTCAACGGCAATGACAACCAATATCTTTCCTTCGCTCCCTCTACCCCTTTTCCCTTTCTTCATTCCGCCAATATATGTTTCATCAACTTCGACTAAACCGTTAAGTAGTTCACGACCAGGGCGAACCATGACGCTTCGCAATTTATGCAACCATCCCCAAATGGTTTGATAACTGCCGAAGCCCATACAGTCGTGAAGGTTGTTTGCGCTAACCCCTGTTTTTTGCGCCATCATCAACCACATCACGTGAAACCAAAGTCGCAATGGCTTTTGAGTATTTTCAAATACAGTGCCCACAGTAATTGAGGTGTCATGACGACAATTGGAGCAGTGAAACAGACCACGACTTGTTGTCCATGCTTTTGAACCTTGGCAATGTGGGCAATTGAAGCCATTGGGCCAACGTATTGAGGCTATATACTCAATGCAGTCTCTTTCTGTTTTAAATTGGTCCAAAAACTCCTCAAAATTATTGGGGTAATTTTCCTGTTCCATTATTACTTCCTTTTTATAAAATGATTAGTGATACACTACATCTTGTGGTAGGTTGAGTCAATCAGCCAGCCAATTATTT
>CAYPNO010000597.1:0-1056 GCA_964411865.1 uncultured Desulfuromonas sp. | reverse complement strand
GAACATACCAATTGCTTAAGTATTCGCCTACAAAGTATTGCATTTCACGACCCGCTTTTGTGGGTTCATAATCTGCATAATATTGATCTACTTTTTTTATCAGGGTATTGAGTTCGGACAAAATCCAGCGGTCAATTTCGGGTCTTTTATGGTGCTCAATATCAGCTTCTTTGTATGTAAAATTATCTATGTTTGCATACAATGCGAAGAAATTATAGGTATTGTAAATTGTGCCAAAAAACTTTCGTTGTACTTCGGCAATGCCTTCGCTATCAAATTTCAAATTATCCCATGGCTGAGCATTGGTAATCATGTACCAGCGTGTGGCATCGGCTCCATATTTTTCGAGGGTTTCGAAAGGATCTACTCCGTTGCCTAAACGCTTCGACATTTTATTGCCATTTTTGTCCAAAACCAAGCCGTTGGACACTACCGTTTTAAAAGCAACCGAGTCAAATAGCATGGTGGCTATGGCATGCAAAGTGAAAAACCAGCCTCTGGTTTGGTCTACGCCTTCGGCGATAAAATCGGCAGGAAAATTTTGTTTTAGAAGTTCTTTGTTTTCAAAAGGATAATGCAATTGGGCATAGGGCATGGCTCCAGAATCAAACCAAACATCAATCAAGTCGGTTTCACGACGCATGGGCAGACCCGTTGGCGAAACTAAAATAATATCATCCACATAAGGACGATGGATGTCTATCGATTGGTAATTTTCATCCGACATATCTCCCGCTTTGAAAGAGGCGTAGGGATTGGATGGCATCAAACCAGCTTTTACCGATTTTTCAATTTCTTGATGCAATTGTTCGATGGAACCAATCATAATTTCTTCGGTCCCCTCTTCGTTTCTCCAAATGGGAAGAGGAACGCCCCAATAGCGAGAACGTGATAAATTCCAGTCGACCAAATTTTCGAGCCAGTTTCCAAAACGTCCGGTGCCAGTGGCTTCGGGTTTCCAATTGATGGTTTTGTTTAGTTCAATCATTCGCTCTTTGTAAGCCGTTGTGCGAATAAACCACGAATCCAATGGATAGTATAAAATAGGCTTGTCGG
>CAYPNO010000596.1:0-1056 GCA_964411865.1 uncultured Desulfuromonas sp. | reverse complement strand
ACAATACCAAATACGGAGGCAGCCAGCTCTCAAGCCTTGCACAACCAGGGTGCTTGGTGATGGTCATAGCTGACTGGGGAACCAACAGCGAAGAAGTGGCCAGGGGAGCCATAACGGATTGGGAACCGGCCTACATAGGGAGCGCAATATCAACATTTGATGTATTGGCATATGACGAGTTATTCAATCTACAGCAAAGCCAGGACAATAGGTACTATTCGGCTGGCACGGGTACAAAGGCAGCCATAACCGATATATTTAACGATTGGGGCATCCCGGTGGAGAAATACGACGGACCGGACGTGGCCCACGCGAAGACGCCGTTCAAGAACGAATATTTGAGCGATACCCTTATCCAACTTTTAGACGACGCGGCAAAAAAAGGCGGAGCAAAATGCATTATAAGGGCCAGCAAAGGGAAGGTAAGCGTAATACCAAAGGGCAGCAATCAAACAATATATCACTTCGACGAAGACACCAACGCCACACTGGTCAGAGACAAAATCAGCACGACGCATCTGGTCACAAGAGTGAAGGTGGTCGGGAAAGAGGATAAAGATGGCAGACAGCCAGTAGAGGCCGTTCTTGATGGAATGACACAGTACGGAATCAGACAAAAAATTCAACATCGAGCTGAAGATGATACCCTGGACACGGCAAAGTCGGCAGCGCAGGAAATACTTGACGAGTACGGTAAACCGACCAGAACCATCGTATTAGAAAGCCCGGACGTGCCGATGATCCGCAAAGGAGACAAGGTACACGTCAAAGCCGGTACGCTCAATGGATACTACATCACCAAGTCAGTACGACACGACGCGGCCAGCTGCAGCATGATGATGGAGCTGGAGCCTGCAGAAAAAAGCGAAGCTGCAGATTCAGCACCGGAAGCAAGTGCATCATTCAACAAGGGCGATAGCGTAATTCTAAACGGAGCGGTATACGTGGACAGCTACGGAAACGGCAAAGGAAAAACATTCACAGACAGAAAATGCAAAATAACACTGATGGTAGACGCATCAAGGCCATGCCCGTACCACGTAGATGGCATAGGCT
>CAYPNO010000595.1:0-1059 GCA_964411865.1 uncultured Desulfuromonas sp. | reverse complement strand
TGTTTCAGAAGTGAGTCGGAATTTGAAGATTGTCCTGGAGAAGTATAGATGAAATCATTAAGACCACATCTTTATAGATATGTTCCAAAATACTTTGCAAAGAAGTATCCTAAATATGTTTCACTCATGGAAAATTTTCTCATTTTTCTTGAGACAAAGAACTCACTGAACTTCTTTGATGGCACAACTGAGAGAGACCATTCAATCTACAACAACATCATTGACTTTGACAAGTATGCTCAGATAGACAACCTTCCAGTCAAAAACAAAGACATTCTCAATGCTTATTTCAAAGAGTATGCAACAACATTAGACTTCAGAAATCAGGTGTTGTCATTTGATGAAGAGACAATGAGAATGCTTGCTAAATTTTCAGGAATGATTTTCAACACAAAATCATCTTGGTCATCCTACAATCTTTTGTTTGCAATCATTTCTACATATTTGTTCAATGGTGCAGAAAGAGGAGTTGTTTTCAAAGCATTCTTCAATGAGGATTTGACATTTGACACAGAAGATGCTCCTGACTTCTATGGCATTATCACAGTCTCAGACATTACAAAGTTTTCATATTCTGATTTTATCAAGAATGCAGGTGGTGCATATGGTTTTGTCAAACTGATTGACACAACAACAAATCAAATCTATGTTGACACCTACAATGGAACATTCACAACTGGTGACAGTTTGTTCAATCTTGCAGGTGTTCTTCTTGATGCTGGAATCACTGTTGACAATTCTGATTCAATAGGAAGGAATGAAATCATTCTTTCAGAATATCCACTCTACAAAATCAACATTGGATTTGATGGAGTAGAAGTTGACAAGAATGTCATCACAGGCAAAGGAACAAGACCATTTGAATATCAGTTGATTTCAAAATCGGATTTGTTTGTTTCTGGAAATTTTGTTTCAAAGCTGAAAACAGGATTTAATCCTGCTGGATTCAAAAATGAAATCATCTATGTTCCAGAAGACATAGAGTGCGAGACATATTATGATTCAAAGATATTTCCAAAGATAAAACTTGACATTGAGACATATGAAGAAGTTTCTATA
>CAYPNO010000594.1:0-1062 GCA_964411865.1 uncultured Desulfuromonas sp. | reverse complement strand
AGGCAAGAGCGACAGTACCATCGATGTGTATGCGCGTGCGGTTCGGCGTGTTACCGCTCATTTCGATTGTTGCCCTGACCAATTGACCCCAGAACAATTAGAGGTCTACTTTGGCCAACTTGTTGATTCACATTCTTGGAGTACAGTCAAAGTTGATCGCAATGGCCTACAATTCTTCTGGCGACATGTTCTAAAGCTGGACTGGCAATGGGTCAACATTATCAAACCACCCAAAATTTCTACAATACCAGACATTCTGACGCTGGCAGAGGTTGAGCGACTGATCAGTGCAACCCGTAAATTGCGCTACCGTGTTTTTTTCTTAACCACTTATTCTCTGGGGCTGCGTTTAGAAGAAGCATTGTCGCTACAAGTTGGCGATATTGATGCCCAGCGCAGACGGGTTCATGTCCGCCGTGGTAAGGGGCACAAGGATAGAATGCTTCCGTTGCCTGAGCTTACCTACCATGCTTTACGTGCCTTGTGGTGCAAGCATCGACACCCTTATCTTCTGTTCCCTAGTGCTCAGGGCAAACTTGAAACGGTATGCCAAGCGACAACTCACATGGATCGTGGTAGCACTCAGGTAGCCATGAAAGTGCTCGTCAAAGAGTGCGGCATTAAAAAAAAATATCAATCCATTCCCTGCGCCACAGTTTTGCCACTCATCTGCTCGAACGGGGCTTGAGCCTGCGTCATATTCAGGGCTTGCTCGGCCATTCTAGTCCCACCACAACCGCTCGCTATGCTCACCTGACCGAGGCCACTGAACAAGATAGCTTAACCACCATCGACAACCTGATTAATTGCCTTCATATCGACCTACGGAGGCTATGATGGTGGAAATGATCTCTATTGTTGAGCAGTTTCGAGATTCTTTTCTCGCCAAATATTCAAACCGGCTGCTTCCCGATCACCTGAACGCGCTTCATGCCATAAGTCGTTGTCGTACTCCCGAATCAGGTGAACTTCGTGTTCGGTGCACGCAGTGCGGACAAGCCGAATGGCGTCCTCTGTCCTGCGGTCATCGCAGTTGCCCTAAATGTCAGAATCATGAAGCGA
>CAYPNO010000593.1:0-1062 GCA_964411865.1 uncultured Desulfuromonas sp. | reverse complement strand
GTAGTCAGGCCGGTTGATGTTTGTTATTTCGGGCTTGAAGTCTTGCATGGCATTGATATCTTTTGGGAAAAGGTTTCAAGCGGCCTGCATGGGACATCCGATGCTAAAGGTGTACCGTATCACTGGTTTACAATGTACGAATCATTTGAGGCTTTAGATGAGGATACCATTGTAAAAGTCACTTTTTCAACAGTGCCTGATTTTTTTAACATGAGGCACACTGTTGAACAGCTTTATAATTTCAATAATTTTCTCAACGAACAGATGTTTACTTATGATTGGCCTGGCCTGGCCTGGGGAAAATTGATCGAGGACGGGTGTATCCTGGGCAGCGCTCTTACCCGGTATCTTGGTTTTGTCGCCAATGATTACCTATTCACCCAGACACAGGCCCAATCTATGTGGAACGGCAAACAGGTTATCGATGACAGGATGTTTGCTTATGACACGGGCAAGCTGGTTCAGGGTTTTTCAGAGGCCATGGGTGAAACTGTCGGAATAACTGATCTTGCCAAGGCTCCTTTTATTGAAAAACTTATGGGTGTCCTGGGGATTACCGGGGGCATTGAAAAAACAAACTTCAAAATATCTCTCGTCCTGAAGGAAGCTGTAAAGATTAAAACAGCTCTAACCCTGGCCTTGATAATGCTCCCGAACGTAAAAGATGGTTTCACCGTGGCAGACAATCAGGTCCTGGCTGAATTGATGGTGGATTACCTTGAAACAATAGAGGATGGTTTTGGGATCAATATTGACTCTGCTTTAAATTTCGTTATGTCAAAGTTGATTGAAGATACTCTTACTGGAAATGATTCAGCGCTGATTAAATGGTATCTTGATATTCTTCTTGCTGAATCCATCGACTTTACAGAGGAGATAAATTAATGGGCTTGGTTTTAAATTTCATTGTCGATGAAGGTTTATCGTTTGAAGAAGAGCTTATCAATCAATCTATTAATCATGTGTTTATTAACGATTATATTGATAGCAGTGACTCTTTCCTGGATTACGAAGCTTTATATGTGGTTCTTTGTTTTGACACCGAAGAGTTGAAACCATCCA
>CAYPNO010000592.1:0-1064 GCA_964411865.1 uncultured Desulfuromonas sp. | reverse complement strand
TCCTTATGCGCCACAATAAGATCCGCATAATCCTCGGCTGAGCGCAGCTGATCATTGGCATCCAGTTGGGTGATGCGTGAAGGCCCATCAATACTGCCCTTGGGCTGGTTAACGTTGGCGCGGGTAATGACACTGCGGACATCAGCCAAGGTTAAATCGGCGGCGGCTAAGGCTTGTGGATTGGCACGAATACGCACCGCTGGCCGCTGACCGCCGCCGACACTGACCAAACCCACACCGCTGATTTGTGCAATCTTTTGTGCCATACGTGTATCCACCAGATCATTGACCTGCGGCAGCGGCATACTGGCTGAGCTGATGGCCAACGTCAGCACTGGACTGTCGGCCGGATTGACCTTGTTATACACAGGTGGTGCCGGTAAATCTCGAGGCAATAAGTTCGTCGCCGCATTGATCGCTGCTTGCACTTCTTGCTCAGCCACATCCAGTTTAATATCTAAACTAAAACGCAGACTGATCACCGATGCACCACCGGAACTGGTGGAGGACATCTGGTCTAAGCCTGGCATTTGTCCAAACTGGCGCTCAAGTGGCGCAGTCACGGCGCTGTTGATCACCTGCGGACTGGCGCCTGGGTATAAGGTCAGTACCCGAATAGTGGGATAATCCACTTGCGGTAAAGCTGCCACAGGTAATAAACGATAGGCCAAAGCACCGGCCAAAAAAATGGCCAGCATCAACAGTGTTGTGGCCACCGGCCGTTGAATAAAGATACGTGAGACATTCATGGCGCCGTTGTGCTCTTGCGCTCAGCTGCAGGTGATGCGCCTTGCTCACCGCGTGATTTTTTTTGTCGCTCGGGTGTGACTGCGGGTACGCTGTGTTCACCTTCCTCGCTGGGCTCGTCAGCGCTGGGTGTAACACGCTCCACTTGACTGCCGGTGCGCAAACGATCCACGCCTTCCACCACCACCCAATCGCCGGCCGCTAAACCTGAACGCAGCATACTTGAGATGCCATCACTGGTGATGATCTCAATGGGCTGCACTACGACTGTATTGTCATCTTTAATCTGCCAGACAAATCGGCCTTGCGTACCAATC
>CAYPNO010000591.1:0-1064 GCA_964411865.1 uncultured Desulfuromonas sp. | reverse complement strand
GAGCTAGCAGCGCTTTTGTGTTGTTAGAGGTCTTCCCCTTTGCGCTGCATCTTTTTATGGGGGGGGGAGCCCTGGGGGGGGGCACTCAGAATATTTTCAACCACTCACAAAATCAGCTGACAACTTCAAAACCAAGATCTACCCAGCAATAACAACTGTCGTTATTCGTGTAAACATTTCCGACACTCGAGCAGAGGTTATGATTTTCTGCAGCGTCGGGTAATAAAACCTAGAGCCACAAGCCCACCGCCAAGCAGCAGGAATGTTGAGGGCTCTGGAACGGGCGCTGGAGCTGGGCCAACACCTGAAACCACGTTATCCAATTCAAAAGCAATGCCGGTTGTGCGAAACTCAAAAGCGGAAAACACCTCATCATTATCAAAGAAAAGGTTGACGTACACATTGGATCCATCGCCAAATTGATTACCGGAAGTTCCCTGCATCGCCGCTAGGATCTCACTGCCTGAGAGAATTCCATCAATCAAAAAACCGCTCTCGGTTTTAAGCAGGTTGTCACCGCTATAAAATGCAATGCTATTGTAAGTATCGACAGAACCTATATAAAAGCCCAAATACCGGATAAAAATTCCAGGTTGGTAGGCAGTAAAAGCGGTATTCTCAATCTTTACTGTTGCATTAGTGGTATTGGTGCCCTGGCCCGGACCAAAAGCGTAGTGGGTAGTATCACCCGCTGGAGCCGCCGCCATGTTGGGGGTAGAACCTGAAGTGATGCCCATCCCTCCGCCGGTCATGATTAGCTGCTCGGGATTGAGGGTGTTGAACCCAGCACCCGCCGCAATCTCTATCGATCCCCCTATTGCTTCAACAGTACGCGTAGTTGTGCCGGGTTGGTCAAATGTTTCAATATAATATCCCGGCAGCGCCACATTATCTGCAGTAACGCCGTAAGCACTGGTCTTCCCTGAACCGTCAGTCGGAACCTGATAATTAAAATCAATGGTTAATGCCTGAACCGGTGACACAAGCAGACAAAACCCTATGCCAAAAAGTGATAGGCAGATGTTTTTCATGTTTACCCCCCCTCTATAAATTAACTTATTCAG
>CAYPNO010000590.1:0-1071 GCA_964411865.1 uncultured Desulfuromonas sp. | reverse complement strand
TGGAATTATTCCAAACTCAAGAGTTCCTAAAACACAATATTTGTGATAAAACAAAGGAGATATATTTAATTCATCAAAGTAAAAATAATTTATATGCGGTTTTTAAATAAGGATTGAGATTACTAAGAGTGGCATAGAAAATAAGTTGGCAATAATTACTAAAAAGGGCGGAAAGCCCACTCCTTCAGGTGTGGGATGGATAGCCCATACATAATATATTAAACAAATGCAAGTTATTCATGTGTGTATGTATAGCTTGACAACATACACAAAATATGATATTCTATATATATGGAGAACAATTATAGAAAAACCAAAACAACAGTGTCATTAATCAATTATCACTTTGTATTTTGTCCTAGATATAGGAGGAAAATATTTGACATCCCAAATGTTGAAACAAGATTTAAGAAAATAGTCAAAGAAATATGTGGTGAATTAGAAATAGAAATTATAGCGATAGAATGCGATAAAGATCATACACATATATTCTTAAATTGCCTACCAACACTTAGTCCATCAGATATTATGAATAAAATAAAAGGAGTGAGTAGTAAATTAATTCGCGAAGAGTTTAAGGAATTAAGTAAAATGCCTAGCCTATGGACTAGAAGTTATTTTGTATCAACTGCTGGAAATGTATCAAGCGAAACTATTAAAAGATATGTAGAAAGTCAGAGAACTAGATACTAGGAGGTGAATTAATGTCAAACTTTACTTTAGCATTGGAACTTAAAACTGAAAAATGGCAAGAAGATATACTAGATAAAAGATTTAATATTGGCAGACAAATGTATAATGCTATTTTAGGTGAGCTATACAAAAGATATAATATTATGACTGAAAGAAAAGAATATAAAAAAGTAGTAAACATGTTAAAAGGAAAAGAACGAAACAAGAAATTTCAAGAACTAAATAAAAAATATGGTTTGACAGAATATTCTCTTCACACATATATCAAACCAATGCAACACTACTTTAAAGACAATGTAGACAGCTTTACAGCACAAAAGATAGCAACTAGAGCATATAGAGCTTTTGAAAAATATATGTTTCATCAAGCTAAAAAAG
>CAYPNO010000589.1:0-1075 GCA_964411865.1 uncultured Desulfuromonas sp. | reverse complement strand
CAATCCGGAGTGCATAGCTCGGGTAAAGCAATATATGTGCGAAATATTGAATCAACACCGGGTAACCGTGGAGAACATGAACTCAGCCGAAGTTGCCGAAGAAATCTATCGTACTCTTTGGGGATTCGGCAAAATTCAAGAACTATATTATGACAGGGAAATTGATGAGATCAGGGTAAATCCAAACGGCAGGGTGTTCATTTCCAAAAGAGGTAAGAACCTACCCACAACTATAAAAATGACCAAGGAAGAAATCAAAAACCTGATTGAGCGATTAATACCGTACACTGATCGGGGCAGCAGTTTAAACGAAAGCTCACCTAAACTTGAGTTGGTTAGACCGGACGGGATGCGAGTAACCGCCTTGTGCAGTCCAATAGTTAATGGATATGGGTTGGCTATAAGAAAACACGGAAACATAATATTGTCTGCAAAATCGCTGAAAGAATTAAAGACCATGGATGATACGATTTGGAACCTTCTAAGACTTCTTATTAAGGGCCGTAGAAATATCCTAATAAGCGGAGGGGTTAATACCGGAAAATCCACCCTGCTGAAACTACTCCTTGGGGAGTATGCATCCAATTTATCAATACGAATACTGGACTTGGATAACGAGTTACACGCCTCCAAGATATATCCAGACCGTGATATATGGGAGTTGGAAGCACACCCAGAGATAGACGTTGATATGAACAGCCTTTTTATGTCTATCCTGCGGTTAACGCCTGATGTAATTGTTGTTGGGGAGTTTAGAGGGGTTGGAGAAGCGAGGGAAGCTATCAGGGCTTGTACTAGAGGTCATACCGGCTTAGCTACCGCACATTTCTCGGAACCGGAAGAAGCAATACAGGGAACCGCTATGATGATGCTGGAAGAAGGGATGTCGCTGGATATAAATAACGCTCAATTACGAGTAGCCCAGGCGTTCCAGTTTATTGTGCAGATGATCTCAGATACCAGCCGGGGCATCAAAAAGATAATCGGTATAACCGAAGTAATTGTAACCGATGATCGGGAGATTAAATACAAAACTATTGCTGAATGGCGACCGAACAGCAAAGACTTCATGGGG
>CAYPNO010000588.1:0-1081 GCA_964411865.1 uncultured Desulfuromonas sp. | reverse complement strand
GATACAATTGATGCCTATATAGAAGGGAACAGGGTGGTGTATCTCCATTGCTGGGGCGGGGTTGGTCGAACTGGTTTGATTGTTGGATGCTGGTTAGTGAGACATGGTTTGAGAGGTGGATCAGCACTATTGCGCCTCAGTGAACTTTGGAAGCAATGCCCTAAATCTTCGTTGCGAAAGTCGCCAGATACAAAAGAACAGCAACGCTACATTATTAACTGGAAGGAGATTCGATGACTCCAGCACAGAATCGTTATCAGGGGTGTCTAATAGGCCTGGCAGTGGGAGATGCCCTGGGAACAACTGTTGAATTTAAGGCACCGAGCACTTTTTCACCGATGACAACTATTGTCGGAGGCGGTCCGTTTGGCCTGGACAAAGGGGAGTGGACAGATGATACATCAATGGCCCTCTGTCTTGCTGATAGTTTGATTAAATGTGGATCATTCAACGCCCTTGATCAAATGGAGCGATATACTCGCTGGTGGAAAGATGGTTACCTGAGCAGCAATGGAAGGTGCTTCGATATTGGAAATACTGTTGCCGGGGCCTTACGGCAATTCGCTCGAACTGATAATCCATTTGCCGGTTCCAGGGATCCTCATACTGCCGGTAATGGGAGCCTGATGCGCCTTGCACCAATTCCCATGTTCTTTTCCTCAAATCCCGAGGAGGCAATGCGCATGAGTGAAGAAAGTTCAAAAACAACACACGGTGCTGAGACCTGTCTTGATGCCTGCCGGTACTTTACGGGGCTTATCGTCGGAGCTCTACTGGGCTATTCAAAAAAGGAATTGCTCTCTGATAGTTTTACCCCAGCAGCAGGTGTCTGGCAGAGTCAGCCGCTATGTGACAAGATTCAGGAAATTGCCTGCGGTTCTTTCAAGGGAAAAGAACCTCCTGCAATAGTCGGCAGTGGTTATGTTGTCCAATCGCTTGAAGCAGCACTCTGGGCTTTTTATAAATCAGAATCTTTTGAAGAGGGCTGTTTGCTTGCAGTAAATCTTGGCGATGATGCAGACACCACCGGGGCTATTTTTGGCCAGCTCGCTGGAGCATATTATGGTATTTCGGGTATACC
>CAYPNO010000587.1:0-1082 GCA_964411865.1 uncultured Desulfuromonas sp. | reverse complement strand
TACTATTGCAAGGTGGCAGCACCAGAATTGTTTCCCCAGGAAACGTTTTTTCAGCTTACCCAGGCGAACCTCATGATGGCGTTGTCGCTCTCACTCAATACTGCAAAAAGGTGGCAGTGCAAAATTTTGGTGAAAGTCTTGATGGCATCGTTGAACTCGACGAGCTTTTACCGCACAGGCAGAAAACAGTCGCTCAAGATACACCGCTCACGGACAAGAGTTACTTTACAGAAGGTAAGCCACCTGTAAACTCTCAAATACTTGTCAAAAGCGGGGGTAGTTCAAATAGACCAAAGCTCTGTGGTTATACGGTAAATGATTATAACCGCCAGATGGAGATAGGGGCAGACTCTCTTTTTGCAGCAGGCTTTGATGTTCATACGGATCGTTGCATTAACCTTTTTTATGCTGGACACCTTTATGGAGGTTTTTTAAGTATTTTTACGGTTCTTGAAAAATTATCCGCCGTTCAATTTCCCATGACTGCCATTCCCGAACTTGATCAGGTCGCAGACATTATTGTCGCGAATAATATCAACACCCTCTGCGCTATGCCCACCTATGTTTTACGGCTATTTAAAGAGCATGGTGAACAACTAAAAGAGTATGGTGGCATCAAAAAAGTTTTTTATGGTGGTGAGATGTTTTTGTCTAAACAAGCTGCATATTTACAACAAGAATTCGGAGTTGAGATCATTCGCTCCCTTGCTTACGGTAGCAATGATATTGGTCCTATGGCTTTTGCCTGCTCCCACTGCACTGGTACGACCCATCACCTAGCAACCGATGCCCAGATTCTTGAGATATTCAAATTGCACAGCGATGAGCCAGTCGATAACGGTGAGACTGGGCGCTTACTATTCACTCCTAAGCTTCGTGAGGGACAGCAGATTACCCGCTATGAAATTGGCGATCTTGGTCGCTGGGTGGACGAAAATTGCCCCTGTGGCCGCACTTCACCACGCTTTGAGCTGATGGGGCGTTATGGAGATATTTTTAAAAGTGCCACAGATTTTTATAACTATAGAGTCTTTACTAAAATTTTAGAGGAAGAGCTTGGCTATAGCGGACGCGTACAATTA
>CAYPNO010000586.1:0-1085 GCA_964411865.1 uncultured Desulfuromonas sp. | reverse complement strand
GGGTTTCCAACGCGGGGAGATTCGGAACCCCCTCCTGCTGCCACTGTGCATACAGTGCCGGAAGCTGCCAGCGCAGACTGAAACTGGTGGCGTTAAAATCGAGTCCGGTGCCGATAAATACCCCGGTATTGGTATGCTCAGCATCTGTGGCAGCGGCATCCTTGAGAGCTGCTTCGGCACACGATAGCATAAGGGCCTGGCGCGGCAGCATTTCGCGCATTTCGGTGGGGGGGATACGGAACTTCCCTGCAGGCAGTGATACCTCGCGCAGGTAGTGGCCAGTGCAGGGGGTAAACCCCTCTTCGTTCCACCAGCGGCTCTGTTGCGCTCCACCCCAGTGTTGGGGGTGCTGCCATCTATTTGGATCTGTTTCGTCTACAGATCCGTCTGCAAAGGCTTGCTGGTAAAACGCCGCTGTATCCATGTTGGCGGCAGCAGTGCGCACGTCGATACCGACGATAGCTATCCCTGCATCAGCTTGAATCGACTGGATCGTGGAGTCCGTGGGGGCATCTGCACGGGCAACGTGGGTCGGAGCGCACGTCTCCTGCCCCCACTCCTGCAACAGCACATGGGCATTGATACCGCCGAAGCCAAACGCACTTACCCCAGCGCGACGCAGCCCACTGGGATTACGCGGCTCCCACGCTTGGGATTCTTTGAGTACCCTGAACGGCATTCCCTCCGCCGCCAGCGCCGCACTCGGCACGTTGAAGTTCGCAGTGGGGGGTAGGGTCTTATGTTTGAACGCCAGCAGGGTCTTAAGCAGAGCCGCAGAACCGGCAGCGGTGAGCAGGTGCCCAATATTGGACTTCACTGACCCCAGGGTGCAGCTCGCGCTGGCAGCTGAGGCTTCATCAGCGTCGGCCGTGGCCCACAGTTGTCTGAGGCTCTCCACCTCAACCGCATCCCCAACCGGGGTGCCAGTGGCGTGACATTCGATGTATTCAACCGCACGCGGATTCCACCCCGCCTGGGCGTACGCTGCCCGCATGGCGCGCAGTTGTCCTTCCGAAGTGGGGGCAAGCAAGCTGCCGCCGATGTCGTTGGAAATCCCGATCCCTTCAATGGTGGCGTAGATGTGA
>CAYPNO010000585.1:0-1086 GCA_964411865.1 uncultured Desulfuromonas sp. | reverse complement strand
GAGTCTTTGGATGCCGTGCGCATTTAAGAGATGAGTTGCGTAACTTTTTTTCTCGTTGGTTATACCGGCAAGGATGTCTCCAATTTGAACTTCATTGCGGCCAGCGGCGGCGCAGTGAGTTACCGTATGTTGCAGAATACGCTGGATGGTGAGGGATTGCTGCGGTACATAGCTCTCACTCTTAGTTGGGATACTCTCCACTTCTGAGGATAGATAGGAGCTTATCGCTTGGCGCAGAACATCAACATCTGCGCCGCAACTGTGGAGGAGATGTTGAGCCTCATCACTGAACAGCAAGGCATAGAGCAGATGCTCAGTTGTCAGGTACTCGTGCTGACGTTTCTGCGCTTCCTGCACGGCCAGTGAAAAAACCACCTGTACTTCATTGCTGAAAGTCAATTTATTTTCACTTCCTTGGTTTTGCCGGGGGCGCTGAGTTTAAAATTTAACTTGGCTGAATACTGCAACGCAACGGGTACCCAGCTTTTTTCGCCATGCGATGTGTCGCTTCAACCTTTGTTTCCGCTATCTCAAACGGATAATTGCCACACACAGCTTGTCCTTTAGTGTGAATGGTTAGCATGATATTTGTGGCTTCTACGTTAGATTTATGGAATACGTTCTCAAGTACTACCACCACAAACTCCATGGTAGAATAATCATCGTTGTGCATTATTACAACATACCTTGGTGGGATGGTGCTATCGAATTCTACGCGGGTGTTGCTGTGTATGATAGGATTGGCGCTATGCCCCATGTGCTGACCTGTATAGAACCTATTGTTGCCATTGATCAAAACACGGGTAAGCCACTGGCTATTGGGAAAACAGATGTTCGTAGAATGCTATTAACAATAAAGTAAAAAATCAATGCACAAAGTGCCAGACGAGAGCAGAAATAACCTCTTGAATTTTGCTGGTGCCCCATCTGTTCTTTTCCACCACATTGTGCTATATTTCTCCTTTTAAATATAATTAATTTTATCCTAGCACAGTCTTATTCTCCTCGCTACACAATGAAAATATTACGTAAATTGTAGAAGAATTGCACAATGCGAAGCTACCTCTCTCGTCTATAGTCACTGAT
>CAYPNO010000584.1:0-1087 GCA_964411865.1 uncultured Desulfuromonas sp. | reverse complement strand
TTAACCAATAACTCTTTACCCTAAATAACCTATAAGGACTTAGACATGACAGATCTAAAAGAACTAAAAAAAGAAGCAGATGACCTTGGAGTACAATACCCAAAAAACATTACCGCTGATAAACTTACTGAAAAGATCGATGCATTCTATGATGCAGACGCGTCCTCTGGCCCACTAGTGCAGGCAGCAGCCGAAGCACATGAGGATCGAGGCAGTGCTGAAGAGACAGCAGCAGGAAAAGCTTGTATCGACCCCAAACAAGCTAAGCGTGTTGCTAGAGAGAAAGCCGCTAGAGCTACTAAGATTGTTACGATTGTAGATAATGACCAGCGGGTGAACAACCATACAACTACGTGTGTAGTTAATTGCTCTAATGAGTTCTTTGATCTAGGTACTATTGTACTTCCCTTGAACGAGAAGATTGAGGTTGCAGTTGGTCACCTAAAAACGTTAGAGAGTGTTAAAATCCCTCTGCACATTAGCGACATTAAAACGGGTATGTCTGCGGTTAAGATTCGCCCCAGATACACAATCGCGTATGCATCCAACTAGGTAATTTTCACCACTACGAGGTAGGACCATGAGCACTAAGGCTGTTGAATTCACTATTACCAAAGGTTTAGAGAATACCTTTTTATTTACTATTAAGGCTAATGGTTCTACCTTACCTATTACTATTGTCCCCGGTGATACCTTCGAGGCACGACTGATTGAGCTGTCCACACTGGAGACAGTACTCACAAAGCCCCTTACTGTTACTAACGCCGGTAGTGGGCAAGTAACGTTAGTACTATCTAGTGATGATACCTCCGCCCTTGTATACGAAAGAGGGAGCAAAGTAGACAGGTACTATCTACGCCCTATGTACAAACTTATTCTGGACTGCGTTACTGCCCAAAATGGCAGTTTCCTAGCTATGGTGCCAGAAGTTTATGTCGACTAATGTCACTAGTTGTGTAGAGGTTGGAGTTGCGGCTACTGCGATAGATGCGATTGATAACACCGTAGGTGTGTCTGCAAGCAACTGTAGTGTCGAAATAGGCAACGCCGATACAGTAGTCGAGGGGTACAAAAACGAGTACTCCAT
>CAYPNO010000583.1:0-1087 GCA_964411865.1 uncultured Desulfuromonas sp. | reverse complement strand
AAAAAGAGAAAAACAAATCAAAGGGTACTGTAGAAAAAAAAGGACGCTATAGTTGATAAGGTAAATTCTAAAAGAAATGAACTTTATCATAATGGTGCGATAACAAATATTTTTCAGTAAAAATAAAATGAGATTCCTCATTCCGTTTCACTGCATTCGGAATGACAACAAATCTAGCCCCTTAAAAAAAGGCAAACTGTCATTCCGAGCAAAGCGAGGAATCTCAAAAAAAGCAGCCCATTCGTAAAACGTTTATTCTTAAAAGATGAGTATACGCTCATTCCAAACCACAAAGCCCTTATAACCGCTTCCTTTCTTCACATTTTTTATTGATTTATTTCCAGAAATTTGTAGTACTTTTGTAGTATGAAAACAGTAGTAAGCGGAATTCGCCCCACGGGGAATATTCATTTAGGAAACTATTTTGGTGCCATTGTAAATTTTGTAAAAATGCAACACGAGCATCAATGCTATTTTTTTATAGCAGATTATCACTCGTTAACAACTCATCCTACGCCAGCTGACTTAAACGACAATGTTCGGAAAGTATTGGTAAACTATTTGGCTGCCGGGCTGGATCCCGAAAAATCAGTTCTGTATCGCCAGAGCGATTTGCCGGAAACAGCCGAACTTTATTTGTTTCTAAACATGAACGCCTATATTGGGGAGCTTCAGAGAGTTGCTTCTTTTAAAGATAAAATCAGAACTCAACCCAATAATGTGAATGCTGGCTTGCTGACATATCCAACGCTTATGGCTGCGGATATCATCATTCATAAAGCTCACATGGTGCCCGTTGGCAAAGACCAAGAGCAACATTTGGAAATGACACGGAATTTCGCAACTCGTTTTAACAACATGTACCAAACCCCTTACTTTCCTGAACCTATTGCTTTTAGCTTTGGCGACCCTTTGGTAAAAGTACCTGGATTGGACGGAAGTACCAAAATGTCGAAGTCCGAAAACGAAAATTCTTGCATCTATTTGTCGGATGAAGCTTCGGTAATTCGCAAAAAAATTATGCGTGCCGTCAGCGATTCAGGTCCCACCGAAGCCAATCAGGAAAAACCCATTCCAATTCAAAACT
>CAYPNO010000582.1:0-1095 GCA_964411865.1 uncultured Desulfuromonas sp. | reverse complement strand
CGCTGACTTCAACACGGTTATCCCTAGCCTTGTGACTACCGAATTCGGCTGGCGTCCCGTACTAGAAATAGTGCAATAAGGAGATAATATGGTTTTTTACAGAGACGACAAATGGCACATCTGCCCCAAGATTGCGGAATACCGCGCATACGGACAGCTAAAACGCAGCTACACGGACGATCCGAAGCGGTGGGAAGACTTTGTACAGCGGTGGTGGCACCACGAGGGGTTGCGCTTTATAGAAGTCACCCCCACCCAGGCACAGCTCGACAGGCTGGAACTGTGCAATGTTGCCGGGATTCAGGAGGGCTTTCACAGCGCAGTGGCTAACTACGTTGAGAGCGGCATGGTAAGCGAAGGACTACCCGACAGCTTTACGCAGCAGATTGACCTGAGTAACAGCAACAAGTTGTGGGAGTACGAGCAGATAGCCACCGAGCAGATACAGGCAGAGGTGGATGCCTACAACAAAGCCAACGGCACAGCATTCCGAGACGTGCATAGCTGCAAAAACTACGCAGACGATACCGCTTACACTCACTACCAATTCTGCAACGATGTGTGGACGTGGAATGTAAGTGTATGGGAATCAGCGCGACAAATCCTACAGGACGCAGCAACAGGCGTGATTGAGCCACCTGACGAGGCTGAGTTTGTAGAGCTGTTACCAGTATTTGGAGAGTAAAGATTGTCATACCGCAGAAGTGACGACTACCCAGAAGAGTGTTTTTCGCACATACGCCGCGAGCACTGCCAATATGCAGAAGATGCAGCAGACAGGGCAGTAGAGAAGACTTTTTATCGGCTTGGTGTGGATGTGAACAATCCCAGCGAGCTGAAGAAGTTCCAGGATTCGCTCAGGTTTGGGGAAAAGCTACTTAACATGGCAGATAAGGGAATTATTGCGGCGGTTGTAACGGGTGTGGGGATGCTTATGGCTGCGCTATTTCTCGGCATAAAAACAAAGATAACGGGTCAGCCATGAGACCTAAATTCATTACCAAGCTCAACGCGGTCAAGATAGGCACACACAAGGGGCGGGGGCTGTGGCAACTTTACACCCCGCTTGTGTATGCTAGTGCGATTTTAGACAGA
>CAYPNO010000581.1:0-1104 GCA_964411865.1 uncultured Desulfuromonas sp. | reverse complement strand
AGCCTGCGGCAACCACAACGCCAACAATAGGAGCACCAGTAACAGTCCAAACTGCCAACGTTTCGCCAATACAATCGCTGCAATATGCTTCACATTAACCTCGGCGATTCAAACGCAACACAGCTAAATCAATCTCTGTGTTGAGCAATAAAACAACAACGCCTAAGCTCACAACCACACCTTGAATCAAAGGGAAGTCACGGCTGTAAATTGCACTCAGTAACAACTGCCCCATACCTGGGTAGGAAAAAACGGCTTCAACAAAGATTGTTGCCCCTATGACATTGGGTAACACCCCTGCCAGCCGCGTCAAAATCTCCGGAAAAGCATTGGGCCAATAATAATCCCTGATCAGTTGCCAAGGACCCACACCACGCGCCTGTGCCGCAATCATAAAGGGTCGTGTGCGCAACTGCCGAGCCAAGCCACGTGACAAATAGAAAAACCGCAACGAACCGTGCAAAGCTAACACCATAATCGGCAACAACGCATGCCACAGCCTGTCGAGCCCAAGCTGCCAGCCCGACAGCGAGCTAAATAACTGCTCGGCACCCGCGATCGGAAACCATTGCAGTTGCACTGCAAACACACTGAGCAGCAGTAATGACAAAATAAATGGCGGCAAACTGGACAAGAGCGCCGACGCTGTGACCAATCTGCGCGCAACACGAGGATCCGTGGTACTGCCTGCCCATAACCCAGAGCCAATCCCCAATACCATCGAGACAGGAATGGATAACATCACCAACAGCAATGACCAAGGCAAACTCTGCCCAATCAATTCAGCCACTGGCGCTGCGTGCAACAATGAAAAACCCAAGTCACCCCGCAATAAATGTGTCATATACAGCAGTAGACGCTGAAAAATATTGCCATTTAAAGCATAATTGTCTTTAATTGCTTGCTCTGTAACACTGCTCGCTCCCACTGCAAAATCACTGCTATATAGGGCATCCAAGGGATCGCCAGGCAAGCAACTGAGCAACAGAAAGATCGCCAGTAAGAGCACTGAAAAAGCCAGCATATTATCCAAGACAATACGTGCGGCTGTATAAAGGCTGCTTTTATTCATCAAAAAATAATTCCAATTTATTCAGCGCCAAG
>CAYPNO010000580.1:0-1104 GCA_964411865.1 uncultured Desulfuromonas sp. | reverse complement strand
ATATATGTTTAATGAAATTAAAGTGCGGATCCCCCGCCTTCAGTACGGGTATTTTAATCGCACTAAAGATAACTTCTACCCTGCCGGTTTTGAAACCGACTGGCCGCTTTAAACAGGGCCATTTGATTGGTAGAATATGTAAAAAGAGTATCTGAATACAGGAGAATATTATGCTTAAAAAACTTGTGGCCAGCGTGTTTGTGTGCGCTGTCTGCCTTGGCGCTTCTAGCTCTTGGGCTGCGGATATTCGCTATGTCGCAGATCAACTGGTCATCAACTTGCGGGCAGGTATGGGCAACCAATACAAGATAACCAAAAACCTGATCACTGATACTGCGGTTGAAGTGCTGGAAGAGCATGGAGATTACCTGTATGTCCAGCTTAAAGATGGCACCACGGGGTATGTACTTACTCAGTACATCTCATCCCACACGCCGAAGAGGGAGCAAATCAAGAAATTGCAACTTGAAGTGGAAAGGCTACGCAGCCAGGTTGAAGAGCAGCTAGATGCTGTAGCTGCGCAGGCAATGTTACAAGGCGAGCTTGAAACTCTGCGTCACGAACTTGCTGCGCGTGAACAGGAGCTTGTTCAGATCCGTGAAGTGTCTGAAAATGCTCTGAAGCTGGATGCTCAACGCAAGAGCCTGGAGCTTGAGCTCCACGAAGCTCAAGTACAGTTAAGTGTTCTTCAGGAAGAAAACCGGACCATGCTCAGCGAGGTAAGTGTCCGCTGGTTTTTAGCTGGGGGGGGAACTCTGCTTCTTGGCTGGATTCTGGGTAAGTTTTCGCGCCGGAAAACGCGCGGTAGTTTTGGTAGCTTATAATTTTATATAATAATAGTTATTTAGCAAAGGATAGATGTGCATGAATTTCCCCCGGATTGCTCTGCAGGTACCCCGCATTCTTCTCCCCGCCGCCAACATCGATATGCAAAAGTGGACGGTAATCGCTTGCGATCAGTATACCTCCGATCTGCAGTACTGGGATGATCTGGCCGAATCTATCGGGCCTGCCCCTTCCACTTTAAAGATGACGTTTCCCGAGGTCTAGCTGGAAGACTCAGATGTAGAGAGCCGAATTGAACAGATCAATGCCACTATGCGT
>CAYPNO010000579.1:0-1105 GCA_964411865.1 uncultured Desulfuromonas sp. | reverse complement strand
CGATTCTCGTCCCAGGCACCATAGAACATAAGGGTTTAGTCGTATTTAGTTAAATCCTTTTTGTTTTTTAAAGCATAGAGTTTACTTGCTGGCCCCACTCTGGTCCCGTTTTTTCTGGTCCCGTTTTTCTTGTGTGAGAGTCTATGAATGATATTAGGCGGGCAGGGGAGACCACTAAAATAAAAAACCAGCCCCCTGGATTAAAGGAGCTGGTTCTTGTGTTTTTACGTTCTATCTGTGCAGGTGCCTTACAAGGGATTAACCATTTTCTTACTGGTCCCCATTCAACCCCGGCATGGATAACCCGGTGATTATAAATCCCCGGTGCTTTGCTTTCCCTGGACCCGGCAACATTTAAAACCCTGATTCAATGGCGGTATCAATCCCGGCCCTGTCGCTCCGGTCTGGCCGCCTGAAAGGGAAGGTCCACCCGGTTTAGAACCTTTGCCCTTTTTTGTGCGTTGGCTCTGCCGGGGTAGCTCTCCACAATCTCACTAAGGATGGAGTCTTTTTATTCCTGTGTAAGGTCCTGGCCGTGTTAGTTGGATACCTTATCGGTAGCGGGGTCAATGTTATCTGCTGGCGTTGTGTCGGTATCAATACCTTGGTCTTCATCAATGGTGGTGTCATTTGCTGGGGTAGCCTGGTCAACCTGGATCTCGTCAACCCCCGGCAATGGTCCACCCAAGACAGTAGGATCAATCATAGAAACATCAACCCCACCTTAAACCATGGTCACAGCCAGTTCCATCACCTGCGCTAATGTTGTCTGGCCCAGTCATCCTTTGCACGACAATGAGCCTGTGAACGTCTGCATCCACATTAACGGTCAAGTGCTTTTGATGCCGATGAGAGCAACGAATAATACAATCATTCCGACCCTTGGCATTACCTATTCACCTTATACATATCATTAGAATACATAAACACTTTCAAAATCAACAATGATGCAAGTTATGTAGCGGGTTTAATTATGTTGTGCGTTTCAGGTATCATTCCATTTTATTCTGCACCTCAAATTTATAAATTTATCTAATTCGTATTATTCATTTCAATGCCTCCATTCTCAGCCCTGATCAGCCTCATTTAAAAGGATGCTAAAGCT
>CAYPNO010000578.1:0-1107 GCA_964411865.1 uncultured Desulfuromonas sp. | reverse complement strand
AGCAGAACCATTGAGAACATTGCCGGAAAAAGATAAAGATAAGGAGTTGGAGATTCCTTTAAGCTCTTGATAAAACTATGTTTTCTCACCTGTCTCACAAAATACACAAGTCCAATAAGGCCTGCAATTAAAAGAATGATAACAAAAACAACAGGACTCTTTGCCTTTGGAAGAGGTTTTGAAAAGATCCCATACTGTTTTTGTGCAGCTTCCAATGCTCTTTCCGGACTTTCCGCACCGCGAAGAACCTTTCTTAAAGCTCCCGCCATCGGCTCCCAGATCACCCTCATCTTAGGTGAATTACTCATTGGAACAGCAATTTCAGCCTGCTGCCTGAAAACGTTAAGAATATTATCTCCGACTATGGCTTCATCCTTATAAACTGACTTGGTGGAAACTGCCTGTCGGCCTTCAACTGCACGGATCTTTGCACCTTCATAAGTTGTGAGGTGCTCAGCAAAAGCCTTGGCACCATCAACGTTTGCAGTCTTGTGATCTGCAATGAGATAGGCCTCGACCGTGAGAAACGGCTTTAACAGTTCACCAGTTTCAGAAACCACGGGAAGAACTGCAACATCGTATGGAACATTTTTAGCGATCTCGCCCATAAACCACGGCCCGTTGATGACCATTGCACTTCGACCTTCGTTAAAAAGCTGCGTTACAAGTGCGCTTGTCGCTTCCTGCGGGACGATTCCTTTGTCATTCACAAGTTCTGCAATATATTTTAAAGCTGCTGCATTTTGAGGATTGTTCAGACAGGCTTCACCATCCGCCCTTTTCTTTCCTTCCTCAAAACAGAATTTTCCGTCAAATCCATAGATAAAGGGCGCTGAAAAATATACTGAAGACGCCTCAAAAGCCAGACCGTATTTCCCCTTTTCGCTGTCAGTCAGACTTTGGGCAAGACTTACCATATCAGCTGTACTTGCCGGAACTTTCCTAATAATATCAGTACGATAAAAAAGCACAACACTCTTAAAGGAAAGCGGATAGCCCCAGAACTTATCTTTGTATTTTAAAGCATCAATAGTCGTAGGAATCGAGTCTGTTTTTATCTTTTCAATGTCACCACTCTCGATCGGTTTAATAATTCCGCTTTCAGCC
>CAYPNO010000577.1:0-1111 GCA_964411865.1 uncultured Desulfuromonas sp. | reverse complement strand
TTTCAATTTTATTTTCTCAAAGAGCTATGCAACTATCTAACCGGACAACACTGAGGCATAGTACCTATTTCATCCAAAAAAATAGTGCCGCCGTTGGCTTGCTCAAATTTCCCTGGTTTATTCTTTATCGCTCCTGTGAATGATCCGCGCATATGTCCGAACAACTCACTTTCGAGCAAATCGTCTGGAATGGCTCCGCAGTTTATAGCTACAAACGGCTTGTCTTGTCTGGGGCCGTTAAAGTGCAACGCACGGGCTACCAACTCTTTACCCGTACCAGATTCACCCAATACTAGAATAGATGAATCAGTATTCACCACTTTTTCCATCCGCGTAAAAACAGCCTGAATCGCAGCGCTTGTTCCAATAATGTTGGCAAAATTGTGTCTGGTGTGAAGTTGGCGGCGTAGGGAGAGGTTTTCCTCAATCAGTTGTTGCTTGTCCAGGGCTTTCGTAATTATAAGTTTGAGCTTGTCAATATTTATAGGCTTGGTGATATAGTCAAAAGCACCGTTTTTCATGGCCTCAACGGCGGTTTCGGCTGAAGCATGGCCAGTAATAAGAATCACAGTTGTTTGTGGCGCATTCTCTTGTATATATTTAAGAATACTTAATCCACTTATATCGGGTAGAATCAGGTCGGTAATAACAATGGTGAAAGAATTTCTCTCCAGAATTTGCTGAGCTTTTTCGCCACAAAAGGTGTTTGAAACACTGTATCCAGCACGTTCCAGTGCGATGCTGAGCAGTTTGTTACTCTGGATATCGTCATCAATAAGTAGGATCTCTGTTGTGTTAACCACTGCGACCTCCAGTTAATGTGCAACACTTACAACCCTATGCGTCATTTTTTTGACTACAATATCAGGCTGAATGGCACCATGCCATATAAAACTGTAAGTTTAATTAGTTTTTAGTTGGTACTGCATTATCGCTTCAATAACGTGCTTATCCTTCGGGGAATGTCCAGATGTTTGATGCTGTTATCCCTGAAATAGGAGGTAAAGGGCTAGATGTCTGCAGGTAATTATGCTTGACATGTTATCGGTTGTCCTGTTCTAATCACGTAAGTAATTGAAATAAAACATATTTTAAAGTTTGGCTAAAAAAC
>CAYPNO010000576.1:0-1117 GCA_964411865.1 uncultured Desulfuromonas sp. | reverse complement strand
AAACTCATTAACACTCAATGTTTGGTTTGAGTTAACAAGAGCCATAAACGATACCGCAAAACCCGTTGTGCTTTTTGCTTCATATATCATTAGCGATGTGGTTAAAGGTAATTTCTACAATACTTTAAGCGGATATGAGTTCCGTTTTAAACGAGACGATATTGATACAACCCATATTTTGCCCATGTCGGTAAATGCAGGCGAGATGATGGCTCAATATTTTTTCAATCACATACTTAACATGTATGCAGCTTATTATAGAAGTCCGTCCGATTATCAATTTAGATATATTGGCAATTATATTCTTAAAGGACAAGGCTACTCCTTTTATTACCCAACAGAAAATGAGCAATTTACAATAATTGCAAAAGAATAAATTCATGGAAACAATTCAAACTCTTTTATCTCATCGTACGATTCGAGAATACAAAAATCAAGAAGTTCCACAAGTTATTTTGGATGAAATTTTAGCGGCTGCTGTTCGGGGTTCTACCACAGGCAATATGCAGTTGTATAGCATTATCATTACCCGTGATGAAGCCATGAAAATGCAGTTGGCACCTTTGCATTTTAATCAGAAATTGGTCACAGAAGCCCCTCTGTTGCTTACTTTTTGTGCCGATTTTAATCGCTTTAATAAATGGTGCGAATATCGTGGAGTAGAGCCTGTTTATGATAACTTCTTATCCTTTAACTGGGCGTTGATTGATGCCGTTATTGCTGCTCAAAATGCATGCGTAGCAGCCGAAGCTCATGGTTTGGGGATTTGCTATCTGGGAACTACCAATTATACCGCTGATAAAATTATCGATCTTCTTAATTTACCCAAAGGTGTGGTTCCCATTACTACCATTTCCGTTGGATATCCGAAAACAATGCCAGAGCTCACCGACCGTTTGCCCATCGAAGCGGTTGTTCATCAAGAAACGTATAAAGATTACAACAAAGAGAGCATTGATTCACTTTTTGCCGAAAAAGAAGCACTTCCATCTTCCAAACAGTTGTTGGAGGAAAATCAATTGGAAAGTTTACCCCAAATTTTTGTGGAAAAAAGATATACCAAGAAAGACAATGTGCATTTTTCAAGAGTGTTTTTTGAAGTATTAAAAAAGCAAGG
>CAYPNO010000575.1:0-1120 GCA_964411865.1 uncultured Desulfuromonas sp. | reverse complement strand
TGGCGAGGGTCAAACCCTTTACGTACAGAAAGAAGAGCCAGATTATCACCAGCAGCATATACTCTTAGTGAAGCAATTCCTACACTCTTCAATAGTTTAGATGGTAAAGTATAGCCAATAACTACACTATTTAGAGAGAGGTAATCGGAGCTAACAACAAAGCGTGATGATGTTTTCTGGTAGGTGTCGTCAAAATAATTTAGACGAGGTACATCGGTATTGGTGTTTTCTGGAGTCCAATGGTTTACTATATCCATATGCCAGTTGTGACCAATGTTATCCCCACTATGCATTAACGCTTCGTAGGAACCATCGTAAACTTGGCCTCCTAATTGGTATGCTAGCTGTACGGAAAGATCAAATCCATAGGCAGAAAGTGAGGTTCCGAAACCACCATAAACCTTGGCTAAACCACTACCTAAGTGAGCTTGGTTGGCATCGGCCCAAACATCTGTTGTGGTGTAGTCACCCTCATCTGGATCAACATAGTATAGAGCCTTACCTGTTTGTGGATCTACCCCTGCATATTCGCGCATGTAAATTTCACTTAGTGAACCTCCGATTTCAAGTATACTATTGCTGTATTTTACACCATCCTCGGCGATACTCTCATGAAGCGAAGTAATCTCATTCTTAATGGTAGTTGCATTAATATTTGCCTGCCAGGTAATTTTATCATTCTGGAAAATTATTCCATTAAAATCCACCTCTACACCACTGTTCATTACATCACCCACGTTCACTGGCATACTACTGTAACCTAGTACGTTTGGTACCGGTAGGTGATAAAGCTGATCGGCTGTACTTCTGTAAAAATATTCAACTGTACCATTCAACCTGCTATTGAAAAGTGAAAAATCAATACCAGTATTCATTGAGGTACTTGTCTCCCATGTTATATCAGGGTTACCCTTATAAGCAAACGAAACAGCAAATTCACCATCACTATTTTCTACTGCAAATTGATCTAGATATGCATAGTAATAATACGAGCTTGTTCCGAGATTATCGTTACCTACTGAACCAACACTGGCCTTAACTTTTAGCATATCAATCCAGTCGATACCGCTCATAAAGTCCTCCTTATATGTGAATGGTTGCTATGACATAACCACTCTTA
>CAYPNO010000574.1:0-1125 GCA_964411865.1 uncultured Desulfuromonas sp. | reverse complement strand
ATAGGAATTCATCAGATCGTATTCCTTAGTAAGGTCTGCTCCGGACTCTGAAAGTTCTGCAAGTTTTGGATTGATAATGGTTCTCATGGCCATGCCGCGTAAGGGAAGCAGGGTTGTTCCGGCCTCACCGCAGTTTATAATTGCCTCTTTCCATGCCGTTGACGCCGGGCTTTCTTCAGCCGCAATAAACGCTGTCCCGATTTGTACCCCCTGTGCACCAAGAGCCATGGCAGCTCTGTATCCCCGGCGGTCTGCAATGCCGCCTGCTGCAATCACGGGAACATCGACCATATCACAGACGGCAGGGATGAGGATCAGATTGGAGGATTCTGGGCCGTTGGTACGTAGCCCGCCGGACTCCAGGCCTGAAACGATAATTCCGTCTGCGTCAGATGCCTTTGCCACAAGCTTTGCCGTCAATGTCACATGGAGACCTTTGAGCCCCAGTTCTTTAATCTTTGGGTAAATGTTTTTAGGCGCCCCCGCCGATGTGGTTACGACTTTTACACCGGCTTCTGCCAATACCTCAAGGATGGCTTCGTTCTTGGAGTTCATGGCAATCATGAGGTTCGCCCCGAATGGTTTGTCCGTCAGTTTCCGAACCTCATTGATCAGCTGTTTTACCTTTTTAAGATCTGTAACGAATCCAAGGGCAATAACACCAAATCCACCGGCTTCTGATACGGCAGCAACCATTTTGGGATCGTTGAGCTGGCCTATGGGGCCTTGAATGATGGGATACCTGCATCCCAGAATTTCTAAAAGTGTTGTCATGGCATGGGTCTCCTTTCTAAATTTAGGACCACAGATTATATCAGGTCTGGCAGTTCCATCAGGGTTTTAATTTCAAAATTGGGTTTACTGGGAAGCCTTTCCGGACTCTGGCCAAACCGGTTGATCCAGGCGACATTAAACCCGAAAGCAGACGCCCCGGCTGCATCCCAGGCATTGGAAGACTGAAAAATAATTTCCCCGGCCTGAACGCCCAACCTGTCAACGGCAAGTTGATATACTTTTGGATCAGGTTTATAAATTCCGACCTCCTCAATGGAGAGTTTGGCATCCATGAGATTTTCAATTTTTGAATTTTTAACGGCCGCATCAAGCATTTCAGGAGTTCCGTTG
>CAYPNO010000573.1:0-1126 GCA_964411865.1 uncultured Desulfuromonas sp. | reverse complement strand
GGTAGGATCTCCTGAATATATCCTACTTTTCCGCAAACCACAGACGGACAGAACACGGGCCTATGCTGATGTTCCGGTCACAAAGGAAAAAACCGAATACACCCGAGCGCAATGGCAAATAGACGCCCATGCTTTTTGGCGATCATCCGGGAATCGGCAACTGATGGCCGAAGAACTGTCAGCTTTGCCTTGTGAAACACGGGTTCAACTTTTTAAAAACTTTGAACTAAACAATCTCTATGATTACGAATCCCACGTAAGGTTTGGCTCTGAACTTGATGACCTTGGTTCTCTGCCTGCGACCTTTATGTCAATCGCTCCTGAGTCAAAAGCTGATGATGTTTGGACAGATATAAACCGAATGTTGACACTAAATGGGAGTCAAGCAAAGCGAAATTTGACAATGCACCTGTGTCCTCTCCAGTTTAATATCGTTGACCGGATCATAAATAGGTACAGCAATCCAGGCGAACTTGTTTTTGATCCGTTTGGTGGACTGATGACGGTGCCATACCGAGCCTTAAAGCTTGGGAGAAAGGGCCGGGCCGTGGAGCTTAACCCAGGCTCATTTCTCGACGGGGTGAAATACCTGGAAGCAGAAGAACGTGAACAAAACATGCCGTCCTTGTTCGATGCGTTTGACTTGGAGTGTGCGGAAAAAGAGGAGGTAGCATAGTGAAAATCTACACAATAGGGGCCATATCCAGCGACCCCAAATGGAAACAGAAATTCCAGGCTGTCAAAGATAAGTGGGAGGCTATGGGGTTTACAGTTCTATCTCCGCTCGATCACGGCGATGGCCTGACATACGAGGATTACATGAGGCGGTCCATGGAGTATGTTTTTGAGTGTGATGGGGTGGTTCGCCTGCCGTGCTGGACAAAATCACCGGGGGCACGAGCTGAAATGGCATTACTTAAAGCGTTGAACTCACCTCCAGATTGCTGGAAAAGGTTCTGGACAGATGACGACAACCCGAGGGGAGAATCGATTATGATTTCGTTGTTGAAGAAATTCGAGGTGTCAGCATGACAAACCTAATCCCATTCAACAAAAACACCCGGCAACAAATTGTAACGGTCGAGCTTGTTAATTCTCTATTCTATGGCCTGGAGCACAACGACCT
>CAYPNO010000572.1:0-1126 GCA_964411865.1 uncultured Desulfuromonas sp. | reverse complement strand
TGCCTAAGCCGAAGTGGTGGAATTGGTAGACACGTCGGTCTCAAAAACCGATGCCTTCTGGGCGTGCCGGTTCGATTCCGGCCTTCGGTACCAAAAAATGAAATTAGCCCTTGATTCGTCAAGGGCTTTTTCTTTGTCTTTTACAGTCCAACAATATCCATTCAAGGGCAAAAAACGATTAGTTACAGCAGCTTATAAAACACCACATCTAATCTACCCTTAAAGAAGACACCCACAACACTATCCATGGCTGTCCTTTGGCGTGCATTGACATCTACACTTTATGGTCATCATTGCAGGATACTTAGCCCTTGGATTGGTCGGCAGCCTATGAAGATTCCTTTTTTTACTCCCTGCTCACACGTATGCGTGGCTTACGTGGGCCGACGATGCTAAATCATGCGCAACAGGAGATCCCATCCGAAAACCGCGCAGGAATTCTGTCCCTTCAGTCACTCTGTTTTCGGATCAGTTTTGTGTGTACAGGGCCATTGATCGGGGTACTAGCTGATGAGGTTGGGGTGCAGAAAACATTTCTGTTTCTCTGTTATGGGTTTGCCCTGGTATTGCCACCCGTTGCCTGGTTGTTTCTACGCCAGTCAGGGGCAAAAAAAACACGTTTGATTATTCTGCCTTGACCCATTTATTCAGCGATAACCCTAGACCACACAGCGGATTAAATCTCGCAATCGGTGCACGCGGGATACCGCAAAAGTAGAAACGCATATGTTTCTTACGTTGTCGCAGTATCATTCATATCGGCATAGCGGACAAAACGATTTCGTCCCTCTTGTTTGGCGCGATACAGTGCTTTATCTGCGCCTGCTATCAACTGGTCCAGCACTTCCGTGTCACTTGGATAAATAGCAATACCGACACTGGTTCCAACGTGAACATCGTGCCCTGCGATTGAAAAAGGAGCTGAAATTTCCTCGATCACTTTTTTAGCTACGAAATCAGCACCCTGGGCCTCTTCCAGGTTCCCAAGTAATATGATAAATTCATCCCCGCCTAACCTTGCAACAGTGTCTGACTTCCGCGCCAACTTCTCGAGCCTACGCGCGACCTGCTGCAGAAGTTGATCTCCGGCCTCATGCCCTAATGTGTCATTCACCTCTTTGAAGTG
>CAYPNO010000571.1:0-1132 GCA_964411865.1 uncultured Desulfuromonas sp. | reverse complement strand
ACAGCTTGGACCTCAGTTCTGAGTTGCGCCACGGTTCATGGCGGCATGCACTGGACAGTGATTATGATTATGAAACAAAAAATGGTGCTAAACACAGTGAAAGTTTTAAAACTGATTATGCTCTAGATCACTTTATTACTGAGCGCTGGTTCTGGAAAAACAAAGCAAAATACACCAATGACCACAGTGAAGATGTGCGTCGTCAGTATCTGTACGGTACAGGTCCGGGCTTCCAGTTTTGGGATAATGAGCTGGGCGCCTTGGCACTCTCGGGCCTCTTAAATCACAATAAAATCCAATTCAGTTCAGGTCCTAGCAAGCGTTTCAGCTCTGGCACTTTTTCTTGGAACTATAACCGTTTCCTTGCTGGTAAGACCTTTGAGATCTACAGCAAAGGCGAGATTGGTGCGCCTTTCATGAATGACATTGACTATATTATAGACAGTGAGGCGGGTTTGCGCTTTAAGGTTAGCAGCTGGGCTGCGCTGACCTTAAAAGCCGAATTGGAAAAAATGTCGAGTATCCACGGCAACTTAAATGATCGCCGTTACACCATTGGCATCGGGGTGGGCTGGTAAGCCTGGCAACAGGCTTTTGAGCGGCCACCCTGACAACTTGCTTGTAGCGCTCTAAACCACGCTAAAGCGCCTCTATGGCAAGCTTTGTATGCGACACAGCGCCTTACAAACGCAAGCCACCATCCACTTCAAGCACCCGACCTGTGTAGTAATCATTCTCGAAAATATACGCGACAGAATGCGCAATTTCATCCGGCTTGCCCATGCGGCGCAAAGGAATACCTGCGGTCATTTTTTCTAGGGCTTCAGGCTTCATGCTTAAGGTCATTTCAGTTTCGATAAAGCCTGGCGCAACGCCGGCCACACGAATACCGTAACGCGCGAGCTCCTTAGCCCAAACCACGGTATCAGCAGCAACCCCGGCCTTGGCCGCAGAATAGTTGGCTTGTCCCATATTTCCAGCTCGGGAAATCGAAGAGATATTTACGATTGCGCCGTGATTTTTAAGCTCAATCATTTTGGCTGCCACTTCACGCGTGCAGAGGAAAACGCCGGTCAGATTGACATCAATCACTGCCTGCCAGTTGGCCAAACTCATTTTACTGATTTCGCCC
>CAYPNO010000570.1:0-1134 GCA_964411865.1 uncultured Desulfuromonas sp. | reverse complement strand
GATGCAAATGGTGATCCAGGCCAAATAGACCCTCTGACGGGAGTGTACGACGACACAATACTGCATCAGGTGAAAAGCTTACAGCCGGGACAGTTCTACATGCTGGACCTTGTGAAGCTGGCTTCAAACAATGAACTGTATACGTTGGACGACAAAGGAAAACTAACAGCAGGCCTGAATATTTACACTTCTTTTGACGAGAATACGTTTGTAAGTGACCCTACCACTGTGGACTTTGACCTAAACTATAATGCCGAAGCGGTATACTTTGGCACGATAAGCGGCTACAAAGACAACTGGGGTGGAAAGCTAAGGCGCATTGTCATTGATGGTTTTAACGACCCTTCAAAGTGGCACGCCGACAACATTATGCTGGATGCCGAGCAACCAATTTCAGCATCACCTACAATTTCTCAGGATGATGATGGTCGAAATTGGGTGTTCTTTGGAACCGGACGTTTTTTTACATCAGTCGACAAACTGGATATCAACCAGCAGAGCTATTATGGGCTAAAAGAACCCCTAGACAGCACTACCGAAAAGAGAGACTGGTCATCACCATCACCTGCGGATCTGCTCGATGTCACCGCAATTGATGTTTATACGGACAGATCAATTGTTGCAGCCAATGTCGCAGCTGACGCTTACGATGTTGGTGGGACTGAAAAAACCTGGGAAGACTTGACTGCTACCATAGCATCCAAGGATGGTTGGCAGTTGGATTTTGACACTGGTGAGAGAAACATAAGTCAAGCATCCCTACTCAGAGGCGCTCTTACCTTTACGACTTTTACACCAAATGAAGATATCTGCTCGGCTGAAGGAAGCAGCGATTTATGGGCGCTCTTCTACAAAACTGGTACTGCATACCCAACCAGCATATTAGGCACAACAATAGAATCAATCGGAGGGGTGGACAAGGAGAAGTCTGAACCAAAAATTCATTTGGGTGCGGGAATGGCAAGCTCACCCAGTATCCATGCTGGACGAGGGGGAAAAGTGACGGCTATAGTTGGAGGCAGTGGAGGCTCTGACGGCGGTCGACCAGGCGGAGTTTCCATAGATATAGAGTCTCCTCTATCCAATCAAACTGGAATGCAATCGTGGAAATTGGAATAAGAAATAGAAGGTAAT
>CAYPNO010000569.1:0-1135 GCA_964411865.1 uncultured Desulfuromonas sp. | reverse complement strand
AAGGATGGTATAAAATATTGACTTTTATTGAGGGAAAGTGGTATATTAATCGTGTCGTGGCAAAATCCACGACCAAGGGATTGACAGCCCTAAATCGAGAGCACATGCGGTGCTCATTAAGTACCGTTTTTTTTATGTGCAACCACCTTCCAGTTCTTTCCGGGCCGGATGGGTGGAGGATACCTTCGGGTATGGCGGCCCTCTCGTGCCGTCCTGTCAACCTCTGCCTATCTGGCCCTTTTTTTGTGCGCATTTTTGACAGGATGCGCAAAGGTCTAAACATTATAAACGAGAGGCTTATTTATGTCTAAAAATCCCACCAAAAAACCACTTTCTTATTCTGAAAAACTAAAAGACCCACGATGGCAAAGGAAACGCCTCCAGATCCTTGAAAGGGACGAGTGGGCTTGCCAGGGCTGTGGGGAAACCATGGAAGCCCTTCATATCCACCATATCGACCATAAAAAAGGCTGCGATCCTTGGGATTACGACGATTCTGAATTAATAACTTTCTGCGGAAAATGTCATGAATGGGAGCACAAATTAATAACAATACGCAATTTCTTTTTGCACTTGGCGGCGTAAGTATGGATCAAGGCTATGTAAAATTGTGGAGAAAGTCGCTTGAATCAGGATTGATGCAAAACGCCAACCTTTGGACTTTTTGGAGTTGGTGTCTCATGAAGGCCAGCCACAAAAAGCACAAACAAATAGTGGGGATGCAGATGGTGGAGCTTGAGCCAGGTCAGTTTGTTTTTGGAAGAAAGGCTGCCGCACTGGAACTGCAAATTAGCGAACAGACGATTCGCACTTGTTTAAAAAGTTTGAAAAATCTTCAAAATCTAACCATCAAAACAACCAACAAATTCAGTATAATAAGTATTGTAAATTGGGGTATTTACCAACAAGAAAAAAACCAAATCAACCAGCAAATCAACCAACAACTAACCAACAACCAACCAACAACTAACCACAAACAAGAATGTAAAGAATGTAAAGAATGTAAAGAATATATATCTTCTGAAGAAGATAAGTCGAAACCAGAGGTTTCAACCCCCTGCCCACATGAAAAAATTAGAGAGTTATACAACAGCCTTTTACCAGAGCTTGTTACCTGCACAAACAGAAACAAAGT
>CAYPNO010000568.1:0-1137 GCA_964411865.1 uncultured Desulfuromonas sp. | reverse complement strand
GATCTCCATATGGCGGTTATAATCATTGCCCGTATAGCCACAAAGCTTTGGCTTGTTTGAGCTGCCTCCACTCTTGACAAATATTTGAGATTTCACAGGTGGCTTACCTTCTGTAAAGTAACTCTTGTCCGTAAGCGGTGTATCTTGGGCAACTTTTTTCTGCCTTTGCGGGAGAAGCTCGTCGAGCTCAACGATACCCTCAAGACTTTCACCAAAATTCTGCACTGCCACTTTTTTGCAGTATTGAGTGAGAGCGACAACGCCATCATGAGGTTCGCCTGGGTAGGCTGAAAAAACGTTTCCTGGGGAAACAATTCTGGTGCTGCCACCTTGCAATAGTACCTGTGAAAACTCAGCAATTGATTCCTTCTTCACCCCAAGAATGACCGTTTGTAACAGCCTTCGATACGGCGTTAAAACGCTAATTATCTTGTTTTTTGGTAGTGGTTTTACCCACAAACTACGATAGAGGGGTGACGCTTTTAGCTCTGAGTGGTTTTCTACATAAAGTCTCCATGAACCACCTGTATCCTCAATCAAATAAGCATCATCATAAGGTTGCTGGAGCTTTACCATCTGACTGGTTGCTGTGATCTCGGCCTGCTCATGGATGGATAGTTCTGAGCTTGGGTAGTTAGGGCTGACCTTCTTCATTTGTTGGCCAAGAAGTTCGGCACTCTTTTTGACGATCTCAAAGTCATCGGTGTCAATATACAGAACTTGGGGAGAAGAACAGGCCTGCTGTTCCATTTGACATATATCGTGAGCGAGTTTTTCAAGTAAAACTTCATCTTTTGCCTTTTCTTCACTGAAATAGGCAAAACTTATATGGTGTCCCCACTCGATCAGCTTGACGCCAGGGGCAACAGCGGCTCGTACTGCCTGCATGGTGCTGTCTCCACCCCAGGCGGCAACGCCATCAACACTTGCGTAAAGTAAATTCATCGCAGAGGTATTACTTGATGGGATACTAAATCCATACAGCAGAGGTTGTAGTTCGGGACAAATTTCACCCAGCATGGCCATCAGCCTGATTGAAAAGAGACCGTTTCGGGGGGTATCTTTGAGGATCGAAATATTGCCGCAAAGTAAACTCTCAACAACACTTAAAAAACCTGCGGACGGAGCATTAGCAGG
>CAYPNO010000567.1:0-1138 GCA_964411865.1 uncultured Desulfuromonas sp. | reverse complement strand
GAAATATTATTAGAAGTGAGTGGCGTTGGCTACGAAGTACAAATGCCAATGACCTGTTTTTATGATTTACCCAAAGTGGGCGACAATGCCATTGTGTACACTCACTTTGTAGTGCGCGAAGACGCACAGTTATTGTTTGGCTTTAATAATAAAACTGAACGTGCCTTATTTCGAGAGCTGTTAAAAGCCAATGGTGTAGGGCCTAAATTGGGTTTAGCTATTTTGTCGGGTATGTCGGCGCAGCAGTTTGTAAGTTGCGTAAATAATGAAGACGCTACCGCTTTGGTTAAACTGCCAGGGGTAGGCAAAAAAACCGCCGAGCGATTAGTGCTCGAAATGAAAGACCGATTAAAAAATTGGGGCAACGACTTATTTACCCCGTTTAGCGATAGTGCCGTAATAGAGCCTGCGAGCGATGCAACTATAGCTAATAATGCGGCCGATGATGCCGTTTCGGCTCTGGTGGCGCTCGGTTATAAATTGCCACAAGCGCAAAAAGCAGTAAAATCAGTTAAAATTGTCCAGATTCTCAACCACGGCGTCCTGAACCTGGCCCTGTCACTGGGATAAAATAGTTTGACCAACAATGAATTATAAATCTATTTCAAATATTCTGGGAAAGCTGATGATTGTCACAGGCTGTTCCCTGTTTTTTCCAATAATCTGCTCATTGTATTACAGCGAAGATGATCTGTCTTCGCTGATTATTACGGCAATTCCCACAATTGCTTTTGGATTTCTTTTATGGTGGTTTTTTCGCAAATTCCAGGAACTGAACATAAAAGACGGATTTTTCATCGCTTTTTTTGTTAAGGTACCGCACAAAACCATTACTGGTAATGCACGCCGAAATAGAAAACTGCCGGTAATACAGCAGGTTGGGTCAAAGTCCAACAATATTAAAAGCGACTTTACTTGTCGCAACGTCAGCATGTTTTTGTTAGGCTCTCCGCTTTTATCACTCTTATATTGTTTATATTTTTCAACACTTGTTGTATTTTTTCAACAAAACCTCTATACTATACAACCATATCTCATTTTCAAATGAAATATATTGAAAATCTTACCATTATTTCAGGTTTAATATGGCACAATCATCACCATATGATTTTGATATTTATCAGCCTCGTAATCCCAA
>CAYPNO010000566.1:0-1139 GCA_964411865.1 uncultured Desulfuromonas sp. | reverse complement strand
CCGAGGACATGGCCCTGCGCAAGATGCCGATGACCATGCAGGATTGGGAAACACGACTGAACAAATTCATCGAAGCTACTGACCGGGAGATCCTTCAGGATGCAGGAAGAGTGACCGCAGAAATTGCCAAGGCCCATGCTGAAAGCGAATTTGAAAAATACCGTATCGTTCAGGATCGGCTTTTTGAAAGCGACTTTGACCGATTATTGAAGCAGTTAGGCCACGGCGAAGAAAAGAAGGAGGTGTAATGCATGAATGAGTTTAATCCCATATTTACCATTACCAACCGCATGACCGCTGCCATCACCCAGATCGAACGGGCTCGTGGTTTTCTGGAAGCTGCTAGATTGTCTGACGACTGGGTACGGGATATGGGAGCAAAGGCGTTGATCAAAGAAGCGCATCACACCACCCACATTGAAGGCACACAGCTCACACTGGATCAAGCGGAACGTCTGTGGCGCGGCGAAGCGGTGCCGGAAGCCGATCCGGATGATGCACGGGAACTGCTCAATTATCGCTCCGCCTTTGAATTCGTTTCGGATTGCCTCGATAGTGGAGATCCGATTACAGAAGGCTTGGTTCGGGAGATCCACCGTAAACTGGTGGAAGGCGTGCGAGGCGGCAAAGCCGATCCCGGAAACTATCGACGTATCCAAAACTATGTGGCCAATTCCTCCACCGGCGAAGTGATCTACACACCGCCGTCAGCAGTAGAGGTACCGATTATGATGTCGGAAATGGTCAAATGGCTCAACGCTGATCTTGAAATACATCCGGTACTGGTCAGCGGTATCGCCCAGTTCCAACTGGTGCATATTCACCCGTTTCTCGATGGCAATGGACGGACCTCCCGTCTGCTGTCGACTCTCTGCCTATACAAATCCGGATATGATTTCAAGCGGCTTTTCACCATCAGTGAATACTACGACCGCGACCGCCCCACCTTTTACAAAAAGATCCAGAGTGTCCGTGAAAATGACATGGATATGACCGGTTGGCTCGACTATTTCATCACCGGTCTCGAAATCCAAATGATCGAAGTCAAAGAACGTGGTGAACAGGTCATTCGCCGGGATTTCCTAGTGCAAAAAAACAGCCTGAATGAACGCAAAGACAAAGCCCTCGGATTCCTTATG
>CAYPNO010000565.1:0-1143 GCA_964411865.1 uncultured Desulfuromonas sp. | reverse complement strand
TTTACGTTAATAACAGATAATTAAAGGGGGTAGTCATATTGGAAACTATAAAAGAAGTGTTAATGCAACGGGACGGTATTGCTGAAAATGAAGCTGAGGATCTTATTGCAGAGGTCGTGGCAGAATTGAATTACCGGGTAGCCAACAACGAAGATGCTTTTGATATTTGCCACGAATATCTGGGCTTGGAACCTGATTACCTTATAGAACTATTATATTAACCAACGTTATTGGCACTAAAAAGGAGGTACAAAATGATTAAAGACAAAACCAGTTTAGTAGAAACCGCAGAATGGAAATTAAATTATGCTAAAAAAATTGTGGAAGAAAATTCGGAACTGTTCGAAGAATGTATTAAATATCATGATTTGTGGTTAAATAAAAGAGATGATAGAAATGCTTATCTTTCTATTGGTGATAATTATGTGGGTGTAAATCTTGATATTCATTTGGCCGAAAATGATTCTATTGATGATTTCAATATGTTCTTGGACGAAATACCACACGAAGTATCAAGAATAGACGAATACGAAGATGGCAACTGGATCGTATATAGTTTTAATGTGGGTGGAAGTACGTTACATGTTTTTTGTAAATATGGAAAATCAAAGCATTGCAAACTCGTGGAAACAGGGGAAACTAAACCAATTTATAAAAGGGTGTGTGTATGATGGAATCACTGATACAGACTGGGGATGAATTAAAAGAATGGTTCTTTTCCACAAGAAAAAAGCATAACGCAAATAAATTACACTCTAAAGGCATTTATGTAAATACGAAAGTCAGAAAAGAAATCCTAACAGGAATTAACCAAGGATATTTTATTTTAGAAGGAAAAATTGAAGAAATAAAATTTGAAGCTTTAGGCGGCGGAATTTACCGTGCATTTATAGAAAAGGAGAAATAAAAATGCCAAAAGAAATTTGCAGGAATTGTAATGGGACAGGTAAAAAGTCAGAGTATGTAAAATGCAGCCTTTGTAAAGGCACTGGCTACCGGGAATATGAAATTAAAAATGATAGGGGGGTTTACAAAAAATGATTCACGAAGAACTAAATAAAAAAAAGGTTATATGTATGGTATGCAACACCAGGCATTTCCCGGACGAAAATACGTTCCTTACTTTTTATGGGAATGTTACTA
>CAYPNO010000564.1:0-1144 GCA_964411865.1 uncultured Desulfuromonas sp. | reverse complement strand
GCACTGGGTACGCTTTTAATACTAGACTTTCTAAAAACGCTTTGCAACCTTTTTATTAAATAAAAAGTAAATTAATTTACTTTGGCCACAGGTTTGTTTATAGTTATCGATAATGCTACTATGAGGCATAACGCAAAAAGAGAAGGGGGTTTAAGTGAATTTAGCAAGGTCTATAAGAGTGGCAACAGCCATTAAAGGTTGTGCTGTATCTGAGGTGGCAAGAGGCGTAGGAGTTAGTCCGTCAAAGGTCAGTCAGTGGCGATCTACAGGGTTAATGTCATTGCGCAACATTGAGAAGTTAGCTGCTTATTTTGAGATGCCGGTGAGTGATTTTATAAAGCTAGGAGAGGATAACTAATGAAAGAGCTGTTAAGTACAAACCAAAAACAAGCTATGAGTAGTTTAGCAGGTGCGAGCCAAGAACAAACGATGAGCAGTTTCGATCTACGTGGAATTATCAACATAGCACGTGTAGAGCACCAAGAGCCAGAAGTGGCGAATCGTCATTTCTTGGCACGCATTGAAGATGAACTGGAAGGCGAGCTAGGGGATCGTAAAAGTTTTACGCACCCCCAGAACCACAAGCAAATCGGCTATTACGACCTAACCCGTGACCAATGCACCCTGGTTGGTATGCGTGAATCTAAATACGTTCGCCGCAAAGTGCTTGAAATTCTAAACAAGTCAGCCACGCCGCGGTTACCCAATTTTAGTAATCCAGCAGAAGCAGCTAGAGCATGGGCAGACGAGGTTGAAGCCAAGGAAGCGGCAGTTGCATTGATTGAGCAGCAAAAACCAGCAGTTGAGTTCGTGGAGCGGTACGTGGCAGCCGATTCTGGAAGTAAAGGATTCCGACAGGTAGCAAAACTGCTCAATGCAAACGAAAAAGCCTTTCGTACATTCTTGAGTGATAGCAAGATCATGTACAAGCTGGGCGGTGAATGGATGCCGTACCAGTACCATGCTGACGCTGGAAGGTTCGAGGTTAAAGGCGGCGTAGCGGAAAACGATCACGTTTACAGTTCAGCGCTATTCACGCCGAAAGGCATTAACTGGATAGCTGTTCTATGGGCGAAGCATTGCTTGAATGGTAGCAACACTGAGTGCTGATCTGTCCTATAATGAAAGAACCCGCTCAAATGTA
>CAYPNO010000563.1:0-1146 GCA_964411865.1 uncultured Desulfuromonas sp. | reverse complement strand
GATAAAATAAAAATTATCCTCCGATATAGTGACCGGAAACTCTCTTTCTTTGTGAAGGATGTTGATGAAACCGGGGATCAGGAAAAAACCCTGACTATAAACCATAAACTCAGGCAAAGGAGTCGTGGTTTTCAATGGTACATGGCGTTTTTTATTCGCCTGAATGCTGAGGGGAGGGAAAAAGGTAATTTCATTCTCATAGATGAACCTGGGCTTTATCTTCACGCAAAGGCCCAGCAGGATGTCCTGGAGTTGCTTGAAGAACTGGCCAAAGAAAATACGATTGTATTCACCACGCACTCTCCGTATCTGATTAATCAGGATAAACTTCACCGTCTCAGATTGTCCGTCAAGGAAAAATCAGATGGGAAGTCAAAATCTGTGCTGCTCAATGGATTTAATCATAGTCTGATCTCTGCAGAAGTGAACAATGACACACTCACTCCGGTTATCACAGCCATCGGACTTGACTTTTCAAAGTGCATTGAAAATTTCAAAACAAAAAATGTGATCGTGGAAGGGGTCAGTGATTATCATTACCTTCAGGCAATGTCTGATTACCTGAAATTACATGACATCTATCATTTCCCTGCTGACAAGATTGGCATAATTCCCTGTGTTGGTCATACCAAGGTGGGGCTCATGGCATCGCTTCTCATGGGCTGGGGCTTGAACAATTTTGTATTTTTGATTGACAAAAAAGGAACCGAAGACACGGTAAAAAAACTCAAAGAGGATGGTATAGCTGATGACCGGATTATTTTTGCCGGGAAAGGTAAAAACGCCTCAATTGAAGATGTTTTTATGCCTGATGACAGAGCCTTGATTGGCATCACCGGAAAAGAAATGAAGGTACCAATATCGAGACAGTTCTATGAGAATGTGAACTCAGGCACCATTGAATTGTCCGAAAAAAGTGGTGAAAAATTCCAGAAGATATTCGAAAGTATAGAGAATATCCTTTCAGAGAACAGAGCAAGGTGAGGATATCATTATCCCATACCATATTCATTAACCCGGAGATTCATACAATGGAGGATTTCCTTGAGCTGTATCCATACTGTCAGGGATTGAAGGTGAAGGAAGGGTAAGGGGGACGTGCAGGATATGTATTGATTACGCCCATCATCTTCAGAAAGGATTCAT
>CAYPNO010000562.1:0-1148 GCA_964411865.1 uncultured Desulfuromonas sp. | reverse complement strand
CCGTCCTCAAGGAACATAACGTTGAAACCTACCGCGTCGAGAAGATCCGCCCCTCATTGGAGGATGTTTTCGTCTCCCTTATAGAATCTTACGACCGCCAGCAACGACCGCAACAGGAGGTGAGCCAATGACCTGGATGCGCGTCCGGGCGGTGGCCCGCAAAGAGACGATTCATGTCTTGCGCGATCCGCGCAGTCTCGGGATGGGGATTGCGATCCCCATGTTGCTGTTACTCCTGTTCGGCTATGCCCTGTCACTGGATGTCGACAATGTCCCCCTGCTGGTTTGGGATCAGTGCAAAAGTGCAGAAAGCCGCGAACTGGTCAGTCGTTTTGCCGGTTCCGAGTATTTTACCCTGCAGGGGAGCACGGATAACTACCGCACCATTGAGCACGCCCTGGATGAGGGCGAGGTGCTGATGGCGTTGATTATTTCGCCAGATTTCAGCTCCAATTTGGCTGCGGGGCGCTCCGTTGCAGTGCAGGCGCTCATAGAGGGGAGTGATGCCAATACCGCCGAAATCACGCGGGGTTATGCACAGGCGGTGCTCGGCATTTTTAACCGCCATATTATCCAGAATCGCGCCGAACTCCAGGGGCCAATGGGACAGTTCGGGGGGAACGCGGTGATCGAGCTGCGCTCACGGGTCTGGTACAACGCCAACCTGGAGTCACGTAACTACATTATTCCCGGCTTGATTGCGGTGATTATGATGGTTATCGCGGCTTTGCTGACTTCTCTGACTGTGGCGCGCGAGTGGGAAACCGGCACTATGGAGCAACTGCTCTCCACCCCTCTTAAAGGGAGCGAGCTGATTCTGGGCAAGTTGCTCCCATATTTCGGCATCGGGCTGCTGGATATGGTTCTGGCGGTGCTGATGGGGCAATTTCTGTTCGTGGTGCCGTTACGCGGCAGCCTGGTGTTCCTGTTCGGGATAGCGGCAATCTTTCTGATTGGAGCTCTGCTGTTGGGGATGCTGATCAGCATTGTCGCCAAAAGCCAGCTTGTCGCCAGTCAGGTCGCGATTGTCCTGACATTCCTCCCTGCTTTTCTCCTCTCCGGGTTTATGTACGATATCGCCAATATGCCGAAACCGGTGCAGGTACTGACCCATCTGGTGCCAGCGCGCTATTTTGTGACCCTGCTCA
>CAYPNO010000561.1:0-1148 GCA_964411865.1 uncultured Desulfuromonas sp. | reverse complement strand
CCCAGTTGGGGCGTCCCGCCGGATTGTCCGTAGCCACGCAGTTCGGCGAGGAACAGATTGCAGCCCATCTGCTGAACAATATCCACAAAGTCTCCCTGCCAGTCGTCCACGATTTCACCGTTGCCGTGAAAGTGGACCAGCGTCAATGCCCGGGGATCAACCTCATGGTAGCTGCAGGCCAGCTGGGTGCCGTCGTTACAGATAACCAGAAAGGGATCTGCAAAAGTTCCCTTGCGGGGGAAGAAATACCGTTTACTGATCAGAGGGTGATTCAAAAGGTCGCTCATGGGGATTCCTTTCTGCGCCCTGTGCGGATTAAGAAAACTCGGTTCGATGCGCTAAAGGTTACCCCTCATGCGGTGCAATACTCTGCGTCGTCCATTCCAAGAGCTCTGCACTCAGGATCGCGGTTGCACGATTAAACGCCTGCACCACCACTTCCACATCCGTACCACTACTCGGTTCCACCACGCTGAAGCAGCGCTGCGCCACAATGGTGCGGGTGTATGCGTCTGTCAACTGCACGTCAAATTCCACTTCTACCACGGGGTTACCGCGATTATTCCGCGCGTGGGTATAGCTGCTATAAAAGGCGCGCAGATCACTTATAAGGTGATAATCAGGCACTATGCGACTGTCGGTATCTATCACCGCTTCAAACGCTGCTGCAGTACGGAAATTCTGGATTAGTCCGTAGTTCAAAACTCCATAACGCGCTGAATTGACTACAAAAACAATAGAAAACATCTTGCAATGTTTTGCAAGAAACTAGTTGTTAACCCTCAATTTTCTGGCAAAACTATGCGACCTAAAAAACAACAAAAGCAGGCTCAAGACGAATTATTCCAGGTGCGCCTGGAAGCTATTTGCGATCCAGCCAACGCTCTGGTCAAACTTGCAGATCAAATAGACTGGGAGCATCTGGATCAGGAATTTGGTTCCCTGTATTCAGAAGCCGGTAGACCTGCAATTCCTACACGTATGATGGTTGGCCTTACTCTTCTGCAGAGCCTGTACTCCTTAAGTGAAGATGAGGTAGTCAACCGCTGGGCTGAGAATCCCTACTGGCAGTACCTATGCGGTGAAACATTCTTTGTGCATGAAAAGCCCATTGCCAGAAGCGGGCTGAGTAAATGGCGCAAACGCAT
>CAYPNO010000560.1:0-1149 GCA_964411865.1 uncultured Desulfuromonas sp. | reverse complement strand
ACCATTAACCACAAAACAAAACCTGCTGATATGAATATACAAGAAGAACTTAAAGAAAACAAGCTTTCAATGATCGCAATGAACCTTATAATACAAGATAATGCTGCACAGATAGACCTCTGTCTAGAAGGAACAGTAACAGACATCTGCCGGAATGCCTGTCTAAACCGCACCCAGGTATACGAAAGAAAGGCTCAGATAAATAAACTATTAGAGCAGATGGAATTGCCTGGTCCCGGACGGGCCCCGGTGCAAGCGTCTTCTGAACCGGGGATGGATATTGCTGAACGGGACCTCCAGGCAGCACTTCTAAATTACCGCCTGGAGAATCCTGGAGCCTTTGTCCGACATCCAAGTGGTCGCACGAGCTACAGCCCTGGGTTCATATGTGCCGTTCTCGATCTCCTGGATTCGTGGACCGGTTCCCTGGAAATGTTTTGCACACTTTCCGATGTACCATACCCTACATTGGATAGTTGGAGAAAAAAGGATGCCAGCCAAGCATACAACCCCATCCCCAACCGACCGATTCCGTCCCTTCGCTCTGACCTCAGTGATATCGCACGGTTGATCGTGGAGGACTATGCTCAATGGCAGGGAAGCCTAAAAGATTTTTTAGTCTATGAACCCCGGCGTGTCAATGTTGGGCCCAACCAGATCCGCAATGTTCTGGTGATTACCGGGATGATCAAGAACCAGAAAAGCAAGGGACCCCGGTTCAGGGGCAGCACGGAAAAGCTTCAACCGGGCACGATGCTTGTTACCGATGGCAAGGAAATTAAGGTACATTTGAGCGCCAACCAAGAAGAACGTAGTTATAACTGGCAAGGAATTGTAGACCAGTCCACGGCATGTCACACCGCCGTCGTGATCACCGAAACGGAAACTGCCGAAGGGGTACGTCTTGCCTGGGAGGAAAGTGCCCGCTTCATGGGACGCAGACCAGAGGCGCTACTTCATGATAACAAGCCGATCCACAACGATCAAAATCTTCGTGAAGTTATTGAGCCAAAAACGACCATGATACCTGCAACGCCGGGGCGTCCGGAAAACAAGGCGGTTATTGAGGGCGAGTTCGGAAAGTTCGAACAGGCCGTGGGCAACATCAACCTTGATGACAGCACAAAGGAAAGTCTTGTGAAAAGTGCT
>CAYPNO010000559.1:0-1151 GCA_964411865.1 uncultured Desulfuromonas sp. | reverse complement strand
CTGCGAGAGAAAAGCCTTCGCAGATATTTTCTGCCTCAGCGCCGATAACGAGCACAAGTGGCGCCTTTGGCTGAATGGAACGCCCGTAACGCACCGCCTCCGGCACGGTGCTGCGTGACGTGCCGGAATTGGCATCATCGATGATGACAAGAGCGCCATCCCGGTGCACCTGCAGCCTTCCCGGAAGTGCGGTGAATTCACGCAGGCCGTCTGGAGGGTATCCCAGGATGCAGGCGGCCGCGGCGGCTGTCTGTATCGCATTCCGGTAGGCGGGAAGCACCATGAGGGGATTTTCAAAGGATCCTGTTTTTCCGTTATATGACCAGGTGCATGTCGTGCCTGCGCAGGATGCGATATCCTCTGCATGCATGACCTGTTCATCGTGCCAGACAATGTCCGGTGCGGCGAGGCACTGTTTGCAGGAGAGCAACATCTCTTTTTTTAAGGCGAGCGCATGTTTTTTCCCGCCTGCACAGAGGTAATCGTCCCCGGACGTCAGGATACCCAAATCACCCATGCCGCTGACGCCAATGGACTCCTCTGCCACCAGCCAGCCATTGGATGCGATGGCACTTTTTGCCGCCTGAATGGTTGATGCAGGGGTGATGCTTTTCTTTCCCCGATTGATACGGGACGGATATTCCGTGATCCCGATGGAGGAGAGAAGTATGCCTTTCTTTGGAAGGATAGATGCGAGGGCATGGGCGGTGGTGGTTTTTCCCCGTGCCCCGGTGATCTCAATGGTTAATGGTGGCCGGGCATCACCCAGACAGAACGGGATCATCTGATGATGTGTTTGGTACTCTGCACTGAGGTACATCAACGGATGGTCGGGGGCGAGATGAACCGGTGCGGTCACCATGTCATACGTCCGGCTCATGGCCTCGTCAACGGTGATACTCCCCTCTCCGCGGTACACGTCCACCGTGTCAACGGCATGGCCGTTTGATAAAAGATGGCGGGCAATCTCCGTCCCGCCATGGATGGTGTCAACCACCAGAATATTCATAGCAATCAGGCGATCATTTACTGACTGTTTTTCATTGCATTGTCTGCGTTTTTAATCATCAGGTCAGCGAGCAATGGATCACTGCCGATGGGCTGCGCATACAGGAGCGGGATCTGTGTTCCGCTTTTCAGGGTGAATGTGC
>CAYPNO010000558.1:0-1158 GCA_964411865.1 uncultured Desulfuromonas sp. | reverse complement strand
CCGGTGCAGGTACTGACCCATCTGGTGCCAGCGCGCTATTTTGTGACCCTGCTCAAGGGGATTTATCTTAAAGGGACAGGGCTGGAAATTCTGGCGTTACCAGCGCTGTTGTTGACGTTGTTCTCCATCGTGATGGTGGTGCTGGCACGGGTAAAGTTTAAGAAAAAACTCTTCTGAGAGATCGGATACCCTTATGTTTGAACGAATCTGGCACATGCTGAAAAAAGAGTTTATTCAGACCTTCCGCGATCCGCGGATGAAGGCGGTGATCTTTGCCATGCCCATTGTCCAGACCCTGGTTTTTGGTTATGCCGTTACCACCGACATTCGCAATGTTCCCACGGCTCTTTACGATCAGGATCGAACCCCGCAGAGCCGCGAACTGGTGGCGCGATTTTCCGGTTCAGGGTACTTCAACCTGGTTTTTAATCTTGAAGATGCGACGCAAATCAATCCTTTGCTCGATGGCGACGAAGTTAAGGCAGTGTTACACATAGACCAAGGATTTGGCGCAGATTTGGAGACTGGACGAATGGCTCCAGTGCAAATTCTGGTGGATGGATCGGACTCCAATACTGCGGGGAAAATCCTTAACTATGCCAGCCAGATCACCAGTGATTACGGGGAGCAGGTTCTGTTGCAGAGAGCCATGCTCTTCAGTGGTGCGCCGCCGCGTGCGGCTCCCATTGAACTGAAAACGCGCTCCTGGTTCAATCCCAATCTGGAGAGCCGCAACTACTATGTTCCCGGCGTAATTGCACTGATTGTGATGCTGATCACCCTGATGCTCTCCAGCATGGCCGTAGTGCGTGAAAAAGAGATCGGCACCATCGAACAGATCATGGTGACGCCGATCACTCAGGCGGAGTTTATTCTGGGCAAAACCGTCCCTTTTGCGCTGATTGGTTTCGTCGATGTTTTGCTGATTACGGCGGTGGCGGTTTTCTGGTTTGAGATCCCTCTGTATGGAAATATTTTACTCCTGCTGGGAGGAACCGCGCTGTATTTGATGAGCACGCTGGGTATCGGATTGCTGATCTCCACCGTCAGCCGCACCCAGCAGCAGGCGATGATGAGCACGTTTTTTTTCTATTTCCCGGCAGTGCTCTTGTCTGGCTTTATGTTTCCCATCGCCAACATGCCCACCGTTATCCAGTG
>CAYPNO010000557.1:0-1159 GCA_964411865.1 uncultured Desulfuromonas sp. | reverse complement strand
CGAATGAAGCGATTTTATCAACGCTTCTTCTTTTTGAGTCAGCGTTCTGTCCATATCTTACTTTGTGGCTGGTTGCTGCGGAATTTGCGTCGCCAAAAAACGACCCTGCTTTTTCCAAAAATCGTTACTGCCGTCGCCGACGGAACTAATACGCTTCAAACAACTTTCTGCTTTCGTGGCATTGCCTGATTTCAGATAAAGACGTCCAGCCGCATAATTGGCTTCGCTACGCGTCACTTCATCAACGAATGCCATAGTGCCAATCCGGTCAAACTCTTCAGCTGCTGCGACAAAATCACCTTTTAATTCCATAATGTATGAAGCATCCAACTCTGCACGCCAACGAACTTCTTTCGAAACATCGGCCTTTTTTACCACATCTAATTGTGCCAACGCTTGATCATATTTTTTCTCATCAACATAAACTTTCACCAAACGCAAACGCGTCCGCACCGAGGCTGGTTTACTTGGATACTCCTCTAATGCTTTCAGTAGTTCGGCTTCAGTCTTGGCTAAACCTAAAACTGAAGACGCTTTGTTATTCGCACTCTTATTGACATGCAAAATTATACCGTAAGCCGCGACGGCCAGAACAACGCCAATACCAATACCTAACATCAACTTCCAACGTTCATGAACGAATATTTCAAAGCGTTCAAAATCATCAAACACTTCTTTAGCGTCCTGATTTTTCAATTTCATCTTGGTCATAACAATCTCCCATTAGTTATTCAATAAAATACATCCTCAAATTTAGCCCAATAACCAGCATAAATCAACATCAAAACCAATGTTTATTTCCAGACAAAAACTAAAAAAGCAGAAATTAAAAAATTAAAGCGAGGGAAACTTGAAAAAGGAAATTGGAAAGTCACCACTTCACGTCATGCAACATGATTAAAAAATGGACACTCCATGTCATGCAACATGGTTTAAAATTGAACACTAATAATGGAAAAGTAAGGCTCACGAAGCGGGAGAAACAAAGTAACATAGGCATTCCTGCCTGTGCTACATTCAACCTTTCCCTTAATATCATGGTATTTAAGATATTTACTTAAGAGATAAATATTCACGAAAACAGTTCAACGATTCTAAAGTCTTATCGCCACGAATTTCCAAATACATTGGCGCATGCTTGATTTGCCCCTTACGCCAA
>CAYPNO010000556.1:0-1160 GCA_964411865.1 uncultured Desulfuromonas sp. | reverse complement strand
GTGACTTCACCCGAGGCAAGCTCTATCTTGCGGATGGTGTTGTTATACATTTCGGTGACATACAGGCTGTCGCCATCCGAAGTAATGCCGTAAGGATATTGGAATGAGGCTGAAGTGCGATACCCGTCTGCTGGCAGGTCGGACCCACCGATAAACGTTGCGGTTGTTTCCAGCACAAGTTCGTTGCCCTGAATGGCTCCACCCATTTGGATAGTGCCGTCCGCGTGATGGGAGCTGCTATTGCCACAACCCGCTAGCAACATGACCGAGCACAGCAGCAGTGTCATGATAGTCTGAAAACTAAACTGTTTAAGTGTGTGCATGTTAAGTGACCTCTTAGGGGGTTAAAAACTGGTTTGCAGCGCAAAAGCCAGTACATTAAAATTATTTCTGTGTATGCCTAAATATCTATTTTCACCCCTATCACGGAGCGAGTTCTCCCGTCGGTAGCGGCGCATCTCCAAACCATTTCTGCCAAATCTCGGCGAAGGTACCGTCGGCGCGCATCGCATCGAGGCTGGCCTGCCATTGTTTGATGGTGGTCTCGGGGGTGGTGTGGCTGAAGGCGATCCAGCCTTCTTGATACGCTGCGGTCTCTTCGAATTGCAGGACTACCGCCGCTCGATCAGTTCCAGTTTTCTCACACAGCCAGTCGATCCCTTCGTCTTCGATGAACATGGCGTCAACATCACCGTTAAGCAGTTGCTGAAACGCACCCAGATAATCGTTGGAGCTGACGTCGAGATTTTCTAAACCTTGGTCGAGCAAGTAATAGTGGTTAGGCCAACCATGGGGCGTGCTGATTTTAGTCAGCCCTTTAGCTGCTTCTAGATTGGCAATAATTAGGTTTCTCCTCGCCAGAGTATACAGGCCAGGGTGCATGGTCGTGATAGGACCAACCCACTGGACCAACTCTTCACGCTCATCCGTACGTAAGGTGATAAAATAGGCGCTATTGGGCAGGTACTGCACGGTATCGAAGCCATCTTCCCAGCTGGTAAGGTTGGTCGTTGCCTGATAGCCGTTTTTGATCTGTATTGCAGCGACAAGATCGACGCAGGCCCCCTCTAAGTCATAATTATTGATTGTTCCTGTCATGAAACTAAAAGGAGGGGCAACTTCGGTCATCAGTTGCAGGACATCTGGGACAATTTGTTGCG
>CAYPNO010000555.1:0-1161 GCA_964411865.1 uncultured Desulfuromonas sp. | reverse complement strand
GGGTGCGAGTCTGCTGGTGGTTGGCAATGGTCTGAGATTGCTGCGGAAATGAGCCTGAAGCACACCATCGGTGAATCAGGGGTCGGACCAAGCTAACCAGCTGATTTCGTATTGTTTATTGTCAAAAAATAACTGTTTTCAGAGCTTAAAAGCCCTTTTTTAGTGGATAAATGACAGTTGTAAGCAACTGAGCTTTCACGCAGGATAGAAGAATCGTCACACTCCACTACTTTTCGCCCAAAAATGCCACAGTTAAGTTGGTTTTTAATTCCCTCTATAAAACCTTGGCCACCCACTGCGATAGATTCACTCCACTCCGGTTGTCGATCCATTCTTTCCGACTGCAGGCTTTCTTCAACTAGTTGCCTATGTATAGTTCTGAACTGTTCATCAGAACTACAGCCGGATAAAGCAACCAGTTTATCTCTATCAAGTATCGAATAGCGCTCGCGGGGATCTTGTATTTCATTATATCCACCGTGCTCCCACAATGATGGATGCGCCACAACGCCGTTCCTCACCATATTTAAATCTATGTATGCAATACAACGGAATAAATGCTCTCCCGTCTCGATTGCAGTTGCATGGTAGCGATCATCCCAAAATGCACCTTTACGTTTTTTTCGTTTATTGAACTCCTGAGCTGTTCTTCCCGCAATCAATTGAAGGCTGTTTGGGATAACGTCTTTGTCGCTGTCGACAACCAGTAAATGGATATGATTGGAGGTCACTACAAAATCAAGAACCTGAAGTTTGTAGCGTTTTTTGCCTCAAACAACCAGTGCTGCCAACGCCTTCTGTCCTTTGAGAATTTAAGAAGAAACTCTCTTTTATGGCATCGGTGTGTAATGTGCCAGACTTGACCGGGTATATGATGCCGATTAGCTCTAGCCACATCAGATTCCTTAAAGTTTGTTTTTTAGGCATCAAAATGTACGTTTAAGACTAAAAAACTACGTATTTCTGAACTTAATTGTTTATATTTTAGCTAGTTAGCTTGGTTCGACCCCGTATAATCGTACCATCAATGTGCCGCCGTGGGCACGGCCAATCTGGACCAGCGCTCTTTTCGGCTGAATTTTGAGTTGACCCTCTTAAACTATGATACAGCTTTTGTCACGGCTGTTGCAGCTATGCTTGAAGAAGATTTTCACCACAGCC
>CAYPNO010000554.1:0-1161 GCA_964411865.1 uncultured Desulfuromonas sp. | reverse complement strand
TTTTTTGTTTGACAAACAATCTAAGAGGGTATATTTTGTTAATTAAGAGTGAGGGAAAATTAACCATAACCAAGGAGATTGACCATGAAAAAGGCAACCAAAGAAATGAGATCAGCGTGGTTGAAAAGAGCAAAAGAGATTTTAAAACCTGAGTGCAAAGACTTGAAAATTGAAACAATTGACACCACATATGAAGACGGTGGACTTACATACCCCTTGAGATTTACGGCAGTAACGTTCACAGGCATGAATGGCGAAAAACAGCACATCGGAGTTAATTTTCTTTAAACAACAAACTATCCCCGGGGAGACTCGGGGCAACTAAAAACTAAGGAGATTGACCATGACACAAAAAACTAATTATGATTATTTAACAGATGGCTTTTACGGACACGTCAACCAGACAATCGAAACAGACCACGGCACACTGATTGAGTTGCACCTGGCGGAGTGGGCAGGCGATGAGTCCTGGGAATGCTCAGATTGGTATCTCGACACCGGAGACGATGATCCTGTACACATTGCTAACTGTAACGGCACAGATGGAGTTGAATTTTTAACCGGCTGGCATGATCTCGATTTTAGCGACGATGAGGACAGGGACGACGAGATCAGAGAGGAATTAGACGAACTTATCGAATCATACCAACCCACAGGATTATATAAATCTGCTCGGATTGCCGGTATGGAAAAAGCAACCGAAGATGATGAAGATGGGGAATTTGTAATCGTTGAGGAATCAATTTTCTTTGAATCGGATTGCAATGCGGAATGGAACAATCGGCCCAATATCGTTACATCCGACGAAGAGGACGGGGACGAACTGGTCTTTGAAACGTATCGAGACGCTGAAAAATATGTTGATGAGTTGGACGGTGGTACATATTACACGGCCCACGGGGAGGCTGGTAGACCAAATTACACGATTTATAAATTATAGCCAAAACCAGCCCCGGTAACCACCGGGGCATAAAGGAGAATAAATGGCAGAAGGTAAAAGAAAAGGAGCCGGGCGACCGTTCGGTTCCACAATAGAAAACCCAAAGGTCCAGGTTGCGGCACGGATACATCCCGACCTGGCGAAATGGCTGTCACAACATAAAAACAAGAGCCGGGTAATTGAAACGGCTCTTCTCGAATACAAAGAAAAAATAAGAGATT
>CAYPNO010000553.1:0-1163 GCA_964411865.1 uncultured Desulfuromonas sp. | reverse complement strand
ATAAATGTCAAATTATGGAATAACGGCGCTTAGTGGTCTTTCTGGGGCTCTTGACAGGCAAGACAGAAGAAACGATAGAAGGGATCACAAAGAATGGCAGCAGGAGTACCAGGGTCAGCAGAGAAAACAGTGGGGCAGGGCCGATGAAGAGTATGAGGCAGGGGCGGAAACCAGAGATCTTACCCGCAACAACCAAAAGATGCAGGCAGTCATTCAAAGCGCAGATCTGGAAAGAAAGAGAATAATCCAGGAGTTGTTGCCGGACTTTCAAACCGTCAACATGCCCAACAGACCAAAAACTGATTACGGCCAGGCTATGGCCAAGATCCTATCCGGTGTTAACTCCAAGGAGATTGAGTTCATGCCCACCGAAGATGAGAGATATCAGTTTAAGTCAAAAGACGGCAAGGTGTACGGTTTTGAGAGCTTTGATGAAGCCAAGGAGCAAATCGGGTTGACCATAAATGATCCTGTTGAGTTTCTCAGGAAGAGGTCTGAGGCTCTTAACGAGGAAGGGTTATGGGTGACTCCAGAGGGCCAGATTATCCAGAAAAAACGAGGTGAGGCTGAGAAACAGGGGCTGACTCCATACGCTCTCGTCCAGGCCCAGGGAGAAATGAGGGCACTTGGCCGGAAAAACATGGGTAACTTTAAGCATGTTGAAACGGACAAGGGGCTTGTGGCCTACAATGAAAAAGACCCCAGACAGCAGGTTGCTCTCGGGCGTGCCCCTGTAAGTGAGGCAGACAGGGGGGCGGGTATAGAGGCTGGTATCAAGCTGACAAGGCAGTTTAAGGCCGACCTTGCTTTCGTCCTTACTCCTTTTGCAAAGCCAGGGCTTGATATGTCCGCAATGTTTAGCGGTGATGACCTTACGGAGCCAGCAAAGAACGCCTTGGAGTCAGCGATCTCTTTTTATGAACGCAACAGCAAAGATCCAAGCCTATCTCCCCAGGACAAAATGAAGCTTCAAAAGGCAGAGGATGCTATAAGGCTTTACAATCATATGTCTCAGACCGTTCGCAATAGATATGATCTTGGAGAGAACAACCTAAGCGCAGCGATTGGCGACGATGCTCCAGTTCCAGATGCACCTCCAATACAAGGGGCAAAACAAGCCCCAGATGGGAATTGGTATATAGCAGACCCCAATAGACCAGGAA
>CAYPNO010000552.1:0-1168 GCA_964411865.1 uncultured Desulfuromonas sp. | reverse complement strand
TGTGCCACTTGTACCTCTACTTGTGCCTTAACCTTTTTGTGAGCGGTCTTAACATGCATCAGCTCGGCCAGATACACAATAAACCTCACCCTCATGCCCAATTCCACAATCTGGGGTTCCGGCAGCCCAAGATCTTCTGCCTGTTTAAACATGCGGGGTACACCGGTTCCCCATTGTTCAATGAGATTCATCTCCCGGAAGAGGCGGGCAATGACCGGGTTTCTGATTCTTGATATGCCTTGTCGCATATCCTTGATCGTCATGCCGGGGAGAAGGATTCCGGGGTTTTCGATTTCAATGCGGTCATCAAAAAAGGCAACCCGGATGGGAGCCCCCCGCTGGGAGTAGTCCGCATGAACCAGGGCATTGATGACAGCCTCACGCAGAATACCCAGGGGAATACTCCAGACATCCTTACGCCTGACCTCTGAAAAATCGGCCCCGCGCATGGCATGTTTCTTCAGAAACAGCATGATGCTGTCAACGGCCTGGGGAAGATGGTCGTAAATCTCAATGTGGTCAAAGATATCTGCCTTGTCTTGACCGGTAAATCGTCCGCACTGCACCCAAACATCAGAAAAGTAATACCTGCGATCCCTGCCAAATAAAATAATGGCCCCTTTTGAGGGAACCAGCCCTCCCTGGTGGGGTACAAGCAGCTTGAGTGTTCTAAGCTCTTTTTCACCCATGGGCGCTTTTTCACGCAGACTCCGGGCAATGGCCTGGGTATCCATATCATCAATGGAAAGCTCAGGCATTGGCATCTCGTCAAATGCCACTCCTTCCACTGACCGGCGAAGCTCTGCAATCAGCTCCTGGTCAGCCTGGCGGTTGGTTGAGCCAAGCCGGACATAAACGTCGGTTTCCCCACCCTCGGAACGCAGGAAATGGGGCCGGGAGCTGCTCAGAAAGACTTCGGCAATTAAAAGGGTTTTATCCTCAATGGTTATCATTTCGATGTTCGGAACAAGGCGTGGGGCAATGGAATCGGCAATCATACTGCACAGTCGTTCCTCCTGGGAGAGCGGGTCTAAAACCCCAAGTACCTGCCGGTCGTCACTGACACCAATAATCAGCCGGCCCCCGGCAGTATTGGCAAATGCCACAAGTGCCTTCATTATTGGTTTGGGTGAAGAGAGATCCCTTTTAAATTCAATGGTTTTACCTT
>CAYPNO010000551.1:0-1169 GCA_964411865.1 uncultured Desulfuromonas sp. | reverse complement strand
ACCTTCTGTTTTTCTTATAAGATTTTTTTCATTAATCTTTTCTTTTTCCTGTTCCCATTTTTTCAACCTGGACATGTGACTTGATACGATGCCGATAGCTTCACTCATTACAGACCTGCGAAGATAAGACGGGAATTTATAAAATCTTATGTTAAACTCAGGATATTTTACCACAGGTCTTGATTTTGTATGATGAATCAGTTTTTCAACAGCATTAATTTTATTTTTAGCAGACAGGGTATATATATCCTGCCATTCTTCATATACAATTTGAGCAATAAAAGACAATGCATCCCGATAAATACAGATTGTATCATCAAATGCTTTTGTATGTGAAACAATTTTTAATTTAGCTGTCTTGACTGTTTTCATAGGTTATATTATACTGTTTTTAAACTTGGTTGTAAAGGAAATATTATGGAATTTAACAAGAACAGACACAGTGTTTATAAATTATTATATCATTTGGTTGTGGTTACAAAATACAGGCATCCGGTAATCAATGCTCAAATAAGAAACAGATTAATTGAAATTGCACAAGATCATTTTAAACGCCATCACAGCTCAATAATTGAAATGGAAACAGAAACAGATCATGTGCATATTCTTTTTGAATCAGCTCCGCAAACTGAACTGATAAAGCTTGTAAACAGTTTTAAAACTGTAACAAGCCGATACATAAGAAAAGAGTTTTCTCAGGAATTAACCAGGTATTATTGGAAGCCTGTTTTCTGGAGTGCCAGTTATTGTTTACTTACTACTGGCGGTGCTACAATTGATATTATCAAACAATACATCAGTGAACAGGACAAGCCAACCTAACCCCGACCAATGCAGTTGCTTGGTTGAGGACTGCGGTTGACGGTATGTTCAAACTTAATGATTAGTAAAAAAGATTTGAAAGTAGAACAAAACAAATTATGGCAAAGTTTTGGGTTCATTGTCAGGATTCTTTATTTTCCTTTTGGCTTAATTTTAGCTGTTGTAACAATTTTACAGATTGCCGGATTGTTTATAACAATAATTGGAATTCCTGTTGCTTTGGTTTTAGCAAAATCACTGGGCACTTATTTTAATCCTGTAAATAAAGTTTGTGTTCCAAAAGAAGTTGCTGATGAAATAGAAGTACGTAAAGCAAAAAAACAGACTGAAAAATATTTAGATTAATT
>CAYPNO010000550.1:0-1169 GCA_964411865.1 uncultured Desulfuromonas sp. | reverse complement strand
CGATAATTAATACTCTTGATCCCAATACCCTGCTCTGCAAGGTAGTCAGCTATCTGTTCTTTCGCACTCTCGTTGTCTAGTCCGTTGAACTGACCAGAGTTGACCATAATGCCAGGAGCGGTCCAAGCTTCGGTCATCTCTTCCACTTTGAGCTCTTCCCCTTCAGGGCTGACCACCATTACGAGAGGCAGATCGTACTTGCGCGCGAAGTCAAAATCGCGTTGGTCATGGGTGGGAACAGCCATAACTGCCCCGGTACCATAGTCCATCAAGACGAAATTAGCCAAGAATACCGGCATCTTACACCCACTAGCAGGGTTTATGCAGTACGTACCGGTAAAGACACCCTCTTTTTCAAAATCTTCGCTGGTGCGATTTTTTTTGTCCTGTTTTTTCACCCTGGCAATGAAGCTTTCCACTTCCGCTTTTCGCTCCGGTGTGGTCAGTTTAAGTGCCAGTGGATGTTCAGGTGCCAGGCTCATGAAGGTAGCGCCGAAAAGCGTATCCTGGCGCGTGGTAAACACGGGGATGCTGTGTGCTCCATCTTCAGTTTTAAAGGTTATCTCACACCCGGTACTGCGCCCGATCCAGTTGCGCTGCATGGTCAGAACCGACTCGGGCCAACCAGGGAGCTTATAGGTATCTTCCAGCAACTCTTCGGCGTAGGCGGTGATCTTAAAAAACCACTGTTCCAGTTCTTTATCGATCACCTCGGTACTGCAACGCCAGCAGCGCTCGTCTTCAACCTGTTCGTTGGCGAGGACAGTCTGGCAAGACTCACACCAGTTTACTATCGAACTTTTCTTGTAGGCTAAGCCGCGTTTAAACATCTGCAGAAACATGAGTTGTTCCCAGCGATAGTAGTCCGCATCGCAGGTGGCAAATTCACGTTCCCAATCGTAGGACAGCCCCATTTTTTTCAGCTGTTTACGCATATTGGCGATGTTTTCAGTGGTCCACTTGGCCGGATGGATACCGTGTTGAATAGCAGCATTTTCCGCCGGCATCCCGAAAGCATCCCAGCCCATAGGGTGCAACACATTAAAGCCCTGCAGGCGCTTGAAGCGGGCAACCACATCACCGATGGTGTAGTTACGCACGTGCCCCATATGAATACGCCCGGATGGATAGGGAAACATCTCCAGCACGTAATATTTTTCTTTATCTTT
>CAYPNO010000549.1:0-1170 GCA_964411865.1 uncultured Desulfuromonas sp. | reverse complement strand
ATCAGGTTTTGGACAAATGAAATGCATGATCTCCTTTTTGATAGACAACCGTCTGGCCGACATAATTCTGGTTCACCCGATATCCCCCTGTGTCAGGATAGTTGTCAACAAGAACTAAAAAACCGACAATTAATCCAGGAGGCAGAAAGCAAGTAAAATGGTAGGCTATGTAAAGTACTCAGAAGAGTTTAAAAAAGCTATTGTTGAAAAGTACCTGTCAAAGTCAGAAAATTCTGTTAGTTTAATAGCAAGAGAGGCCTCGATTCCCCTGTCAACATTGAGAAACTGGTTGGATAAATTCAAAAATGCGAAAGAATCTGCTATGACAAAAACTACAAAAAAATTAAAACCCGAAGAAAAATTCGACATCCTTGTATTAACAGCATCCATGAATGAAGCCCAAAAAAGTGAATATTGCAGAAGCAATGGCTTTTATCCAGAAGAACTCGAAGAGTGGAAGCTGGAGTGTCTTAATGCCTTTAAAACTGAAAGTGAATACAGGATAAAAAATAAGAAAAGTATCAAAGAAAGAGAACTTGAAAAAGAAATCAGAGTCCTTGAAAAAGAGTTAAACCGCAAAGATAAAGCATTATCAGAGACAGCGGCTTTACTGGTTCTTAAAAAAAAAGCCCAGGCAATCTGGGGGGAGCCAGAGGAAGAAAAATAAGTTTTGAAAACCGAAAAAATGCTGTTTTTCTTATTAAAGAGGCTAATGCGTCCGGAGCCTCTTTAGATAAAGCCTGTGAAATTTTAAATATTTCAGTCCGCACTTTTAAACGCTGGCAAAAAGAGGGGCAGATTAAAGAAGATCAACGAAAATACAGGAAAGATAAACCTGCCAACAGGCTTGATGACAGTGAACGTGCTCAAATTTTAAAAATATGTAACAGTACAGAATATCAGAGTCTGCCACCATCTCAAATAGTACCGTCACTGGCTGACAATGGGGTATACATAGCCTCAGAGTCAAGTTTTTATAGAATTCTTAAGGAGGAAGACCAGTTGAAACACAGAGGAAAAGCAAAACCCAAAACATCAAAAAGACCGAAAACCCATACAGCAAAAGGCCCTAACCAGGTATGGACATGGGATATCACTTATCTGCCTGCGTCAACAAAAGGTATGTTTTTTTATTTATACATGATTGTAGATATATACAGCCGTAAAATT
>CAYPNO010000548.1:0-1171 GCA_964411865.1 uncultured Desulfuromonas sp. | reverse complement strand
CCCCATCTCTTACAGGGGCATGAAGTAGAACAGTTCCAATAGAACCACAAATGAGGGTAAGCTGACCATTATCATATGGGCCTCCATTGTCAACGTAGAGTTTGCCGGGGACTCCGTAGGTGGCAACGGCATATTTCAAGACCTTTTGGAAGTTGTAGGCATTATCGTTGTAAAAGAATCTGCCACCAACGATCATGCGTGAATGATCATCAATAATCATAACAAGGTAAGTCCTTCGCTTTACGCCATCTTCTGTAATGTAAGGTGTATAGCAAGTATCGGCCTGCCACATAGCACCAAAGAACTCTTCCTCAAAGGCTTTTCTGTCTTTTATGTTGGGGTTTGTATTGGACTTAAGGTTGTTATGCTTTACGAACCTTTGTACAGCTGCAACTGAGACGGATGTAGGTATTAGAGCCTCTGAAATCAACCTATGATAAATCTGAGTGGAATTTAGCTTGGGGTACTTTTCCTTAAGTCGATAGATTTCCTCGATGGCAGTGTCCGTTAGGGTCCTGGTAGCACCTTTATCTGCACGAACACCAGGAAGCAATGCATCCATCCCACCTCGTTTGTAGAGGGATTCCCACTTTTCTAAAGTGTTGTGGTTGTAGTTGCATTGGACTCCACTTGGAAGGGTAAGAGGGTTTTCAGTAACCCTTTTGTAATAAGCGGTTTTTGTGGCATCAGGAAAGATCCCCTGGATTACAGGAGCTATGAGAGCGAACCTAAAGTGAGCGACATGGATACCTTTAATGGAATTCATATTTGTAGACATTGTTAAAATCCTCCTTTTATCTGAATGTTACGTTTTCTAATGATAAAACAGAAGGAATCCCAATGCCATTACGGGATTATGTGATAAGCACAAAAAGGATGACAAGCAAAATTACGGGAGATGAGAAGTTGTCATAAGTGAACTCCCTTGCATAAAAGAAAAGGCTAGTTTGGCGAAAAAGTCTTTTGTAAGATCAGAGAAATCAGGAAGATTAAATATCCTAACAAGAAAATCAGAAGGACTTGCGCTCATGTTCTGAAGCACTCCCAACCAAAGAGCTTTATGCTTTAGGTAGAAGCATTTCCATGAGTATCAAGAATAAATTAATTTGCATTAAAAATAGGTTTAACTGAGACTGTAATTTTTCGCTTTACAATTGATAGCGAAGATGAG
>CAYPNO010000547.1:0-1171 GCA_964411865.1 uncultured Desulfuromonas sp. | reverse complement strand
GGTACCGCTACCCGATCATATTTAAAGTCTTGTCTGTCGTCATCTTCAACGGTTTTACTCCAGCCCGTAAAAAGCCGCACAAACGTCCCGATAACATCAATTGCGGTACCGGGATCATTGACGGCGGGCGACAAGGCCCGCAAGGCAATTTCAGAGAGGACGATGAGGCCGAATCGAGGATCTTCATCAAAGCTCCTGTTGCCATGGATCAGAAACGTTTTAGCTATCTTATCTCTGTCTTTTTCTGACAAATTTCCAGATTCCGTGGTTACATAGGCAAGAACCCGACCTGGAGCTGCGAAAGTTCCGGGCAGAGCAGCCACCGTAATCTCTAACTGCGATTTTTCCGCAATGAACTGCAGGGCAGCTATATCTATGCGCTGAACGTATCCGATGGAATCTCCATAAACGGCCTGCCACCCAGGATTAAATTGCCCAACAGGAACGCCGCCCAGGGTGGGTGCTAACCGTCTTCGCTGCAAGGCAGCATCAGTCGCTGCCTCTACCTTATTAATGATTCCCCCGAGGCGCCCAAGACGGGCGATGCTGTCAACCCAGCGAACAAAGGTAACAATAACCAGACCAAGAATTATTAATGTCAGGACAAATATCGCAAAACGAGCTGATTTGCCGTAATATCCATTCTTTAAAGCCATAAGTGCGATGATATTAAAAATAAATGCGCCGACAAAGGTCGAAAGAGCATTTTGGGATATGTCTTCGGAAATGACCAGAGGAAAAGAGCGCGGCGTTGCAGTGCTGCTGGCTGAGCTATAGGCGGCGACCATCGATCCAACGGCAAAGGTGGCCATCATCAGCATACTTGAGGCAACAATGGTCAGCAGCGTTTCTATTGAGCCTGTATTAATCGACAGAACAAACCTATCGATTCCGTAATTGTCCACCTGCTTTGTCAGGAACACAATCGTTATTGAGAGAACGCAGGCGACAAGCGGCTTGACCCAAAGTTTTTCGCAGATACGGTTATAAAAAAATCTCAATCGATCAAACATTTTAAATCTCCCCGATAATTTTTATAGCAAACTCCCACCGAGCCGTTCGCCACAAAGGACGACCACAAGGGATCGCCCCTGCACTGGCCTCGGCTTGTTCTGTTGGGATAGGCGGCTCAGGGTGCAAAAAAGGTGTATGTATGGAGAAACGAATGGGC
>CAYPNO010000546.1:0-1172 GCA_964411865.1 uncultured Desulfuromonas sp. | reverse complement strand
AATAGGTATTGATCTGGGTACCACCAACTCTTGTATTTCCGTGATGGATGGCGGAGAGCCAATAGTTATCGCCAATGCGGAGGGTTCTCGCACCACCCCGTCAATGGTGGCTTTTACTGAAAGTGGGGAGCGTCTGGTAGGGCAGCAGGCCAAGCGTCAGGCGGTAACAAACCCGGAAAACACCCTGTATGCCATCAAGCGCCTCATCGGGCGCAAGTTTGATTCCGAACAAGTTAAAAAAGATATGGAAATCAGCCCATTTGAGATTGTGAAGGCTGATAATGGGGACGCATGGGTTAAGGCACGCGGTAAAACTTACAGCGCACCGGAGATTTCGGCGATGGTGTTGCAGAAAATGAAGCAGACCGCAGTGGATTATCTGGGCGAGGATGTGACTGAAGCAGTTATAACTGTGCCAGCATACTTCAACGACTCCCAGCGTCAGGCCACCAAGGATGCCGGTAAGATTGCCGGGCTTGAAGTGCTGCGCATCATTAACGAGCCCACAGCGGCAGCGTTGGCCTATGGCATGGACAAAAAGGATGAAGAGAAAATCGCGGTATTTGACCTTGGGGGTGGTACCTTTGACGTCTCAATTCTTGAACTCGGCGATGGGGTGTTTGAAGTAAAATCCACCAACGGGGATACCTTCCTCGGCGGTGAAGACTTTGACCAGCGCATCATTGATTATATTGCGGCGGAGTTTAAAAAAGATCAGGGGATCGATCTGCGTCAGGACAAAATGGCATTGCAGCGCCTAAAAGAGGCGGGAGAAAAAGCCAAGTGTGAGCTCTCCACCTCCGTTGAGACCGAGGTTAATCTGCCATTTATCACCGCTGATCAGTCTGGTCCCAAGCATATGAACATCAAGTTGACCCGCTCGAAGCTTGAGAGCATTTGCGCCGACTTGTTGGACAAGCTCGAGGGCCCATGCCGTACTGCCCTAAAAGATGCTGGGTTATCCCCATCCGATATTAATGAGGTTATTCTGGTTGGAGGTATGACCAGAATGCCTGCAGTGCAGGAGAAGGTGCAGAAAATCTTCGGTAAGGCCCCGAATAAAGGGGTTAACCCGGACGAAGTGGTTGCTCGGTGCCGCGATTCAGGGCGGGGTTCTGAAGGGTGATGTTAAAGACGTACTTCTGCTCGACGTTACCCCTCTCTCGCTTGGG
>CAYPNO010000545.1:0-1179 GCA_964411865.1 uncultured Desulfuromonas sp. | reverse complement strand
GTGTTCGGAAAGGAGGATTTTGAGGGCGTTAGTGTGCGAAAAGGTCTCATTGGAGATGTTTTTCATGTTCTCCATTGCATCTAGCCTGTACTGGCTAAGCCTTTCGTATTCTATAAAAACCTATTGTATTCACGTGCCTGGTCGCCCGCCCCAACCACCGCCTTTTGCAGATCCCCGCTTAATTCCCTGCCAAGATCTTCAATGCCGCTTTCCAGTCTTCCCTGAATTGCATAGAACGTTTGAGCATGCTGCCTCTGGTCTTCAGGCTTTTCTGTTGCTGCGTAACGTAACTGTGCAGACAACGCTTCTTCAAAAAGCCTGGCTATGTTCAGGATGGCATCTGATTTTCCACTATTCATTTGGACGCGCGACATATTGTGGTCGCCCAGCCATCCGACAAATAAGGTAAGGGCAAGGATAAATCCGAACGCTAGGTTTAGCTTTTTCCCGATACTCAAATCTTTTTTCCTCCTGAATTCAACGCGTAAGTGCAATCTAAATAACTTGGCTTGAAGGAGAGGCTGCGGTAGGCTCACAGCTTCTTGCCTCGACCAAGGTTAATTGGTGACATGGCCAAAGAGCGCGATGATTCGCTACACGGAACTTGATCAGCGGGGGAGAATACCAGATATTTCCTGAAAACAGCAGGTTATTTTAAGCTGTGAATAGCCAAGCTTTTTGGTTGGCATAAATCTACCATCTCCTGGAAGATTGTGCGCAATTGGGAGATAGAGAGCCCATCAAGAGGCTGTTTTGTCTCAGCTGGAAAGGGAGAACTGGTTCTGTTGGGGTAGCGAGTATGGGGTATTTCCCCTCAACAGCGGTAAAACAGGAGAGGATGTGAAATCGATGCTAAAAAGAATGGTTTTTGTCGTACTTACGTCAATCGTGTTGGCTACGGGGACAAACGCCGACGTGGTTGTTAAAAAATCAACTTCTGAAATTTGCCACACAGAAAGCAGTCCATACTATTTTCGGCTTAGAAATTATACTTCTTATCCCAGCGTGGAAGAGTGTATGGACTCTGGAGGGAGGCTCCTCAATGCCGCCAAGCTAGAGCCTCTGGCGGAGCATCCTGACGCCAACAAGAGTGGTGACAGCCGGGGTTCCTTGGGGAAGTGACGTTTGTGTAAGTTCTTTTTGTCTATCGACATATTTCTCTACGTACAAGGATGGATA
>CAYPNO010000544.1:0-1180 GCA_964411865.1 uncultured Desulfuromonas sp. | reverse complement strand
ATCCCTTCAGCGGAACCCTCGAAAAAAGCGAGATAGCTGTCGTTATATCGAAATGCAAAAATGGTTTCAGGTCTTAGTGCGGCCCACTGTTTTTGTGTAAATGTTTTGTTGGTGAACAGCTTACCTTGCCCGGAGGCATCCAGGAAAAATAGCCCATCCGGTGTGGCATATATGACCCCCCCCGGGACGTTAACAAGGGACCTGGCCGATACGCAAGATTGCTCATAACTGGTTTTTATAGATGAGAGGGTGGAGGGGTCTTGCCCCACAAATAGATAGGGGAAGGTTTTAGTAACAGCAACGACCGAACTGCCGTTAAAACCCATGGCAACAACGTCTGAATCAGTCGGCAATGCATATGTAGCAGGAAAAGCATACGGGATGTAGGTTTCGGAAAAGAAAACCTTGTTTCCGGCAAAGCCAACCATAAAGCCATGTGTTGTAGAGATAAGCCCCGCAAGGTTTTCAACCGGGTGGCTCCATAGGGTTGTAGGTAAAACGTCCTCTCCAATATCGGAGTTGGAACTATAGTCTGTAAACGTGGTTTGGGATATTGGAATATCTATCAAAAACTGATATTCTGACCGCCCTGTGCCGTGGTTTAGTCTGTAAATTCTAAAGTGGGTCGAGTAGGAACCCGGCATAGAGGACGCGGTAAACCCACCTAGGCTGGCCGTAACCCCGCTTTTTATGTCCATGGGGGCTGTCGGGTAAGACGGCGCCGACTCTACAGTAGATCCGTCACTCCACTTGCCGACACGGGTGTAAACATACGATGCCGTTCTTATTACTTCAGCATCTTGCTCAGCCTCCCCCGAAAGACTCACAATCAGGGGAGATTCGGGGGCATCAAGCCCAAGCCTACGAGTTTGGTGTGGGTAGTGTGATCCTGACGTGGCCATAGCCCTGTTGGTTTCTTTGGGGTACCCTGACCCTGTAAAGGCTATCCGCCCACCAGAATTATGGACAAAAGACTCGGCAACATTAACGTGCTCAGCCCAATCAAGCCATGCGCCCTTGAGATTGTAGATGGTTTTAACATTGGCACCAAGGGCTTTCACCTGCGACATTTCGTTGATCGGCCGAAGGTTGTTGCCGTTAAAATCACAATTCACAGCCCTTGATGCCATGTTTGCAGGGAGCTTTTTTTTAGATGAGGCAGGCAATTCACCTTGGACCG
>CAYPNO010000543.1:0-1181 GCA_964411865.1 uncultured Desulfuromonas sp. | reverse complement strand
TTCATAGCAGTTCAAAACAAGAAGATGATGAAAAAAGAAGGCAGATAAAAATAGATAAAGCCATTGCAAAATTAGAAGCGTTGGCACCGAAATTAAACGCATATCATTTAAAAACTCAAAAAGAAATTAAGGCGGCGATTAACAGTATTTGCAAAGATGTCAAAGAGTTTATCAACGTTAAGATAGTGACAGATCGTAAGCAAATTAAAGTAAAAGTTTCTCCCGGTAGACCCTCTTTACTAAAAAGTGTGTATAAAAATAAATGGGAGTTTACCTATAGCATTCAATGGGAATTAAATGACAAGGCCCTTTTAGAAGCGTCTAAAACAGATGGGATCTTCCCTCTGGTTACAAACACGACCCTTGACGCAAGTGAGGTATTGAGAAAATATAAAGACCAGCCTTTTCTTGAAAAACGCATGTATACCAAAAAGACAGTTTTGGAGGTCGCACCTGTTTTTCTGAAAAAAGAGAAGCGTATTGAAGCCATGCTCTTTTTATATTTTATAGCCCTGATGATCGTGTCTCTCATTGAACGAAAGATTCGTATGAAAATGGCAAAGGAGGACATAAAAAAACTCCCCATTTTGCCGCAGGGCATGAACACTAAAAGTCCGACATGGAACAACATTCGATATTTTTTTCGAGATGTTCACTACTCGGAGATAATTCGAGATGGCAAATGTATACAAGCTATGGTGAAAGGGGTCAGCGCATTGCATGAAAAGATCAACCAGCTTTTAGAAGTACCCAATTGGGTGTATGGAACTCTTCAAGGTAATTGGTGGCAATTTAAGAAAACATAACTGATTTATAGGCAAATCTGACACGGATATTCAAAAATTATTTTCCGAACGAGCGAAATGTAAGGTTTAAGAGCTAAAATAGCCCAAGAATAGAGCTATTGTTCTATAAAAACAAACACTTGCTGGGGTCAGACCCCGAGGACCGAGCAATTAAGCACCCATGGAGACCGATAAATGGTAACCCAAAGAACCTAATGCTGATTCAATTCTTGGCAGTTTAGTTGGGTGCCATGGGTCAAGCATTCGCCTTACCTCTTTTTCATTTGTGTCTAATAGCCTGGCCAGCTCAGAATTAGCAATGCCAGATTCCAACACGGCAATGTAAAGAGCTGTTTTGGCGGCGGTCTGTGCGGCCAGACGTATTGAATACTCACC
>CAYPNO010000542.1:0-1182 GCA_964411865.1 uncultured Desulfuromonas sp. | reverse complement strand
CCACGGCCCGGGGGTTGCCGTGCTTGAAACCGAGCTTGCCGCCCTCGAGATCATGGCACACACCCTTGACCACGGGATCGACCTTCCCGTGAACTACTGCTCGTTCATATACCGACATCAATTCCAGGGAGCGGGCGGCCGCAGGCGCAACGCCATGATCGTCAAAAAGGGGCATGAGGATGTGACCCGGACGGGCTATATCCGTTCCATGGTCCTTAGGGGGCCAATTGATGCCATCCTCGGGATCCACCACAGGCTCATCGCAGCGGATTGTGACCCCGGGCTCTGGCAGGTGTCGCAAGGTAAAGACCAGCTTTTGTTTTCGTCCGAGGTCTGGAAACACCTGAATTTTTCAGGTTTAAACCTTGTGGTGCGATACGTTGATACAAGGATCAGGCAGACAACCTCCTATGGCCGCCCCTTTCAGGAGGTTCGCCTCAACCCAAAGTACAAGGTGATCATTGAACGGCAGATGGAACCTGAAGAGACAACTCTGAACGATGAAAGGATCGGAGAGTTCTTTGACCGGTTTATCGCTGAAAAGGCCAGGGACAACCATATGAACAACCACATGGCCGGTCTCATCACCAATCCCCCGGAACATTCAAAACCAATGGACAGTAAAGATACCCTGGCAGAGATTGAGGCCCACGAAAATTTCCTTAACGGCCTATTGGACTATTTTTAGCCTACTTCAACTTAAGGGCAAAGGTCTTGTTGAGTCTCAACGGTTCGTAGGATCGTTTTGCCTGTCTGAGTCCTGGAATACCTAAGTCCTGCTCCCGGTTGATCAGGCTGCATTTGTCCCTGAGATGGGCGGCTGTTGCCTGATTGATTGCCTGGGAAACACCTTTAAATTCATAGTCTGACTTTTCAAAGTGAATATCGTAGGTGGAGTCGTTCAGAGGACTGAATACGGCAAAGGCCCTGACGGTTTCATTTACAAGGATGGCGAGTCCTTTAAGGCCAAGGGGTTCAAAATGGGCAAAGGCCTCGTTTATTGCCAGGTGCTCTTCGATCGTGGTTCTGGTGACGTTTTCGTTCTCCCGGTTGAGACGCTCGGCAAGGTCAAGGCAGTGGCGTTGTATCCTGGGGTTCAGCGCTTCGATTCTGGCGTCGGGATATAGTCTGTTAAACTGGGACACGAGGTTGCGTTTTTTATGCAGTTTTTTTCCCTTGAGT
>CAYPNO010000541.1:0-1187 GCA_964411865.1 uncultured Desulfuromonas sp. | reverse complement strand
GCCGGACGGTATCTTTCAGGCTGACCGGGCAGAACCAGACAACCCGGTCTATTTTATGGGCTCGCTGCCGGACTATTTCAATAGCTGTGAGCGTGTTATGTGTTACTATAAAATCGTCCGTTACAAAAAGACCATCCGTTGCCGCAACTTTTATGCATTGCGCAGGTTTGTGTCCCAATAATTCTACCGATTCGATTGAACGAGTTGGGTTATATTTTGTCCTGCGTTCTACCCGTTTCCTAGATAGTTTAAATGGTTGAATAGAATTTGAAAACCTTATGTAAAGTCTGTATGCCAATTTGCCTTTTCTTTTTTCTCCTTTGTATTCATATGTAGGATTTTTTAGAGCGATGTTAACCAATCCCCCCAGTGAATATACTAGAAATTTTATATCTTCGGCCAATCGCTCAGATGTTGTTACATATTCGCATCCTGTATTATCAGGAGTGCCGTCTGTATCCATTAACCCTTGCAATAATAAAATTCTAGATTTTACGGGAGCAAATAGATATGTCCTTGGAATAAATTTTTCATCAGATTTCTTTCCAGATAATCCAAGTTTACGAATACGATCCATCAATGGGTTTTTTCCGTGATGCACTCCACAAAGATTGTATTCAATACTCGATTTATAGGATACCCGCATATTAGGAGGGAGTCTGCTGACGACCTCCTGTATGATTTCTTCGTCTGGATTTGATAGGAGTGGCCCCCCTCGTGGTGGCAAATGTGCATCGCCTAATAGAACCCCTAATAAATAAGGGTCTACTGGAAGATCATCTAGTTTTTCAAACTCAACCGGATTTACCAATGGGATTTGATATTTTCTATTCCCGTTTGCATGTTTTAATCCCGTTTTTATTATGTCATCGAGTGACATAACCAATGGGGACATACCCCTCCACTTCCGAAGCGGGGTAATTACCTGCCATAAATGGTCTTTTGTGCATTGTGCCTCGCTTTTATCTGAAAATGTAACTTTGAATATTTCGCATATCCCTTGTGGATATACCCCCACCACTTGCGTAGGTTTCCCATCTGCGCCTATTACATCGTCCCCTTCGTTGATATCTCCCATAAGTTTCCATCCGTTTGGGGTAAGGACTTTTGAGTCCAAAGGCAACGCTTTTCCCGTTCCCATTTCCATGAATAGCCCACCTACTCGGGTAGGTTTGAGCTTTTCCACT
>CAYPNO010000540.1:0-1188 GCA_964411865.1 uncultured Desulfuromonas sp. | reverse complement strand
CATCATAGCGGAAGGTATACATGAAGGTATTCTGAATTTTTTGTTTCCAGAGTTCCCCAAGCTGTGGGTTAAGCTGTTCAAGCTCTTTAAACCGCTTAATTGCATCAACATAGTGTCCTGCCGCAAGAAGGTCATCCCCCTCCTTCAGGAGAGCAGTCCCTTCAAGTTCAATGGAAAACTGGAAGAAATTAGGTGTATGTTCACCCGGGAACAGAACTTGTGTAGAGCTCCGTTCATCACGAATTCGGATGAACTGGGCGTAATAAATTCCTGGAGGTATTCTATTTTGTGCCTCTGACATGGTCACTGACCTGGCTCCGGCAGGTATCATCAGTTCAGCCATTATCTGAGGCGTGCCTTCTTTCAGTCCGGTTTTCCAGACGATTAGCTTTCTCCCCGGAAAAACTCCTTTTTCCTGCCAGGAAAATGTAATATCTCTCTTCTGATCATCTGTAGTAATTCTCCAGGTAAATCCAAAAATTCCCCATATGGTTAGATCAAACAGTTTTGTCTCAAAGCGCTCCTTATTTGATTCAAAGGAAAATGCGAATGAATAATTCAACGCATGGTTTTCCCGCAATACATCATTAAACCGGGAAAGAGGGAAAATCGCTTTCCCCTTTTTGATTTCCTTCATGATGTAACTCTCTCCGGGAGTTACGGTGATTGTACCAGTGCCTGAATACTCTTCAGGAAGAAATACGGTTAGTTTTTTTCCGTCACCCAGTTTATCATACGTGTCCTCGGATAGCGTGATCATTTTTCGCTGAATGGTGGCGATTATTCCTTTTTCCTGGTTTTCAAATCGCCATGATAAATGGTGAATAGGAAGAGAGAAGGTGCCATTAAATACTGTATCTCCCGTGACGGGGAAACTCATAGTTCCACGCACTTCCGGCATTACCGGTCCGGAAATAATCCATGCATCGTTCTTTTTTTCTGAAACAAATGGTTCATCGGCCTTGCACTGGAGTTGAGAGGGTCCGTTCAGATTCAGAACAACTAATCCATTAGCCGTATTCGGCAGATAGAGCTGTTTTGAAAATGAAACTGAAACGTTGGGAACAATCGAGAATTCAAAGATATGGTCAAACCTTTTTTTCTGGCACCGTAATCGGACTGCAAATGTACCAACGGGATGGATGCCTAAATAGTGGTCAGATGACAGGTCAAACCTGCACACCGTTC
>CAYPNO010000539.1:0-1189 GCA_964411865.1 uncultured Desulfuromonas sp. | reverse complement strand
AAATGTAATATGACATCCCTTGATAAAGGGGCTCAAAAAATCAAAAGCACATCCAAAACAATGAGCCAGGGGAAGAAAAGAAAGAACTCTGTTCTCCTTCTTTATGGGGAGCTTATCAAGGAAGTATCTGACATTCGCAATGAGACAGTTTCCTGAAAGCATTACGCCTTTAGAAAAACCAGTCGTGCCTGAAGTATAGACAATTGCCGCAAGATCACTGTTCTCACGTTCTTCGACCTTGAAATTCTCTTTTCCGCAACAGTCACTATCTCTAAATTCAGCAATTTTTTCAAGGACTTTAGCTTCCAAGCCATCTTTTTGAGAGAAGAACATCTCAAAGGTTTCCAGATTAAAAACAGCCTTGATTTTTTCCATCCTGGAATCATCAACTCTGTCATAGATATTCTCGGCGATAAACAGAAGTTTTGACTGCGAATGATTGACAACATGGTGTATCTCATCGGTCTGAAAATCACTCAGAATCGGCACAATAACAGCACCGTAACTAACAGTTGCAAGATAGACCGTTGCCCAGTTGAAAGAATTCTTTCCCGTTAATGCAATCCTGTCTCCGGTTTTAACGCCGCAAACCTCAAAAACAACATGAAGCTCCTTAATCTTCTTTGCGACCTCCTTAAAAGTTAAAGGACTACCACCACCATAGTTACTGAAGCAAGGTGAATCCCAATTTTCAATAAATGACTTTTCTATCGCACCGACAAAGTTTTCTTTAAGCATATTTTTCCCCGAAAAGTTAGATCACGAAACAAGTTTACAGTGTGGTGGGATAAAATCAATTTTGGTCAAAAAACTTTAAACAGTTTTTGCCACATGAGATATGAGTTTACACAGACTGTTCACATAGCTGCCCATCTCGTTGTCGTACCAACCGAAGATCTTTGTATGTGAAACGGGAATATTTGAAACAGGAGGAAGATCGACAAAGCCTGTGCGTGTATGGGTATCGTGACTTTCAACTACAACTGCATACATCTTGCCTATGAGATCTGAAGACACATTCTGTCGTTCTGAGAACTCAATTAGATCCAAGTATTTTCCCTCGGATGCTTCTTTGTATATCCCGTTGATAAAAGGTCTTGTAATTATTGGGAATCCGTCTTTGTTGAGGGGATCTTTAAATGTGAGGTTTAAATTAATAAGAGAAACTGTAGGAACAGGAATCCTCACT
>CAYPNO010000538.1:0-1191 GCA_964411865.1 uncultured Desulfuromonas sp. | reverse complement strand
GACGTCGAAAAAATGGCGGCCTGGCTCGGGTTGGAACCAAGTAAAAGGGAAAGCCTTGAATCTTTGAGTTATATATCAGGGCAACTCATTGAAGTCATAGAACATGAAACTGGAAATGTGCAAATTAAAACCACATGGATGCGCGCAGGGAAGCGCATGGCTTTAGGAATTCCGCTACATCCGGATCGAATGAATGTTGCAGATTGGGAGGATCTTGCCGGAATAGGACCAATGTTAGCGCAAAGGATTGTTTTGTGGCGTCAGAAAAATGGCGACTATGGATCTGTAGTACGTTTGCAACAAGTTAACGGCGTAGGCGCAAAAAAGATTGCTTCCCTAAAACACTGGTTTTTAGCTGTGGAATAACTGGATAGTTAGTTAACTTATCTCCCCTAACCCTTATCTCCCTTTTCTCCTTCGATTTATTTGGTATTGTGCCGATTTTTATTTAGTTGGCGCCTTATGTGCATATGCACAAGACAGAATCGCCTGTTTAATTAAGGGTAGAATGGCGTTTCGAAGAAGAAATAAGTTCGTGGAGGTCGCAGGGTGGACGTTTAGTTTGTCCTAACATGGAGGTTAGTAAATACGGGAGGGTCCAGTAATGAGATGTCCAAAGTGCAAAGGGCGGATGCATACGGAAAAATTTTTTGATTTCGTGCGTTCATATACAGGATGGAAATGCAGCTGTTGTGGAGAAATGCTCGATCCAATCATAATTAGCAATCGAGCCCGTAATCATAATCTTTACATTGGCTAGTGCTCACGCAGTGAATTACTCCTGGGTTTGATGATTGATAAAATTTTGTTTCAATAGTAGCCGGGGTTAGCTCCTCCGGCTTTTTTATTTTTTGGTGGGAGTAACTTCCTTATTCTTCTCATTGAGGCGATAGACATACGCCAAAACCTCGGCTACCGCCTGATAGAGTTCTTCAGGTATTTCTTGCCCGACGGGTAACTTAGCGAGTAATTCCGCAAGGGCAGGATCACTACTGATGTGTAAGCCTGCTTCACGGGCCAATGCTATGATCCGTTCCGCAATTTCCCCTTGGCCGCTGGCCACGACAACTGGTGCAGAGTCTTCACCTTCATATTTCAGCGCGGTAGCTTTTTTAAGTTTTGACTCTGTCATTAGCGTGCTCCGGTCATGCTTGAGTGCTCAGCATAGCTTTGCCTGTACTCAGTCGTTCT
>CAYPNO010000537.1:0-1192 GCA_964411865.1 uncultured Desulfuromonas sp. | reverse complement strand
CGATTTGAAATAATCTCCGCCCCTGAAGCAGGAACAACCATCACGATGGAATTTAAAGCCGGGGGAAGTGATGGATAAGACCAAAAACCTTCCATGCTACGTTTCCTTTGACAACCGGGACTGCACCGGATGCGGAGCCTGCGTCAAGGTATGCCCCACAAAGGCCATCCGAATCAAAGAAGGCAAGAGCATTCTCCTTGTGGAAAGCTGCATAGGAGGCGGGGAGTGCATCGGCGTATGTCCCTGGGGATCCATCACCCCGACCACCTATCCCTACGGACAATTCAGAAAAACCCGATTCCCGGTCGTGCTCGTGCCTCCGGTTCTTTACTCTCAATTCACCCATACTTCGCCGGAAAAGGTCCTTGCAGGACTAGAAAGAATGGGATTTAAACACACGGTGGACATGTCCTACTTCCTGACCCTGTTTAAAAGGGCCACCGAAGAGCACATACTGAGCCTTGGCTCATCCGGGAAAAGGCGGCCGGTGATCTCCACCCTCTGCCCCGTGGTTCTGCGGCTCATCGCGTTCAGATTTCCAAGCCTCATGGCTCTTCTCCACCCGGTGCTCAGACCTGTATCCCTTATGGTTAAGGATGTGGCCGCCTTTCTCGCAAGACACCATGGCGTCGATATCGGGGAAATTTCCATCTTCTACTTAAACCCCTGCCCCACCCAGATGACACCAGAAAGCTCGACCCATCACCACACAACACCCTACCCTTCCAGAACCATCGGAATCAACCAGATCTTTGGAGAACTAAAACATGCGATAAAATCCCTGGAAAACTCATCTCTGACCTACAAACCTGAATTCGAATTTGAAGAGCCACCAACGGGCAACAATCTTCTATGGGCAATTTCAGGGGGAGAGACAGCCGGAACCAGCATCCAGAATTCAATCGCTATATCCGGCATGAATCAAACCATTGAGTACCTTGAGAAGTTAGAACTCGGGCTTTTCAATGAGTACGAATTTATTGAATTCAGGACATGCAGGGAGGGATGTGTGGGCGGTTCGTTGTGCGCCGTTGACAAGTATACTGCAAAAAACAACCTGTTCCAGCATATAACAAGGCTTAAAATAAAGAATCGCCATCAAAAAAAACCTATTAAAGATGTCTATGCAAAAGAGCGTTTTTTTGACCGTTTGACCTCCGCAAAGATGGAAAAAATTTTTGGTCAGAAAAAA
>CAYPNO010000536.1:0-1201 GCA_964411865.1 uncultured Desulfuromonas sp. | reverse complement strand
AGGAAAAGACATGCAGCCGTACCAACAACGTATAGTGGAAGAAAAGGAAGAGCTGGATAGCAAACTGGAGAAACTTGGCGACTTCTGCAACACGCCGATTTTTCAAGGCCTCGATTCGGCTGAACAATCTCGGCTGAATAGGCAGTTCTTGATTATGGAACTGTATGCGCAAGTGCTTGGCGAGCGAATTGCCGCATTCTGAAGACGTGCGCCGCTGCTTACATGGGGCGGCTAACACCAAACTATAGGGCGTGGCTTTATCGCGTCCATTTTGAGCGCCCTGTTATAGTGCGGGAGTGAAACATGTCTGCTGTGATGACACATAACATAATCAAAAAGAGGAGTTGGAAACATGATAGTACAGCTATTAACACACACCCCAAAACCACACGAAATCGTAGCAGCTGCAGCTAAACTCTGTTATTCCGATTCAACAATCGATGAAATTATGGCCGATCCAACAAGCTCTAAAACCGCGCTTATCAAGAAGGTCCTCTCTCTTAGTCATTTCTCGGTTTTAGAACATATAAGTTTCTCCTTCGGTATAGAAGGGATTAGCCGAGCCTGTTCTCACCAACTAGTGCGTCACCGTTTGGCTTCTTTCTCCCAGCAGAGTCAACGCTACGTAGCAATGCAGGGCGATATAGCCCTATGTAGGCCATCGTGCCTTACAGAGCATCCTGAGCTGTCAGAACGTTATGACCGCACAGTTGACACTATCAAAAAACTTTATCAAGATATGTTACTTGCAGGTATCCCTGCTGAAGATGCACGATCCATCCTACCTAATGCCACTGAAACAAAACTAGTGGTGACCATGAATGCCCGTGAACTCCGACACTTCTTCAGCTTGCGGTGTTGTAATCGTGCACAAACAGAAATCCGTGAGATGGCTAAAAAGATGTTGTTGCTGTGTCGTGACGCCGCACCGTTACTGTTTGCTGACTCAGGACCTAGTTGCTTACGTGGTGCGTGTCCTGAGGGGAAAATGACGTGTGGTAAGATGATAGAGGTTAGGGAAGAGTATGCCTAAAATGGTAGGAGTAGTGCTTGTAATATCGTGTAGGTATTAGGAAGCAAGGATAAAGATATGAGCTATTGGGCAGAAGAAGAACTCGAAGACATGCTAGAAGACGCTGTTAACGAAGTACTTGAAAACATGCTAGAAGACGATGTTAACGAGGCGGCGCTTGATGACTAG
>CAYPNO010000535.1:0-1201 GCA_964411865.1 uncultured Desulfuromonas sp. | reverse complement strand
CTACTCAATAATTTCGCTTACGACACCAGCGCCTACTGTACGTCCACCTTCGCGGATTGCAAAGCGCAACTCTTTATCCATGGCGATTGGGGTAATCAGGTTAACGGTCATAGAGATATTATCTCCTGGCATTACCATTTCTACCCCTTCAGGCAATTCTACGATTCCAGTCACGTCGGTAGTGCGGAAGTAGAACTGGGGACGATATCCTTTGAAGAATGGAGTGTGACGTCCACCTTCTTCTTTGGTCAGGATGTACGCTTCTGCCTTAAATTTGGTGTGCGGCTTGATGCTGTTAGGTGCCGCCAGAACTTGTCCGCGCTCGATATCTTCGCGCTTGAGACCACGCAGCAGGATGCCAACGTTATCGCCTGCTTGACCTTGATCGAGCAGTTTGCGGAACATCTCTACGCCTGTTACGGTGGTTTTGCGGGTCTCTTTCATCCCGATTATTGCCACTTCTTCGCCAACCTTGACAATCCCTTTTTCAATTCGCCCGGTCGCAACGGTGCCGCGCCCAGAGATTGAGAATACGTCTTCTACCGGCATAAGGAACGGCATGTCGACGGCGCGCTCAGGCTGGGGAATGTAGCTGTCAACCTGCTCCATGAGGTTCAGGATGGGCTGCTCGTCAGGCTCTCCGGTTGCACATTGCAGGGCCTTGAGGGCGCTGCCGACCACAACTGGAATGTCGTCACCGGGGAAGTCATAAGAACTAAGGAGTTCACGAACTTCCAGCTCTACGAGCTCCATGAGCTCTTCGTCGTCTACCATGTCGGCTTTGTTAAGGAATACCACAATGGCGGGAACACCTACCTGGCGCGCAAGCAGAATGTGCTCACGGGTCTGGGGCATGGGACCGTCCGCTGCAGATACTACCAGGATTGCTCCGTCCATCTGGGCGGCTCCGGTAATCATATTCTTTACGTAGTCAGCGTGACCTGGGCAGTCTACGTGGGCGTAGTGCCGATTGGCGGTTGTGTATTCTACATGGGAGGTGGAGATGGTGATGCCACGCTCACGCTCTTCTGGAGCATTGTCGATCTGGTCGAAGGCGCGGGCTTCTCCCCCACCCTGTCCGGCCATTACTTTGGTGATCGCGGCAGTGAGGGTGGTCTTGCCATGGTCAACGTGCCCAATGGTTCCAATGTTGACGTGCGGCTTGCTTCTATCAAATTTCTCTTTGGACATAACTTACTCC
>CAYPNO010000534.1:0-1204 GCA_964411865.1 uncultured Desulfuromonas sp. | reverse complement strand
ATCATTCATGATACGAGTACCTTCCCACCATTCATTAATCCAATACCATTCAATCTGTTCTCCAAGAGATTCATCAGGCTCATATTGTTCTGGTACAAGAGTTTCAAGAGGTTCACCTGTTTCCTGATCAAAGTAAGAAAGAATTCCTACTTTTCTAAGGGATTTCCATACAGTTCTTGTAACTCTTATATTACCGTTAACATCCCATGCAGCTGAATCTGATACCCCATCAGGTATATCAATCATACTATTCTCATCAAGATATCCTAAAAAAGGATGGTCTGCACCAGGATAATCTATAAGAACTTTATTATTATTTGTATTACCATAACCTTTTTCAATTCTATCAATTTCAGCAGGTTTAAGATAATCATAATAATTATCAATTACCCATCCTCTTGAATAATAACCATCTTCTACAATAATATCAGCATCTTCTATTTTATTACTATTAGTGATGCCATATGTTCTGAGATTAAGGGGGTTAACTTTTCTAAGGATAGGTTTACCAGCAATGATATCAGCACAATAAATTTCTTCTCCAGCTATAAGAGCATCTTTAAATCCTTCATTAAATGTAAGTTTAAGTTTTTGTTCCTGATATAAATGTTTAAGAATCTGAGTAGCAAGTCTTTCTCTAATATCCTGAGCTTCATAATTTCTCCATCTCTCAATTTCTTGAGCAGCTTGTTGAGCCTGTTCTTCATTAAGTGCATTAGCTGTAGCAAGTTCCATCAATCTGTTAATGACAGTCTCTTTAATATACTTTTCTTTCTCACTAACAGCATCATCATTAGTAACTCTTATTCTCCAATCAAATCTTCTTTTGGACTCTTCTCCAAGCAAAAGTTTAATTTTAGACGATCCTATAGGGTAACAATACATATCTGAAGGAAAGTTAGATCCAGATAATCCCCAAGGATTAACAGTTTTTTCTACATCATGCTGATCTAATACACCATCATAAAGCCTATAATTAGATTTCATGTTGTACATAGTATCCCTTACATGATCATTCATTCCATATGTAGATAAAGCAATAGCAGAATCTATACATTCTTTCTGCCATTTAAGGCTTTTCTTCACAGAATCAGGTTTCTTTTGAGGAGGAAATTGGGCCCTTATAGTTGAGTAATTCATTTCTTATATCTTTATTTAAACTACAAATATACACATTAATAATAGGCAAATGCAAGTATATTTT
>CAYPNO010000533.1:0-1205 GCA_964411865.1 uncultured Desulfuromonas sp. | reverse complement strand
GCCGAAATTTTGCTGCCAGGGTTTCAGGGGTAGTCTTGAAGATAAAGAGATATCGCCCCTGGTCATCCAGACGGGTATGGTCGAACTTCAGATATCCCATGGAGCGGAACCTCAGCATCCTCTCTTCCAGGGGCAGTTCCTGGAGCATCATAACCTCTGCCTCTTTCAGGCGGCGCTCCTCCTGGATAAAGTTGGTATAGGGCGCCACCCGATAATCAACCTGGTCGTTCAGGGGCCATTCTCGTATCCACCGGCTCTCCAGCCGGGAAACTGCTGTCTGGTAAAGCTCGGCCATGAGGTCGAGGCGTTTTTTTACCTGAAGGGCGGCCTGGTCTTTATCCCTTCCAGGATCAGCCTTTTCATGGAACAGGGTTTCGGGTGGATCAACGGCAGTGCTGCATTTAAAAATGCGCCCCAGGGTATGCAAAGAGGCCGTGCCGGGGGCAGGCATACAGAAATGGGTGGTCAGGAGATGTTGCAGATCCGTCCACGGCAAAGGCTGGGTCTGGTGGAAAAGATCACAAAACCCGCCTGGCTCTTCCCCGGCCAGGAGCCTCATCAAAACCTCAGAACCAGAACCAAAGTGAAAGAGATGGGGGCCCAGGCCGGAATGGATGCTGTTGTTCCAGAGGCGCTCCATTTTTTCTGTAAAGGTTTGCCATACCTCTTGCCGTTCCCTGGGGGTATCCATGGTGAAAACCCCGGATTCCACGGTTGTACCGGCATCGGCCTCCATGACCTTCCACCCCAGAATCCAGGGCTGACGGGTCATGGGATCTTTTTCAAGATGGAGGAAAAAGAGCCTGGAAAGGTTGCAGGGAAAAAGATGGGTCTTTCTCTGTTGAAGAAAAATGCGGTTCGTTAAAAATGCCCGGCACCATCCAGTTAATTTCTCCCGGCGGCCCGGGGAAAGATCAACTCTTTTTGCCTCAAGTTCTTTCTGGGCCCCTGCAAGGGTAGTGCAGCCCAGATGCCGAAAGGCGGAAAGTTCTCCCCCGGTCAAAAGGGGCAGGAATTGAATCTCTTCATGGAAAAGGGCGTCGCTGTAGCAGCCGGGAAACCCCGGGCAGTTAATACACCTGGAGTCAAGCCTGTGGTCTGCATCGGCAGGCGGCCTTGAAAGGATGTTGCCCAGTTTTTCAAACAGGGCAGGAAAGGCTGCCAGATAAGGCTTGAGGTCAAATTCATGGGTGTGGAAGGCCTCG
>CAYPNO010000532.1:0-1207 GCA_964411865.1 uncultured Desulfuromonas sp. | reverse complement strand
TTATCTTTTGCTGATTGGTGACCCTCATCCTGGAACATGCGCTATTCAGGCAGGCAATATGAATAGATTTGTCGGACTCACTGAAGTACAGGACTGTTTGAATGATGATACAGATGCCGGAGATGTCCCTATGAAATGGATTAATATAGGAGCATCCAGCACATGGTCAGGCTATTGCCGTGATTGGGATTCCGCAAACGGTGTCTGCAATAACAATCCGGGTGTCACCGACTGGCTTGAGCCCGAAGATATAAGAAGAGCAAAACCCAGTGATTTCTATTATTCCGCATTAACAGGTAACTGGGATACTAATGGTGATGGACTTGTTGGTGACGGAGAATCTTCCGGTGGGGAAGAGGAGTTGTATAATTTGGATAAAGACCCTGATCTGTCACTTGGAAGAATTCCAGTATACAACAACAATATCAGTGAATTGGATAAAATACTTTTTAAGTCTGTTCTGTATGAGAATGAAACCATGACATCTTCAGAGTTATGGAGGAAAAATATTTTTCTTCCAATGGTTCCATCAGATGAAACCACGCCGGGATGGCTGCTGGGGCAGGCTATAATTGATACCCTTCCTGCCGGTTTTGATCACTATTCTCTATATTGGAATGCCCCATATCCAAAAACACATGACAACAGTCTTGCAAGCTGTAATGACATTGTGGACGGAACAGGAGTTGACTACAGAACTTGTGGCAATGTACAAAATCGTGCTCTACCCGCTGCATGTAATGCCGGAGAAGAAATCTATACCTTTTGTAATAACAGAACCGATTTTTTTCAGAAGCATGAATGTGTTGCTGTCGGTAATGCGTGGCAATTGAGTGGGATATGTTCTCTAAATAAAGACCCTGGAGTTCCGCAGTCAGACTTCTTTTGTGTTTGCGACTATCATTTTGAAAACTACCAGCCTGCAGACAGTACATCTACGGATGCAATGTTTGGTAATGTTGATCAAAACATTAGCGAAAATGCAGTTACGCAAATATGGAACGATACGAACGATGATAAACATATTTTTGGTGCAGTAACCTGGTGGACACATGGAGGTGTTAGTTCGGCAAGTCATGTATTAAGATCAGTCAACGTTCTTCTAACTGATGCAGGGGGTAACTGGATAAATCTTGATGATAGTCACCCGGCTCATACATTTCAGGTTAGCTGCCAGAATTCATGGCCTGAAAGCCCTTTGCACCTT
>CAYPNO010000531.1:0-1217 GCA_964411865.1 uncultured Desulfuromonas sp. | reverse complement strand
GGTTACTGGTTCTATCACCTTGGCATCCACTGTGGCGTAACCTTGAATTGCCTCATTAGGGGTGTTGTTCGTGTCGGTGAACTGACGGGAATAGGCCCTTAGGGAACTCTCTAAACGGGTGCCTCGCTTTAATTTTGATTTTATTGTTGCCTTAAACGAGTGGGTCGGTGCGTAGCTTAACTCCTTGCCGTTGTCTTTATTTTCCGTTGCCTGCCATATGTGGTTGAGATCGAGGGCGAGCCCGTTGTCGAACTTGTGCTTGAAGGTTGCCTCCACGCCGTGCTTCCAGGCCTTATCAATGTTATCCGGTCGGCTTATCATATCAACTCCTCGCTAGATCCACACCCTTGAACTGCCCGCTGTTCATCGGTCGGCCGTCCACAAGAACAAGGACTCCACCCGAACCGCCACCGCCCCGAATGGAGATTTGGGCACCAATGCCGCTCGATCCCCTTGCAACGTCCACGCCGGGTATGGAGCTTAAAATCTCGTAGGGATCAAGGAAGTTTCTCTCAGCCATTTCTTTCGTGCCCATGGTCTCCACCTGGTTGGGGTTCTTCTCTATGTAGTCATCGATTTTTTGACCTACCACCGTGATCTCATCTAAGATAAATGCTTCGTCTGCGGCCCAGACCTGGGTGATAAAGAGCAGGGCAGCGCATAAAAATGCGGCAATGCCCATTGTTGGGGGCATGAACATGGATCGGGTCAGGCCATGATTTTTTTTATCTACGTGAATCAATTTCATTTCAGACGGTTCCTTTCTTTTACTTCAAGGGTGAACTACTCGTCTTTGCAGGGAGTTTAATAGCCTTTCGTTATTGGTCAAAACCCGGCAAGGCCGTTGACGATCTGTTCGATCAGGTAAAGGCCTCCCTGGGGTCCCATGTATGTTTTGGGTATTACGTGCTGGTAATTGCTGGTTGGCAAAGAAATTTCAATGCCGGTGAATGGATGACCGGAAAGTTTAAGGCGTGCAATGGCTGCGCCGTTTGCAAAAACCACATCTGGAGGTTCATAGTTTTCGTGTCTTTCGTGGTTCCCAAAGTCTCCATTGGTTCGACAGACAGGGTCTGCCTGCCACGCATTCTTGCAGTTGATCTTACCAAGAAATGACTTGATCGCATCAATCAAATCCGGTGTACCCGCATCTACCCTGACGGAAACCGGTACCATACCGAGATATTCATAGAGCCATGTAACAAGGGGCAAAGCCT
>CAYPNO010000530.1:0-1220 GCA_964411865.1 uncultured Desulfuromonas sp. | reverse complement strand
ATGAGCAGATAGTTAAGCTTTCGACTGCGTTGGACAATGGTGTTTTATTATCTAAGACATTTACCTTCTTTCCTGATTCATACTTGGTTAATGTAAATATTGAGGTTGAAAATAGAAGTGAAACTTCTTTAGCTGACGTATTACAAATTACGTTGAATAATTTTTGGGATGAAGCTTTAGCAGGAAATCGTTTTGATTATATAGGCTTTACCTCATATATAGATGAAAAACTCCATGAAGATGAAGTTGAAGAAATTCAAGGAGAGAAGAAAACATACACTGGAGGAATTTCTTGGTCAGGTTTTACGGATAAATATTTTCTATCTGCTCTTGTTGATAGGAGTGATAAATTTGAATCTGTAACTTTAGAGCGTTTCGGAAGACGTATTTCTAATACCGCGCGTACCGCGAACTTCAATATAGCTTCTGGTGAAAAAAAATCAGTTGATTTTGCAGTATATTTCGGCCCAAAAAACATTGATTATTTAACTTCTGCAGGGAAAAATCTCGCAGAAGTTGTAGACTTTGGTTTTTTTGCTTTTTTGTCAAAGCCTTTACACGTTTGTTTGAAGTTTTTTTACACATTTGTGCATAATTATGGCGCGGCTATAGTTCTCTTGACAGTAATTATCAAGCTATTGTTTTGGCCTTTAACGCAAAAAAGTTATGTATCAATGAAAGCTATGCAAACCCTACAGCCTGAAATGAAGAAACTTCGTGAGAAGTTCCGTGGTGATAAAGAGGGTTTAAATCGTAGTATGATGGAATTATACAAAGAGCATCGTGTGAACCCTTTAGGTGGATGTTTGCCGATGCTTGTTCAGATTCCGGTTTTTATTGCTTTATATAAAGTGCTCTTAGGTACAATAGAACTTCGACATGCACCTTTTGCTTTATGGCTAACGGATCTTTCAGTGAAAGACCCTTATTACATTACCCCTATTATTATGGGGGCTACAATGTTTATACAGCAGAAAATGACGCCGAGCACCATGGATCCTATGCAGGCTAAGATGATGCTTGCTATGCCTGTGGTTTTTACTTTTATATTTTTAAATTTCCCTAGTGGGCTAGTGTTGTATTGGTTGGTTAATAATCTTTTGACTATTTTGCAGCAATATCTGATCTATAGAAAGCCGTCTATATCAATTAGTTGATGGTATAAAATATTTTACCAATATTCTTCATAGCTAGTATGTTTTTACTACCCTTCTAATTTA
>CAYPNO010000529.1:0-1220 GCA_964411865.1 uncultured Desulfuromonas sp. | reverse complement strand
TAATTACCAGCATTGCATGGAGGTTGTAATGAAAACGAAAGCAGAAAAGATCGTTAAGGATTTCAAGAAAAAGCTGGATAAAGGAAAGCGGGTTATTACCTTCCAAGAAGTGTTTGACCTTTCCGAACGTAGACAGACGGTAAAGCACATGGAAGAAAAGCGGGTAATTACCTTTTCCTGTTCGGACGGCAGTCTCTTTGTCGGTCAGTTCATTCCGGCTATTGAAGGCGGGCTAACCCTTGAAGCGATCAGGGTAGCAACATGAAGCTCCGATTTCAGGCAACGCTCGACATTGAGGAATACCGGAAGCGCGGAGTAATGAGAAGCGATGATTTGGTTATTCTCAAGAACGAGCCGGGAGACCGGGAGAGAATCCAAAAAGAGCTGTACAAGATCGCGGCAAAGAACGACATGGAAAAGGAGGCTGGCCGGGAGCTGGTCAAGATCGACGTGGTCATGGACATTGCATACCGCAAGCGCAGTCCGGAAGCAAACCGGCTCATGTGGATGCTGTACACCATACTTGCTGAAAAGCTGTCCCGAGAGAACGGAACCAGGGACCGGACAACTCCGGAAGAATTGTATGAACAGGATATGGCAGACTGGGCACCACGGCATGAGATATTCTGCAAGAAGGATTCCGTACAGTTCTTCAAGATGGTGCTTGAGCAGGAAAAAGGGCACGTCCATTCCATAACCGAAAAGGGAGACCTTTGCCGCATCGAGGTCTGGCAGACTTCGAGTTATTGGAACACATTCCAGATGTCTGAACATATCGACCGGCTATTGAACACGCTTGAGCAGATGGGTGTGATCCGCGAGAATAACGGGAACCTGGACAAGATCATGCGCGACGTTGAGGAATGGAGAGCCGAGGGAGGCGGAGACGATGGGACGGGTAAAGATCAAGAAGCATGATGACGGCACGATATCCTACGAGCGCGGAATAAACAGCGCTCCGAACGATGGCATCGCTGTCCGGCTCATTAAGAAGGGGAAGGCTTGTCAGGGCGCACGGGTAGAGATTACCCAGTCAGCCGATGGCATGGAGTTCTACGGAAAGATTGTGGAGGAAAAGGAATGAAAAACCGTGGCGTCTGCGCAAGTTTTTCTTGAGGACGTTAAATAGTTGGATTCACGGGAATCTTTACAAAAAAGGATTACTGTGGTAATATCTAAGAGTCACCCGAACTGGCGGACGGGTTGACGAGCGCCTTATA
>CAYPNO010000528.1:0-1224 GCA_964411865.1 uncultured Desulfuromonas sp. | reverse complement strand
TGGTCGCTATGCACAGCCGCGTCAAGGTTTGCCCTTGGATATTGATGTCTTGCTCTATGGTCAGCAAACCGGTGTCTATGGCACTGTTATTTTGCCGCGTGCGGAGATTTTAACCAACGCCTTTGTCTTGTGGCCACTTACCATTTTGGCACCCCATGTGCTGCATCCAGTGCTGCAGCGCAGTTTTTTGCAATTGTGGCAGCGGGCACAGATTGATCAGCGATTATGGCCTGTGGCCTTTGTTTGGCAAGGGCAGCAGTTGACCCCAAGTGAACTATGTAAGCCCTGCGTCGTCTAGAGCAGCAAGCGGCTGCACTGCAGTAGGTTATTTAATTTAAGGTGATGAGCATGCGAGTTCTGGTATTGGGTGCAGGCGTGATTGGCGTCACTACGGCGTATTATTTAGCCAAACAAGGCTATCAAGTGGTCGTGGTGGATCGACAGTTGGCCGTGGCGCAAGAGACCAGCTTTGCCAATGCGGGGCAAATTTCTCCAGGTCACGGTTCACCTTGGGCGGCACCTGGGGTGCCACTGAAAGCCATAAAATGGATGATGCAACGGCACGCGCCTTTTTCACTCAAATTAACCGCTGATCCCTTTCAGTACCAGTGGATGCTGCAGATGCTGCGCAATTGCACTGCTGCACGTTATGCCGTGAATAAAGAACGTATGGTGCGTTTGGCTGAATACAGCCGCGATTGTTTAGATGCCTTGCGCGCCGATACGGGTATCGAGTATGAAGGCCGCCAGCAGGGCACCACGCAATTGTTTCGCTCGCAGCAGCAGCTTGACAGCGCTGGGCAAGATATCGCCGTGCTTGAGCGTTTGGGCGTTGCCTATGAACTGCTGGATGCCAGCGAGATTGCCCGGGTTGAGCCTGCTTTGGCGGCGGTATCCGACACTTTGAGCGGTGCTTTGCATTTACCCAATGATCAAACCGGTGATTGCAATATATTCACCCGTAATTTGGCGCAGATGGCACAAGCGCTTGGGGTGGAATTTCGTTTCGGTTGCAGTATACAAAGTATCAGCAGCAATGGTGATCGTATTACCGGTGTTTATATTGACGATCAATTAGAAATTGCTGATCATTATGTGATGGCGATGGGCAGTTATTCGCGGGCGATGCTGGCGCCCTTAGGCATCAAAATTCCAGTCTACCCATTAAAAGGCTATTCATTGACCGTCCCCTTGGTGGACGAGAGCCTTGCGCCGCAGTCCACC
>CAYPNO010000527.1:0-1225 GCA_964411865.1 uncultured Desulfuromonas sp. | reverse complement strand
CCTTGAGAAGGTGAAAACCCTGGCGCAGGTAGGTTCTGCGGTGCTGATTCGGGGCGAGAGCGGCACCGGCAAGGAGCTGATTGCTAAAGCGCTGCATCAGCAGGGGCCGCGTGCTTCAGCTCCATTTGTGGCACTCAACTGCAGCGCCATTGCGGCTAATCTGGTGGAAAGCGAATTGTTCGGTCATGCCCGCGGTGCATTTACCGGGGCGGATAGAACCCACCCGGGGCTGTTTGCCGCCGCTGACGGTGGCACTCTGTTTCTGGATGAAATTGGGGAGCTGCCGCTGGATTTTCAACCCAAGTTGCTGCGGGTGCTGCAGGAACGGGAGGTGCGCCCCGTTGGCTCCACGCGTACGGTGCCGGTAGATGTACGCATCGTAGCTGCGACCGCCACCGATCTGAGCGCGGGTGTGGCCGAGGGTCGTTTCCGCGAGGATTTATACTATCGCCTTGCGGTGGTGGAACTCGATCTTCCCGCGTTGCGTCATCGTCTCGGTGATATCCCCATCTTGAGCCGCCATTTTCTTAATCGAATAGCGCAGCAGCATGACGTAAATCCGCCTGCTATTAGTGCCGATGCCCTTAAAGCTCTCACTTGCCACAGTTGGCCTGGAAACGTACGCGAGCTGAGAAATATCCTAGAAAAGGCTATGATTTTTCACTCCGGCGATACCATTGAGTCCGCCGATTTTGCAACGGAACTTTTTCACGCACCGCAAGAAATACCCTGCATTCTCTCCGAAGTAGATTCTGACGGAGATCTTTCTCTCAAGCGCGCCACTGCTGAGTTGGAGCGCCGGCATATCCTTGCCGCTTTGCATCAAACTAGCGGGAACCGTACCCAGGCCGCTAAAATCCTCGAAATCAGCCTGCGGGCGCTGCACTATAAAATTCAGCAATATGAGTTGGATGTTTAAGGGAGGCAGATGTAGGGGCCATGCATGGATTGCCCTTACCACGGTACGAAGGGAATTTAGTGCGGGGGCAAATTTTCTGCCCCCGCAGTTTTATCTGTAGCAGTTAATTGTTGTCTTGCGCTTTTTTAGTGGCGCGCAGAAACTTCAGATAGTCTGCCATTTCGCGCAGATTCCTGGTTTGAACCCAGCGCCCATCAGCGAATACACCGTAGTCCGCTCCACCCATGGCGGTAGCAAAGCGCACGGAGTTGCCGTAGAACAGCCACTGCTCAATCCACTTAATCTCCAGCGGTTCATCAAACGGAT
>CAYPNO010000526.1:0-1227 GCA_964411865.1 uncultured Desulfuromonas sp. | reverse complement strand
GGATATTCGGCAATTGGTAGATTAAATAAACAGAGTACACCACCGAGCATGATAATCAGCGATACCACAATAGCCAGCCTAGGGCGGTTAATAAAAACTTCTGAAATCATGTTATTTTTTCCTAATTTCGACCTTAGTTCCCGGTACCACCTTGTGGCTACCGCTGCTAATGACGTTTTCACCCGCTGTCAAGCCGGATTTGATAATTTGTTTATCTCCAACCACTTCCGCAATGATAACGTCACGGCGTGTCGCGATATTATCCGCATCGAGTACATACACGTAACTTCCAGCACGGTCAGTTAGGATTGCCGATAAAGGTACCCCGACCTGTTTATCAACACTTTTTTCCGACAATGAAACAGTAACATATCCGCCGGGGATTAGCATCATGTCCGGATTTTCGAAGGTTGCCCATATCGCGATCGTGCCAGTGCGTTCGTCGACTTTATTGTCTACTAATAAGATTTTCCCTTTTCCTTTGAACTGTTTTCCATTTGCCATCGTGATCGACATTGACGCAGTCTCCTTCATCTCTTCATTAGTCTTAAAGAGATTAAGAAAATCACGTTCACTGATGTAATATTTTATATAGATAGGATCAACTTTGACGATATTGGCAAGAGGTTCACTTGTACTATTAACAAAGTTACCGTAAGTGTAACGTATTTTGCCGATACGTCCGTCAATTGGCGCATAAATTTTAGTATATGAATATTCATTTTCTGCTTGGGCTAAGGTTGCCTTAGCAGCATCATATCTTCCCTTGGTGAATGCAATTAATCGGGTTGCTTCTTCTAGGGTTGCGACTGAAATTGTGTCTTTGTCTGCAAGCCCTTTTTGGCGTTTATAATTACTGGTGGCGAACTTTAATTCGGCTTCTATTTGGTCAAGTGTTGCTTTCGCTTGATCAACTTCGGCCTTGTAAGTCGTATCTTCAATGGTCATTAACAGATCACCTTTTTTGACCATACCACCTTCAACAAAGTTTTGCGAAGTCAATATGCCTGCAACTCGTGCTGGTAGTTGCACCTCTTCCGAAGCCGCGATATTGCCAACGTAATTTCTAACTGCTCGTTCTTCAACTACTTCGGCTTTCGCGATCCCCACCATCGGGGCTGGTTGTTGCGGACGTTGGGCAGACAAACTTCCAGTGCTTAATACCATGGCGGTCAAAAAATAAGCAGATTTGCTTTTTAATAATTTTCTCAACATTTATTTTAATAT
>CAYPNO010000525.1:0-1231 GCA_964411865.1 uncultured Desulfuromonas sp. | reverse complement strand
TCTTGGCCATGTAAGCTACTCCCTCGTTTTAAGGGCGGAAACGAGATCCGCCCGATCTAAGTCGTGTTTAACAAGCCAGCCCGAGACTACTGTCGCGGCAATGACGGCAATTGCGGCAGCCCCGTAACTTTCCGGCGAAAAAACGGCTGGTATCTGGTAGAGATCTGAGCTGAACCCTGCTGCAATAGCAAAAGACAAATAATAGCCGAGGACAGATCCGATGGGCAGAGCGACAAGAGTTATGACTGCAAGTTCCCCAAGAAGGACAAAGGCAGCCTCGCCTTTGGTAAAGCCTATAACTCGCAGGCTTGCCAGGTCTCGGGCGCGCTCGGCATAGGCAATCCGAGCGGCATTGTAGATGATGCCGAAAGTGATCACCCCGGCAATTGCGGCCATAACAAAGCGCATCATGCCTGCACCCGTATCCATTTGTTTCTGGAAGGCGGCCTGCGCATTTTTTTTCACACTTACTCCGGCGACCGTGGGCATGTCTTTTAGGGTCCGGTAAATCTTGCCCTCCATCAGGCCGTCGATGCGAAGATAGGCTGCAGATATGCGGTTTGGTTCGTGTAGTGCCCGGTTCAGCGCCTCCATCTCCATATAGGCGGGAGAGCCCAGCAAAGTCTCGGCGACACCGGCAACAGGAATGGAGAGTATCGGGCGTCGTCCGTCACGAACCTCAACCGTCAGTAATTCACCAGGGGAGATAGCCAGAATGTCAGCCAGGGCCTGGGCTAAAACGATGCCGCCTTTACCCAAATGGATAGTCGCCAGATTACTGTCCACTGCCCTATTTAGGCGAGGGACGGGGATCAAGCCGGTTACCGCACCACGATGACTTTGCAGGCCGTGGCGAAATACTACCGGAACCATACGTACTGGTTCCACTTCAATGATACCCGGAATGCGCTGGAGCTCAAAGACGGTCTTGTTTGACACAGCTTCATTAAAGGTAACAGTCACATCGCTGCGATCAACCACTGTAAAGGTTTGCTCAACAGTCCGGTCAAAGCCGGCCATAATGCCGATCATCGCCACCGATAGGGCCATACCCGCCGCTATACCAGTTATTGCCCCGATCATTCTTCCCGGTTGACGGGTCAAACGACGCAATACCATCCTGCTGGGTTGGTCGAGGACGGAGTTCAATACGCGGCCGAAGCGGCCGGTGCGACTGTAGTCCGGAGGAGTGGGCGGGCGCATGGCCGTTGCCGGGGTAAGGGCAAAGACC
>CAYPNO010000524.1:0-1233 GCA_964411865.1 uncultured Desulfuromonas sp. | reverse complement strand
GCTGAATATCGCACGCATGGTCGAGGAAAAAGTTAACAACCTCGATATCCTTCAGGTTGAAGAATTGTTGATGGGAATCATGCGCGAGCAGTTCCGTTATATCAATCTCTTTGGCGCACTACTCGGCTTCTTTATCGGGCTTTTGAACCTGATCTTGCTATACCTTTAATTATGTATGTAGCGGACAAAACTCATTCGCCTGCAGCGCTGATCTGTTTGCGCAGTTCCATCCCCACCCAGCGCCGTGCGAACTGAAACGCAGTACGCCCGCAGCGCTTGCTTTTATCATGCGACCATTTTAGTGCCGCATCTTCACATGCCTGCGTCCAAGGGAGGGTTCGTCCCAGTTCGCTGCATAAACGCTCTATGCACTGACGCACCACGTGCAGGTACTGCTCCTGACTAAAAGAATCAAAGGATATCCATAGTCCGAAGCGATCGGACAAAGAGCTCTTTTCCTCTATACTCTCCGAGGCTCGAACTTCCCCCCCCTTCATGTGGTTGCCCAGATTATCATAGTCGTACTGCGGGATAAGGTAGCGCCGGTTGGAGGTAACGTAGATGAGACAATTGGGCGGTGCGGAATACACGGAACCATCAAGTGCACTCTTCAACACCTTGTAGCTAAGTTCTCCCGCTTCAAATGAGAGATCATCGCAGAAGAGAATAAAGCGATAGGGCTCATTCTTAATCTGGGCAAAGATATCGGGCAGGTGGGGCAGGTCATCCTTATCCACCTGAATTACGCGTAACCCCGAATCCGAATATTCATGCAGCAGTGCCCGCACCAGCGAAGATTTGCCGGTGCCACGTGAGCCCCAAAGCAGCACATTGTTAGCCGGCAGCCCTGCAACAAACTGGGCGGTATTATCCGACGCTAGGATTTTTTGTGCTTCTATCCCCAGCAGATCCTCGAGACGGGTCTGGGTTGTGTGCGGCAGCGCTTCGAGATATCCCGCCACCGTATGACTACGCCAGCTTGCCGCCAGCGTGTTGCTCCAGTCCACATGCTCGACCACCTGGGGCAAAATCTGCTCCACCGCCGCCAGTACTCGCTTCATCTGTGCTATCAACTCTGCATCAAAATTCATAGTCTCATCTCTTTTCCACCTGCTTTTATGTTCTGTATTTTAAACACTATACCTTGATCTTGTCTGAAACCTGCGTGGCCTCGACAGGGCATCGCAAACAATGTCTTTGAAACTATTCAAGGTCTGCCTCGTAGTTAAATGA
>CAYPNO010000523.1:0-1243 GCA_964411865.1 uncultured Desulfuromonas sp. | reverse complement strand
GTCAACACTTTTTCGGACACTCGTTAAGCAACCCTTTTTAAAACCAAGCGGTGGTGGCGGTTTAGCCACTCTATCGGGCTAAGATAGCCTAAGCGCTTTTGTACCCGACGCGTATTATAAAATCCTTCTGTAAATGCAAAGATAGTTTGGCGGGCTTCTTCCCGGCTTTGAAAATGTCTCCAGTGGATGGTTTCCTTTTTGAGGTTTGCAAAGTAGCTTTCACTCCAGGCATTGTCCCCTGGTTTCCCGACTCTGGAGAAGCTCTGTGAAAGATTGTATTCCCTGAGTAGTTTCACCACTGATTCGGCGGTGTATTGGCTTCCACGGTCAGAATGATGGATGCACCCAGCGGGTAGGTTCCAACGTTTCTTAGCACTCTTTATAGCCATTATTACTAGATCTGCCTTCATGTTATCTGACATAGTCTGGGCTAGGACGATACCACTTGCTACGTCTTTTATTGAACAGACATACTCAAATCCTTCTACGGTGCGTATGTAGCTAATATCGCTGGTAATTACCTGGAACGGTTTGGTAATCTTTAAACCACGTACCAGATTGGGGAGCTTTACGCCTTTGGAATTACGGCTATCAGTTAGGGAACGTTGACGGCGCCTGCGGTGAATTGAAACTAACCCCAATTCTTTCATAATAGCCTTCACACGCCGGAAGGACGCCGTGTAACCACGTCTTCTGAGGACACCACAGATACGATCTACACCATAGGTATTGGCACTCTCATTAAAAATCAGTTTGATTTCGTTGACATACTTTTTTTGTTTTCGATCCCGTTCATCTTTGGTCCTCAACCAGTCGTAATAACCACTTGTCGAGATGTTTAATAAAGTGGCCCACTTTGTAACGGGATACTCCGGATAACTGTGAATAAACTCATATTTCACTTTAGGTTTTTCGCAAAGTAGGCCGCTGCTTTTTTTAGCATTTCGTTTTCCATCTTTAATTCTGCATTCTCTAGCTGTATTCTTCGTAGGGAATCTTGCTGTTCCGCCACTTTGGTCTTGTCACCTTGTTCGGTATAGACCTTTCTCCACCGATAGATTAGACTAGGGTGGATTCCTAGGTCATCGGCTAGGGCTTTAATCGTTTTTGACGTGGCGTAACTAAGTTTAACGGCATTCTTACGAAATTCATCATCATATTGCTGTCTAATAGTGGACATGATTTCTCTCCTTTTCTTTATACTTCTATCTTATCATCATGTCCGAAATTGTAACATAGACCC
>CAYPNO010000522.1:0-1244 GCA_964411865.1 uncultured Desulfuromonas sp. | reverse complement strand
GAAATCAGCAACACTTGAGTATTTCAATGGTGACACACTTGCAACTGATGTCTGGATGAAGAAGTATGCCCTGAAGAATAAGAATGATGAATATCTTGAGAAGACTCCTGATGACATGCATAGAAGACTTGCATCAGAGTTTCACAGAGTTGAATCAAAATATCCTTTTCCACTGACTGAGGATGAAATTTTCTCAGCATTGAAAGATTTCAAATACATTGTGCCGCAAGGTTCACCAATGTCAGGAATTGGAAACATCTATTCAAAACAAAGTCTTTCAAATTGTGTTGTTGTTGCTTCACCTGAGGACAACATGTCATCTATTTTTGACAAAGGAAAGGAGCTTGCCAACCTCTTCAAGAATCGATGTGGTGTGGGAATAGACATGTCAAAACTCAGACCAGAAGGAACACCTGTCAACAATTCAGCAAAGACTTCAACTGGTGCTTGGAGTTTCTGTGACCTCTATTCAAACATCACAAGGATGATTGGTCAGAACAATAGGAGAGGAGCACTGATGTTGACTATGGACATCAGACATCCCGACATCTTCAAATTTGTGACAATGAAGCATGATTTGACAAAGGTGACAGGTGCAAACATCTCAGTCAAGATTTCTGATGAGTTCATGAATGCTGTCAAAGAAGACAAAAACTTTATCCAGAGATTTCCCGTGACAATCCCAGCAAATGAAAAGATGGATATGGAATACAATGTCAGATATAATTTTAATGATGGAATGAGAATCAAAATCAAAGCAAAAGAACTTTGGAAGGTCATCACTGAATCAGCAACACAGACAGCAGAGCCAGGAATTCTCATGTGGGACAACATTTTGAGAAGACTTCCAGCTGAACCATATAATGATTTCAAGACTATATGTACCAATCCTTGCATCATAGGAGAAACAAAGATTGCAGTTGCTGATGGAAGAAATGTTGTGACTATAAAAGAGTTGGTTGATGAAGGAAAAGATGTTCCAGTTTATTCAACAAATATAGAAACTGGAAAGGTTGAAATAAAGATGGGAAGAAACCCAAGAAAGACTGGTGAAAAAGTTGAAGTTTGGAAATTAAAATTGGATGATGGTTCTGAACTCATTGCAACACCAAATCATAAAATTCTTTTGAAGAGTCTTGAATACAAAGAACTGAAAGATTTGAAAGAAGGTGATTCAATATTTCCTTTTTATAGTTTTGAATCAAATAGATACAGACAGATATCTTTTTCTGGAAATAGAATGG
>CAYPNO010000521.1:0-1260 GCA_964411865.1 uncultured Desulfuromonas sp. | reverse complement strand
GTTACGGCAAGGCTTTTATTAATGGCTGCACGGCAGAAATGGGTTGGACCTTTGCCGTTTAATGTGGATTTCAGGCGATTTCGTTCCCTCAGCTGTATGGGGATTTTTCTCATGCGGTTCACCATGTTGAGGGCAGTCACCATTTTTTTTATTCCCACTTTAAGTTCATGGGGATCGGGTACGAGGGGATCTGACCCGGAAGCTAAAGGGGCATTTGCCACATTGCCCTTTTTGACCAGAAGATCGAGCCCTATTCCCCTGGCATTGGTAAAGCCGCCCAGCATCAATGCCAGCTGATCGAGGTGAAGCAGGTTTTCCCGGGTAACCACGGTGGTCACGGTGAAAGGAATTTCTCGTTCTTCCAGGTATTTAATTCCCTGAAAGGTCTCTCTTGCCATACCCCTCAGCCGTTCCTGTATCCGGGGAGGACCGTCAAGGCTCACCCCGACATCCATATTAAATTTGAGCATCATATCAGCCATGGCCCTGTCAATACCGGTGGCATTGGTCTGGATGCCCAGGGTCGAGGAGAGGCTCAGCCGTCTCACCCTTTCTGCCGCATGGAAAACAGCCTCCGGCACGAGGGTTGGTTCTCCGCCTGAAAGCTGCACATGAAAAGGTCGGTTTGACTCCAAAGCGAGCCCCAGGGCACGATCAATTATCCCGGTACTCATGGTGTTACAGGATTTGTTCTTTCCAAGATAGCAATAGGCGCAATCGAGGTTGCAACTATCGGTTAGCATCAGTATGAGATAATCAGGACAGAGCTTCATGGTGTTTAAAATTCTGGTCAGCCTGGTCCACCAGCAGACATTCGTCGTCAAAGAAATTTATCTGGTCATACTCTACATCTGTGAAACACTCCCGGCTCTGACCATTTCTCAGGCTGAACACAGGTTTTCCAAGGGCCAGGGCATCCTTTAAAAGGGTTATATTATCCTGATTGACCTTTTCCAGGTTGAATCCAGTGTCAATGACCCAGTGACACCGGCCCATCTCTTCTCTTGCTGACTCGTTTATCTCGCTTGAAAAGGTGTCGATGTCTGGCTGTACTATGCAGTGTGCCCCGAGGGAATCTGCCACATGGAAATCAATATCATTTCTATGGAGCATGCCCGTAACAATCTCATACTCTTTTTTGGCAAGCAGACGATAAAGAACCGAAGCGCTGCCCATGCCTCCCACCACAAATACCCTACTTTTTTTTCCATGATTCTTCATTTCAATAGCCTCTGCTACCGTATATGTATCTGCTCCAAC
>CAYPNO010000520.1:0-1265 GCA_964411865.1 uncultured Desulfuromonas sp. | reverse complement strand
TGCGGAAAGGATTGTAGTCACCAAGCCCGTCTTGCCTGCGGCCTCACCATAGGCGGCGGTTTCAAGCTTGGAGCGCGCGAAAACCATTTTATCCTCGTGCGTCATGCTCTCATCTTCGATGGAGTGGTACGCCTTGCGGAACTCTTCGGTCTGCACGAGGGTTTCCCATGGGGTGTTATGGATCTCGTCCACCACCTGTTTGCCCGCCATTGTTCCAGCCATAGCACCCTCACCTGCACCGTAACCCAAAGCGGCGGCTCCGGTACGGCCCAGCCATGGGGCAACCTTAGTAGCGGCGCGGGTAAGGACTCCACCAGCTGCGATCCCAGTAATGGTCGCGGGGGCTGATTCTGCTACAAGTCCGAGGTAGGCGCGGGGGTCTTTCCAGGCTTCGCCCCAGGCGCGTTCGCCCTCTTCGTTTTGGGTGAACTTCTTTTCGCGTGCCTGTTTCTGCTCCCAGCTCAACTGCCCGCTCAGTTCTTCGGTGCGGCTGTCGGTCTTGTCCTGTATCCACTCCCCGGCACCCTCGATGCTTTCAAGGCCGGTGACTTTCCCTGCCTGCTCTACGACACCACCAAAGGCACCAGCTACCTGATTCAAGCCCATGCCGAACATGCGCCCCACATCGTCAAGCACTCCGGTGGATTGGTTCTCTACTCGACCAAGGAAGGCGTCCACGTCCTCTTGCTTGTATCCCTCCTCAAGCGCGACCTGCTCCCGTTCGGCAAGATAGGACTCGATCTCTTCATCTTGGTATCCCGCCTCTCGCGCTTCGGCCACCTTGTTTGCAAGTGCTGGGTATCTGTTTTCTATGGACACAGTGAGCCTCCAGTTATTCGGTAAGTGCGGATGCAATCATTTCAACGTCTTGCGGACTTTCTTGCGCGTACATCTCCAGAGCTTCGGCGCTCAACGCTTCATCTGGATTGGCGTAGCGGCTCTGTGCCCATGCCTGGAAACGCAGGAACGGTTCAACTATTCCGCTGGCTGCGGCTCTGGCCGGGTCGATCACCAGCACTCGTGCTACATTGTTTAGCGCCTGATTCACTTGGGCGGCACCGTTGGCAAAGAATCTTTCAATCGCATCCCCTGTTTTGGATATGGGGTTGTCGCGGTTGAAGTTCTGGTTTATCTGCCCTTGCACGTTCTGCAGGCTGGTACGCTGCATGTTCTCGCGGGTCAGGTTCCGGCCCTGCTGTGTGGGCGGCGGTACCTCCTGCGGCATCCCTTGGGTGCGGATCAGGTCGCCAGGGCTCCCCTGAGAC
>CAYPNO010000519.1:0-1266 GCA_964411865.1 uncultured Desulfuromonas sp. | reverse complement strand
TAACAACTATTACATTAAAGACGTGGAAGAGTGGTGAATAAAGTTTGCAGCAATTTTTAGAAGTGCTGTCCCCGCAGGAACGCGTAATTTGGGCATATAAAGCCCATGGCCTTACTCGTAAAGAGATTGCGAAAACGATGGGGGTCAAGCCTAAATACGTGGCCGTGTATGAAAAAAGGTTAAAAGAAAAAATTGATAAGTTAACGGAGCAGGGAATTATATTTGACGGATCACCAGCAGAAGTTTTGTTTGAGAATCAAGTTGAAGAAATATTTGAGGTAGAGCAGTTGAAGAATTTACCGAGAAAAACCGTAAAACAAGCTCAATTTCTTCAAGACACCAGCACCCATGCAATTAACAAAAAGGAATCAGGGGCCCAGCGCCGTATGCGGTCCCGACTAGGGGTAAGGAAAAAACAAGATGCTTATGTGTACACGAGACAATGCACCCAGGAGGAACTAGACAGTTTCCAAATGGAAGCTTCAAATAGACCTCCGAACGATATAATGAAGCTCAAAAGGGAATATGATTATTTCCGGCAAACGGGCGAAGGTAGTGTTGAACTATTAGCAAGCATGGAAGTGATTCTGCGAAGTTACGGGGTTTTATTATTTTCACCCAATATAAATAAGCGTAATGCCAAAACCGTCATCTGCCAGCGAGCTATGACGTCAGAGGCAGTAGTTGTAGTAAAAGGAGACGAGCAAATTGATGCTCCGAATCCGAAATTTATTGAAGCTACAATAAATGAGGACGGGCAAATAGAACGGGTCTACATCGTTGATAAAAAACCGCCAAAACGCAAAAAGAGGAATTAAAATGAAGAATAAACTGAACAATCAGGCACAAGATGCACTGAATAAAATTGTGAATAAACTAAATAAAAAAGAGAGCAGGCCTGAACAAATACAGATGGTTCAGTTTATCAGGCGTTTTTTAAATTATGCTAAAGACCCAGGACGTGCAGCAGTAGTTGAAGCTGGTACCGGAGTGGGTAAAACTTTTGCCTACTTAGTTGCATTTTGTGAACATTTAAAATCACTGTCTACCAATCAGCAAAGCAAGTTAGTTATAGCGACAAACACCATTAATCTGCAGGAACAATTAATAAAAAAGGATATACCAATAATTAATAAATTATACCCTGGCATCCGTTTCGAGAAAGCCAAGGGGAAAAATAACTACATCTGCTTGCGACAGTTAGCCGAAGCAAATAACGGCAATCTATTCTTTAACGATAAAGAAGAAGAAGAAATTAATAAGATT
>CAYPNO010000518.1:0-1266 GCA_964411865.1 uncultured Desulfuromonas sp. | reverse complement strand
GCTGTTTTTCCTGCTGAAGTTTGTGGCGGTTTTGCTCCGCGAGGCTGTGAACCAGGATTCCGATGGCGAAAAGGGAAATGCTGGAAATTATAAATTCCGGCAGGTCTTCGCGTAGTTCTGTGGAATCAAGATAGATGGTTGTCGGGATTAGCGCTAGGTACAGCAATGAAGATAGAGCGCAGAGTCCCAACGTGCGTCCTAGACTCAAGGTTGAAGCGCAGGTGATGATGGGAAGCAGGTAGATGACCCAGTAAGGACTTTCTTCGTCGCCAGTTGTTGCCCAGATAACGGTGGTACACAGCAGCATATACAGGAAAAGATGAATGCCGAGATAACCATGCCTGGAGATATGGTCTGGGGTGAAGCGATGGTCGGTGAAAAAATAATAAAGAGTGACTGCGAGTAGTGATAATGCACCATAGAGGAGGTTTGGCCCCTTGAAAAAAACCAGCAGTAACGCTAGGAGCAGCAGCAGTATTAGGCTGCTTTTAGCTGGAAGGATGGAGTGGCTCATGGAAAGCTCCGAGTATGAAAAATATAAACAACGAACCGCCAGCTAACCGAGGTACTACAAAAAGGTTCATGCACAGCGAAATTCTAGTATAAACAATGCCGCAAGGGGAATGAAGGTATAACTTCAGCTTCTGCACCACATGCTTAGTGTATTCTGAGAGACAATTTGTGCTCCTAGTGCGGAAATATTCATGTTTACGGGGTCTTGAAAGGGATATTCAAGGTGAGTTTGAATCGAAATCAGGCAGTATTGGCGCACCAAGTTCAGATCCTTGCTGCGCACTCGCTGGTGGTGTTTGATGTGGAGACCACTGGTTTGTCAGCGGCCAAGGGGGAGCGGGTTATTGAAATAGGGGCGGTGCGCGTGGTTGCTGGGCAGCTTGTAGAGCGCTTCAGCTCTTTGGTTGCGACCTCAAGGCCCATTGCTGCAGGGGCGCAGATGGTGCATGGCATCTCTACTGCGATGCTGAAAGATCAACCGAAGGCGGGGGAGGTCTTTTTCGCTTTTCGAGATTTTATCGGGGAAGATCTACTCGTGGCGCACAATGCCCAATTTGACATAGGTTTTCTGGAAGCGGAGTTTGCCCGTTTGGGACAGCGCCTTACCAATTCACATTACTGCACCTTGAAGCTGAGTCGTTTAAGTTACCCCGATTTGCGCAGTCATAAGCTGGAAATACTCGGACGTTATCTGTTCGGAGAATTGCCCGGAGTGCGCCACCACCGTGCCTTGGATGACGCGGAACTTGCGGC
>CAYPNO010000517.1:0-1273 GCA_964411865.1 uncultured Desulfuromonas sp. | reverse complement strand
GGAAGACTACCTCCTTGGTTGTCTTGGTCTTACCTACACCTGTGCCCGCCCCCCATACACCTAAGTAGTTCTTCCTGATGCCATAGGTGACTGGATCAAGAGAAGGCCATGGCCATGACAGGCCCATGGTAGGCATGATCTTTGCCCTCTCTCTGTACTTAGATGCAGAGCTAAGAGAACCACCTTCAAAGATGTCAACAGGGTTCCACCATGCGTCAACGAACTCCTTGCCTCTTCCTTGCATCAGAGCATCATTAGGATCTTTGCATCCATCAGGCAGAGAAAGCTTATAGGTCTTACCTCTAAAAAGTTTCCCAACAGATCTGTTCAGCTTGTTACCTACTGCATCATTGTCAAAGCAGACAAGTATCTTCTTGAACTTCTTGATCTCTTCCTTGTTATGCAAGATCTCATTCAAGCTTGCCTCTCCCTTCATGACAGACCATACATGGAAGTAGGTGTTAGCCCACTTAGTACCAGCCCTGCCTTCCAAGAGCATAGTCTGAGCAGCCATAACATCACACTCTCCACCTACCAGCACCAAGGTGTCCATCCTTGCACCTGAAGCAATGACATCAGCAGTCTGCTTCTGACCAAAGAGCATGCCGTCACCCCACAGCCAACCAAGGTGATCATATTTAAAGTCCTTGGGCAGTGTCCTGCACTTAGCTCCCTTCCACTTACCTTCACTGTCATAGCAAGGGTAGTAGTGCCGAGCTGTCTTGCCTTTATTGTCCAGGCCTACTCTGACATTGTAGAACTTTGCTATCTGTCCAGGGATGTGACGATCAACCAGGTTCCTTATCTTAAGACCATTGAAGTAGTCCTCATCTATCTCCCTGTCCTTGAGCATCTGTTCTCTTTCTTCATCACTACTTACCTCCCACCTATCCTGTCCTCTCATACCTCTCAGTGCTATCTCTCTTACATTAGGATTGCTTAGCTTGCCTTCCTTTACCAGCTTCTTGAACTGCTCAGGTGTGTACTTGATAGTGCCTGTTACCTCTTGATCTAAGATGGGATCTGATCCATCAGCAGGTATGAAGAGAGGCAGTCCATCCTTGTGCCAGTGGCTACGATTGCAATACCTACCTCCATCTTCGAACACCATCATGTTCGTTCCTCTGTGATCATGCCCTGTATCCTGACAACCAGGACAAGGGACGTTCTGTATAATTGCCATGCTATCTCCTTGTTGTTTAAGATTACTTATACTTTAGGTGCAATGTAATCTTAAGTAATCTTAATCCTACAAAAAAAACCCAACCATTTC
>CAYPNO010000516.1:0-1276 GCA_964411865.1 uncultured Desulfuromonas sp. | reverse complement strand
TTCACGCATTTGCTCAGCTTGATCTAAACGGTAGACGCCTTCACGCACTTGTGAGTTGGTCATGCCGCCGGTGTACAGGGGGATATTGAGCTGTAGACCAATGCTGCTTTGCTCAGCGTTGCCGTTGAATCGAGGCGTTTGGCGGTTGTTGATAAAGCCCAAGCTGTCGTTATCACCTTTTTGATACTGGGCTACCGCATCCACTGTCGGCGCATGGCCTGATTTGCGTTGTTTAACGCTGTCTTGCGCGGCTTGCACAGCATAATTAATAGCCTGCAAGCTCAAATTCTGCTCAGTCGCGGTATTGACCCAAGCGCTGGCATCATTGGGTGTGGGCGGCAAAATCGGCAAGCTGTGCTTAACCCCTTCAAGGGCAGCCAATTGAACATTGGTGAGGGTATTGAGCGCTTGGAAAGCATCGCTCACCATACGTTCGGCAATCATGCGGTTGGCGCGAGCAGCGTCATAAGCCGCTTGTGCTTGTAAAACGTCGGTTTTATCGGATAAACCCACATCAAAGCGTTCGCTGGCAAGATCAAATTGGCGTTTAAAGGCTGATTCTTCCGCACGGCTGGCAGCCAAATTATCTTGTGCACGCAGTACGGCAAAGTAGACTTCAGAGCTTTGTAAAATCAGGTTTTGTTCAATCGCCGACAACTCTAGAGCCGACTGCTCATTGCTGGCGTGGGCGGCCTGCAATTGATACCAACGATCTAAACGAAACAGCGGCTGACTCAGGTTAGCTTGATAGACAAAAGCACTGCGTGATGTGCTTTGCGAACCTATGTTCGTATCCACTTTACTGCGGCTGCTGGTATTGCTCGCGCCGGCGCCCAATTGTGGCAGTAATCCTGAGCGTGCCTGAGGGACACGTTCGCTTTGTGCTTGGTAGTCTGCGTGGGCTGCAGCTAAGTCTGCGTTGTTATCAACCGCAAATTGATACACATCCAGTAGGTTAACTTTATTAGTGGTGCTGGGGGCTGCATAGGCAGTCGAACCCAACACAGTAGCGATAACAAAAGTGAGCGACAGTAAGCGCATCATGAATATCCTAAATTTCATAGAGAAAAATGGCTTAAGGCTACGGCTGAACATAGAGACGGTCAAGAGTGGAGATATATTGTTTATGTCTTCGTACAGTGTGTAGCAGTAGCGTATAGCTTGCAGTTTAGCTCACATCATCGCTAGACTGTTGGCTGCTTCTTGTCGGGGTGCTCTTTAAAGAGCTGAGATCGGTTAATCCGGGTCCCGTTGAACCTGATCGAGTTAATACTCG
>CAYPNO010000515.1:577-1283 GCA_964411865.1 uncultured Desulfuromonas sp. | reverse complement strand
GCACGGTGCCGGTGTTGGTTTCCAGCGCCAGCACCACGCGGGATACGCTGAATCCTTTAGTGGCTTCTTCTAGACCTGTGCGGTTAAACAGGTACAAGCGACTTTCATCGGATGCTTCTTCCCAATATCCGGCGCGGTCTCTGACTTCTTCGTACTTATTATTCACATTAGAAAAACGGGTATCACCATGCCGTGCTATGAAGTCTGCAATGCTGCTTAGTATCTGGCGGTCTTCGCTAGGGCCTTCGCCACGGTCAGCACGCCATACTTCAAACAGCTCAAGCATTGCACTGTGGGCGGCACCCTTAGGAATCGGCAGAATATTGAACTGGATAGCTAACTCCCCAGCCATTGCCAATAGTGCGAACCGTTCAGCGGCGCGGCTTTCTTGTCCGTTGGCTGTGGGGTACCTCTCGCAGAACTGCGCCAGCGTCTCAGGCAGCATTTTAGATAGTGGCTCATCTTGACCAGCTTTAAGCAGCTCAGTAATAAATGCAGGCCCTGCTTGCCCGTAATGTGTTGCGCTGGTGCGCTGTATGGCATCGGAAAACTCACGACCTCCAGCCATGCCGTGCAAGTCATCCCAAGCACCAAAGGTACGGCGAGCAGGTATATCTAAAAGGCGTATTTCTTGACCTGTACGGCTGCGCTTACCTGCCTCAGCCATGATTGCAGACAGTCCAAGCTCTCCGGATGAAAACAAAAT
>CAYPNO010000515.1:0-567 GCA_964411865.1 uncultured Desulfuromonas sp. | reverse complement strand
TTGCCCGTGCAGAACCGTTACGGCTTGCTCTTGATTTACCAGTGCCGTTAGCCATCGCGTAGACCACTGCGCCAATCTCTCTAGGGTCAGCTTCGCCAATCTCATCTAGTGCTAACAGTGTGTCGTTGCGTTGACTGGCGATACCTTCCAGCCCGTTACCTGTTGCTCTCCAAGTGCGTTTAAATTCTTCACCATGCCCCCAGACAGAAGCACCCGCCAGAATGGCTGAACTTTTACCTGTGCTGGAGTCGCCGACAATGTGAAAGCCGCCACCTTGGCGCTGAACGTGATAAAGCAATGGGCCTGCAAATGCTGCGCAAACACTCAGCATCAATAGCGGGTTGCCCTCGCATACAGCACCGATACCAGCCTGCCAGCCTTCAAGTGTTCCCCCTTGTTTGTAATCGTCACCGTTGGCGGCCTCGCTTTGAAATATGGCTTTGCCTTCACCGATGTTTTGACGGGGCATGATAAACAGCTTCTCTGTGTGCCAGCCGGTCGATGTGGCTGCAATCACTCGCTCTTTGGGGTATTGCGCTGCAATGTACTGGCAGACTTTGGCGCGGC
>CAYPNO010000514.1:0-1283 GCA_964411865.1 uncultured Desulfuromonas sp. | reverse complement strand
ATAAAGAAGCAGAATCTTTAAAAAAAGAACATTCGGTAACAGTTATAGCATTGGGATCTGAAAATAATAGATATAAAGAAAATGATATAAACGTTATAGAATTCAAAGGCGTATTAACCCCCCTGAATCATCTGTTAAACTGTTTCAACGCTCTAAAAACGGCTTTGCAGGTGGACACAGACGTTTACCATTGCCATGAACCAAGTTCTTTATTTTTGGGATGTATCCTAAAAACTCTAAAAAACACAAAATTGGTGTATGATAGACATGATTACTATCCTCAATTGGTGAAAGAAAAGTTTGAAAAGATGGGGTTTAATAGTCTATCTGTGGTAATCGAAGCAATAGAATCGTTCGCAGAAAAGGCAATGGTTTCTATATTTGTGGATAAATCAATAGTTGTTGATGAAGAAATGCAAAAATCGTTTCCAGGATCAACGATTATTCATAACTACCCAATTGGGATTAATGGGACAATTAGAGATGGAAAACACTTTTCATACATTGGGATCTTAGATCATAGGAAAATAAAAGAATCCGTTCAAATACTCAAAACATTAATTAAAAAAGATAATAAAATAACATATTCAATCGCAGGGAACGCATTTGATAAATCACTGATACCCGAAAACGAAATGAATATCAGTTACCACGGAGTTATACCACACAACCAAATAAACGGTTTCTTAGAAAAAACATCATTTGGGGTGTGTCTTTATGATAAGCTCCCAAGGTATGATAAGGCCGTAAGTACAAAAACATATGAATACATAGCTTCAGGTATCCCGGTAATAGCAAGCAGGACGCCAGGGAACCAGTTCATTGAAGATTTGGGGTTAGGGATCCTTATAGATCCAGACAACACCAAAGAATCAATAGCGGCAATTGAACAAGCAATACCAAAATGTAAAGAAATGTCTCAAAAATGTCTTACCATGAACTTTAAATGGGAGGAAAAAATGATACTGCTCCTATACAGGGGGATTAAATGAGAATATTGCATATAGGCGACACGGCAGGAGTACCCACAGCATTACGTAACATTGACCGTAAACGGGGATTCAAATCTGATGTAATAAGAACAATGCCACACCCATTTAACTATAACACTGATTTTTATTTACAGATAGACGGTAAAAATATACACTCTATAACAAATGTAATAAAACTGTTTAGCAGATGTCTGAAATACGATAGAATACACTCACACAAAAGGCCGGTACAATGCGGTTTAGATCTGTTAATCTTAAAATACATGTTTAACAAACAGATTTATATTCATT
>CAYPNO010000513.1:0-1287 GCA_964411865.1 uncultured Desulfuromonas sp. | reverse complement strand
ACCATTCGGCGTACGGCAACCTTTGGTCTGTCTTTGGTACGTTTAGATATCCGCCAAGATGCAGAGCGCCATAGCAGCGCCTTAAGTGAAATTACCCAATGGCTGGGTCTAGGTGAATATGCGCTTTGGGATGAAGCTCAACGTCAAGCATTCTTGCTCAGTGAGCTGGACAATCGCCGACCTTTATTACCCCCTGACTTTGTTGCCAGCGCTGATACGCAAGAAGTGTTAGATACCTGCAAAGTCATTGCGCAAACATCCGCGGATTCGCTGGGTTCCTATGTGATTTCAATGGCCTCAGCACCCTCCGATGTGCTGGCAGTGCAGTTGTTGCTTAAAGAGGCGGGGCTTAAGCGTGCGATGCGTATTGCGCCACGCTTTGAAACTCAGGATGACTTGCACAATGCCGCGGCTGTCATTGATCAATTATTGAGTTTGGCTGATTACCGCAAGGGCTTAGCTGGGCCGCAAGAAGTGATGATTGGTTATTCGGATTCAGCAAAAGATGCAGGCACCACCGCTGCAGCTTGGTCGCAATACCGCGCCCAAGAAGAGTTGGTGGCGGTGTGTGAAAAGCAAGGTATTGAGCTGGTATTATTTCATGGTCGCGGCGGTACTGTAGGCCGTGGTGGTGGACCTGCACATGAAGCTATTTTGTCGCAACCACCGGGATCTGTCGCTGGACGCTTCCGTACCACTGAGCAAGGTGAGGTGATCCGCTTTAAATATGGTTTGCCCGCGGTTGCCGCACAAAATCTTAATTTGTATTTAGCCGCAGTGCTAGAGGCCACCTTATTACCGCCGCCAACACCCAAAAGCTCTTGGCGTGCGGTCATGGAGCGCTTGGCGGCTGATGGTTTAGCCGCCTACCGGAAAACAGTGCGCGAAGAGCCACAGTTTGTTGATTATTTCCGTCAAGCGACACCTGAACAAGAGTTGGGACGTTTGCCATTAGGCAGTCGCCCTGCACGACGTCGCAGCGGTGGTATTGAAAGTTTACGCGCAATCCCATGGATTTTCGCTTGGACGCAAACACGTATGATGCTGCCGGCTTGGCTGGGCTGGGAAACTGCGTTGCAAAATGCGATTGAGCGCCAAGAAGAGCCCCTGTTAGCAGAAATGCGAGATCAGTGGCCCTTCTTTAGGGCGCGCATTGATATGCTAGAAATGGTCTTGCTTAAAGCCGACTCAGGTATTGCCCGCTTATATGATGAGCGTTTAGTCGCTGATGAGTTACGTGGCTTTGGTGAGCAGCTCTATCAGCACTTAGCTCAAGCAGTTGAACAG
>CAYPNO010000512.1:0-1288 GCA_964411865.1 uncultured Desulfuromonas sp. | reverse complement strand
CGCGCGCAGGATCATCAAAACGAGTTTAACATCTCCATGAAAATGACCTATACCAACTTGATGCAGATGGCGCAGTTTATTGGCAATGATGCTGAACTTAACAAGTTGTTTTTAAAAGGTAAAAAATGTGTGGAAGCCACGGGCAACCCTAGCGGAGGCGACATGGCAACCAAGGCACGCACCGAATTACTCCGTCAAGTAAAACCAGCGTGGGACAAGCTCACCGCTGAGTTCAATGTACGTCAACTCCACTACCATCTGGGCCCGGGCAGCCTGAGTTTCCTTCGGGTTCATGTTCCAGAAAAATACGGCGACAGAATGGATGATTTGCGCCATACGATCGTGGATACAAATACAGAAAAAAGCCCGCGCATCGGCTTTGAAACTGGACGCATTTATTGCGGCCTGCGTGCAGTAGTTCCAGTGTGGGCTACAGATCCGACCAATGGTGAAAATACCTATGTTGGCGCTCTTGAAGTAGGAACCTCTTTTGATCTTCTGCTGCCTATGTTTTCGAGTTTCTTCAAGGTTCAGAGCGCGGTTCTTCTGACCCGTGAACACGTAGAAGCGTGTATGTGGCCAGAGTACATAGACAAATACTTCAGCACAAATCCGCAGATGGGCTACTACCTTGAATCTAGCTCCACCCCAGATCTGGACAGCTTAATTCCAGACATTCTGCAGCTAAGCACCCCTGACCTGCCATTTTCAACTTCACAGGCGCAGTTATTAAAATACGCTGGGTGCTATCTCTCAGTGTTTTACTTTCCTCTGCGCGACTATCAGGGTGAAATTGACCCATCACTGCCACCAGTGGGTTTTATCTTGATGTGGGAAGATGTCTCTCCCATGGTCGCAGAATTACATACCTCAGTGTGGAGGAACATTATCTATGCATTGGTGGGCTTTATTTTCATAGTTATAATCCTGATATGGCTGTTCAATCGCGAGTTGCGCCTTGTTGCCGCTGAGCGTGAAGCCACCCACGACGGCCTCACTGGACTGTACAACCGACGTTATTTTGATCAGAACCTGCAACGCGAACTGGCCACATCCAGACGGATAATAAATGAAGTATCCATACTGGTATGCGATATTGACCATTTTAAAAAGTACAATGATTATTATGGCCATCAGCAAGGGGATATGTGTCTACAACTGGTAGCTGGATGTTTGGAACAGAATCTGAGCAGAAACGTTGATTGGATTGCACGCTATGGCGGGGAAGAGTTTGTCGTGGTTCTACCGGACACCGACTGCGACGGAGCTATTCATGTCGCTGAACGTT
>CAYPNO010000511.1:0-1289 GCA_964411865.1 uncultured Desulfuromonas sp. | reverse complement strand
CAGTAGAGAGATAAAGGAGCGTCCCTGAAAGGCGTAAGACATCGTTAGATTACCGCAGGCCTCACGGCAGCCTTAGAGAGCCTTGGCTGGACGATCTGGGGCTGGGGTGGCTGGAGATCGGTTTCCTGGATGAGGGTGTAAGAGAGGGTATCGCAGCCGGTGTAGCGGGCCTGGGCGCGCAGGAGATCACGGAGATAGGCGAGGTCTGCTGACCACTGGAGGACCTGGCAGCCGGCGGAGTAGGAACCGACGATGGTGGCGATGGAGATTGCAGCGGCCTGGTGGACGTTGATGCCGAAGAGACCGGTCTCGGTGGGGACGGCATCGAGGGCGGCGAGATCATCCAGGGAGGAGATGCGATAGACGGTCATGGGCCTGATTTGGACGAGGGCGGGGGTGCCTTTGTGGCTTCCAAGGGTATAGACGGCGGGGTAGCGTCCGGGTTTGAGGAAGGCACAGCCGGTGGGGTGCAGGGGTCTATCGATATAGATGAGGCCGGGATCTGTGGAGGCAGGGGCGGCAAAGACACGCGGGGTGCCATTGACATCGGTATAGGCGACGGCGAGGAGGTCGTCGAAGCGGTCTGGGGTGAAGGGTACGGCGCGGATGCCGAAGAAATTGAGGTCGAAGGCCTGGGTAAAGAAGGGGTAGCCTCTGGCGGCGCAGAGGGATTTGAGGGAATCGTAAGTGGGTCTTTTCATGGTATGCTCCTTATTTGATGGTTGAGGGTGAGGTGCCGAGGCGCATGATCTGGGAGAGCTCGAGGGCACGGCGGCCGACCTGTTTGGCCCAGCGAGAGACGAGCATGGCATTGGCGGCGCGCTCGTAATTTGCCGCTTTGATGAGGGCGAGGGTATTCGTAAAGCCCAGGAGTCCGGAGATTCCGAGATTGAAGCACATATTGATGAGGACGGATTTTCGGGCATCATCGAGGGGATCGTAGAGCTCGGGGATTCTGGCCTTCAGGAGGGATTCGCAAGCGAGGATGTCATTATCCAGCATGGCGTAAGCCTCCTGCGGGGAGATGCCGGAATCGTCGAGATTGCGGCCGATGCCGATGGTGAGCTTGCCGGCGGTGCAGCGGTAGGGCTTCAGGCGGAGGCCTTCGTGGCGGATGAGCTGGTCTTTGACGGTGGATAAGAGGGCGTGGTTCATTTTGGCTCCTTTTGGTTGATCTTTTTGAAGTCTTTATGTCTTGAAATGGGCTTTCGGCCGAAAGCCCCTACGGGGGCGGATGTGGCCATCTTCTGATCCCGCTGGCGCAGGAAGTCCTGGTGCTCTTCCAGAGC
>CAYPNO010000510.1:0-1289 GCA_964411865.1 uncultured Desulfuromonas sp. | reverse complement strand
AGATCGGATAACGCAATTCATAGAACGTCTTATCACCATAGGATGTATAACCAGTGATGAATTCCTTGAATGGGCAACAACAAATTTTCCAACGAAATATTATGAATCACGAATTGCAAAGAAACTCATTGGGTGGTGCTATGAATATTTTAAGGATTATAAAAAAAGCCCTAAACAAGACATGGAAAACCTTTATCTTACAAAGGCAGATACTTTGGATAAAGACCTTAGAGAGGAGCTTGAAGAGGATATCTTACCCGGTTTATCTAAAGAATGGGAACAGCAAAAGGAGGATATAAATGTAAAATTCCTTATACGGGAAGCACAAAAGCATCTACAACACCGAATAGTAGCCAGACGCATTAATGATGGAATAGCATTTTACAACGATGGTGATATGGAGGAATGCTTTGCTTTAATGGGGATTGACCCTATTGTGAGCGGGGATATACGCCAATATGCTTATACATTAACCGAATTAGAAGCTATGAAAATAGAAAAGCCCAAATTATTAATCAAGCCATGGTTAAGGGAAGGTGAAACGAATATATTCTATGGTAAAGCCGGAGTTGGCAAATCATTATTAGCATTATTAATGGGGTATTTATTAGGTGTCAAAGAAAAGGATCACGATATAGGGGAGTGGCAAATAAAGGGCAACACCGGCTGTGTTTATATAGACGGAGAATTGGGACTTAATGAAATGAAGGAGCGGTTGGAGCAATATAAATGGATGGGGATACAAGAAAAGCGATGGGAGATGAAAACATTCAGTTTACCTCATGTCCAATTAGAAAGCGGACAAGAATTCAATTTAGCCAAGCGGGAAAAGCAACAAGAGATTATTAAGTTTTTGAAGGATAATCCTGAGTATAAGTTCCTGATATTGGATAGCGTTTCTACGGTGTTTGGATTGGAGAATGAGAATGATAATAGTGAATGGAATAAAAAAGTTAATCCGTTTCTTAAAGATTTACGGGCTTTGGGAGTGTCGCACATCATAGTACATCATGCCGGGAAAATGGGAACTTTAAGAGGGGCATCAGCGATGGGTGCTATGGCACATAACATTTTTAAATTGGAAGATCACGCCGGTAAACAAAAAGGTGAAGCGTGGTTTACGGTGGATAATAACGAAAAGCAAAGGGCAGCCGGGTCAGGCTTTGAAAAATTTGGTATCCATTTTATGGAATATGATGGCGAAGGGACAACTTGGCAAATAACCGGGGGCAATGGTACAGGGAATGAGGAAAAACTAAATAAAATCATGGTGGATATATTAAGGGATG
>CAYPNO010000509.1:0-1292 GCA_964411865.1 uncultured Desulfuromonas sp. | reverse complement strand
CCATTAGCCAAACTTGGGGCTTTCCGCTGTAAGATACCACTCTGAAAAGCTCCAGACCCCGGTTATCCGGACTGACCAGGTCACTCACATCAGCCCCAAGTCCCTGCTCAATTCGTTTTAAGCTCTGCTGAGCTATTCCATAAAAACGGTCGGCAGGAACCAGAAGCCCCCCTATACCATGGTGGGGACGGCGATGATTGTAGTGATCCACCCACCGGCCGATGGAGCGGGCTGCGTCTGTCATGTCCATGAATTCGATTTGCCGCACGCACTCCTTTTGAAAACTGGCGTTCAGTGCCTCCACCTTACCATTAACAGAGGCGTTCTTTGCCAGATAGTAGTTGATCTCATACTCCTCTAACAGGGCTTCGAATCGGGACAAACCCCTCCACGAATGAAATGCTGACCCCCGGTCGGACATGACTCCCTCGGGCCGACCATAGCGCTGTACCGCATCCTCAAAACATTTGATAACCGGATCCGCAGATTCGGCAGGTGCCATGGCCCAGCCGGAGATGAACCGGGAAAAGTCATCCTCGATAAAGAGAACGCAGGTTTTTTGTTTGTGAACATAGAAGTGGTAAAAATCAAGGTGGTACAGCTCTCCGGGTCGACTCGCTTCATACCGGACTGTAGGTTCCTTCCGCTTCAGTTTTGGGGGAAGGTAACCATTTTCTTCCATGACATGGCGGACCGTGCCCACAGAAACCTTGAATCCTTTACGTTTGAGTGCCAGACGAACCTGACTCGGCCCGTATCCTGGATGCTCCCGCCATGTCGCAAGAATCTTTCTGTCCCGGATCACGGCAGGATCATCGTCGGTTACCTGTGCTTCATTTCCATTGTGATTTCGGCGTTTATCAGAACGCTGCCATTCATATATGGTAGTTTCAGTTACATCAAATTTAGCGGCGGCTTCGGTCACCGAAGTTTCTTTTACGTACAGCAAGATCTCATCCTTCTGTGCTCGTGAATAACGTTTACCCCGTTTAGGACATTTTTTCTGCGATTTTGAGGTTGTATTCTCTGCTGTGATCCGCTGGCCAGAAGGGGATTGGTTGGTTAATACTGTGTTTGCTTTGGTCTTCATTACGGCTATCTCCTTTTTTGTTGAAGGAAATGCCGAGATATCAGCTGTTTTGTGTCAGGGTTTTTTCTGCCTTTTTCTATGTAATTTTATAGACTAAGACATTTACGGGTCTGATTTCTTTGATCAGGGCGGAGATCTGGCCAGCCCCCGCTGGGAAGAGATCAAAATTTCCAGAGGCCCAAGCTTCATAGGAATTCATCAG
>CAYPNO010000508.1:0-1298 GCA_964411865.1 uncultured Desulfuromonas sp. | reverse complement strand
TTAAATGCCCTCTATTGTTAATTAATTCTTGCCGGGTTATGGGGAGGGCTACCCAAACACCTTTGCAGGCCCCGGCAAGAAACTGTTTATGCCGGGGTGTTTCTAATAATTTGGAAAGAAGAACCCAAGGATGAGTCCTTGTATGGCTTCACGGTAAGGTTATCCATCAACGCCCCCTCCCCGCTGACGGGCCTACCAAAGCTGATGATTTTGGTACTGGGCCATTTGATTTGATGATAGAACGTGGTCGTGTCGTCGAGCTCCCCGACGTCCTCATACATAATCTTAACGGTAAGATTCAAGTTGGTTTCATCTTGGTATTTTGATTTAATTGTCTCGTCCGTGTAATAAGCCGTTAGGGACATATCACCCATCATCTTCCCGTGTGCGATGGCAAACGGATACCTGGAGCCCAATGCGAACAATGGTGTTGACTGGTTGTTAATTGTCGGCGACATGCTTGAAAAATAGATACCGGTTTCACCTGCCAGGGAGATTGTACCGTTGAATGTGTCGTAAAACGGTTCAGATGTTTCTATGTATGTGGCCCCTGTGATTGCTGTATCTATATTTAACCCAAGATCCAGTTCAGTTCCGCCGATTGCGGTCATGTCAAAAGTGACTTCCCCATTTGCATTCAGGGACAAACTGAAATTGGATATCTCGGTATCAACCATTCGCATATATTCATCGGTGTCAGAGTGATAGATTTCCCATGCCACCCTCCGCTGAGTGGAGCCAACCAATAGCGCATCTTCAGTTGTTGCTCCGATTGTAGTCCATGTTCCCTGTGCGGCGGCTTCAAGTAGACCATCGAAACATTCCGGGCGGAACTTGCCTGACAGCGTCATTTGTCCGTTGACTGTGCCGGATCTTGGTGCAAGCTCATTTCGATCCCCAGTCATTGAGTTATCGTTCATCTGTTCTGCCTGAAAGGTCATTTCTCCGCTTGCGAAGGGAACAACGATCCACGTTGGGGTAGCGTCAATCGCCCCCGCTGCGGCTTGCACTAAATAAGATATCTTGGTATTCGATCCAAACCCTACTGTTTGTAATCCTGTTGTTGCTGGCATAATATTACCTCGTTTTTAAATTGACATGTAAGTCCGAAATGAAACGGACATTGGTAAAACATATTTTGTATCTTCACGCATTGCCGGACCTACTTGTCCCGCTCTAACAACTACTCTTGTGGTGTTTCCTGCGTTGGTTAGGGCCTGTCCCCGATAAAAATAGGGATCAGTGAAAAACAGTTTAGCGATTCCATATGCCGGACCCCAGCCGCCAATAGCGGTCAC
>CAYPNO010000507.1:0-1299 GCA_964411865.1 uncultured Desulfuromonas sp. | reverse complement strand
GAAGTACGCTGACACGGAATACCCCTATGCTTTGGCTGCGGAAGCTCCAGCAAAGTACATTTCATTAGTCCAGAACAAACCCAGCCACCCAACTGAAGGCGTGGAGATTAACCCTCAACAGCGTTTGTTGGCAGGGATGTTTAATCCAACTGCTTTTTTAGACTTGATTCAAAACTTCACCATTTATGAGCCGGTGGATGGCCGCTTAATCAAGAAGATTGCGCGCTATCAGCAATATCGTGCAGTGAATAAAGTCATCGACCGTTTGAAGACGGGTGCAGACCGTAAAGAGAAGTCTGGGATTATCTGGCACACCCAAGGTTCAGGTAAGTCACTGACCATGGTGATGCTGGCGGTGAAGATGCGCCGCGATCCAGAGTTGCAGCAGTACAAACTGGTGTTTGTTACTGACCGTACTCAGCTCGACTCGCAGCTCTCCAATACCTTCCGTGCCGCGCAAAACGAAACCATTTATAACGCAAGTTCGGTCGCTGATTTAAAAGAATTACTGAGCCGCGACTCATCCGATATTGTTACCGCCATGGTGCAGAAGTTTCAGGAAGCCGAAGCAGAAGGCGACTTCACCGACCTTAACCCCAGCGATAAGATCATTGTGCTGGCCGACGAAGCGCACCGCACTCAGTTTGGTAATCTGGCTGCCACTATTAACGCCGCGTTGCCGAATGCACCGAAGATCGGTTTCACCGGTACACCGCTGCTGAAGAGTCAGAAAATGGATCAGGCGTTTGGTGGTTATATTGATGAGTACAAAATCAATCAAGCGGTTGAAGACGGAGCCACAGTCCGCATCATCTACGAAGGCCGCCAAGTGCAAACAGAAGTGGTGGGCAGTTCGTTAGATGCGTTGTTTGAAGCCTACTTCAAAGACTTCAGTGATGAAGAAAAGCGCGAGATTAAAAAGAAATACGGCGTTGAACGCGCCGTGCGTGAAGCGCCTGCGCGTATTCGCTGGGTGTGCATTGATTTGCTCAAGCACTACCGAGAAAAGATTCAGCCCGATGGCTTCAAAGGGATGATTGTGGTGGGTAGCCGTTATGCTGCGACCCTGTTTAAGCAAACACTCGACGAGTTGGGCGCACCGCCCTGCGAAGTGATTATTTCCGGCAATCACAATGATGAAGCACGCTATACGCCCTATACCAACGCAGCCCATCAGAAAGAAGTGATTAAGAACTTCACCAAGCCTTTGGGTATGGGTGAAGGCCAAGACCCTACCGCGTTTTTGATTGTGAAAGATATGCTGCTCACCGGCTTTGATGCGCCTATTGCGCAGGTGAT
>CAYPNO010000506.1:0-1302 GCA_964411865.1 uncultured Desulfuromonas sp. | reverse complement strand
TGGAGAAATAGCAAGGATTCAGATTCAGGGTGCTGATGATCAGAAAGTTTTAGCCAACAGACAGGGAAGGGCAAATATGAGGCTTTCCCTTATCACCCTTTCCATAGGATTTGTTTTAGCAGTAATTTTTGGTTTTATTGTTACAAGAAGTATACTTGTTCCTCTAAGGCAAAGTGGGGAGCTTTTTAAGGCCATAGCAGCCGGAGATATGACACAAACAGTTCCAGAAGAAGTTTTGAAACAAAAAAATGAATTTGGTGATATGGGCCGTCAGATCAATGAAATGACCACTGCTTTGAGAAAGATGTTTAAAGATCTTGGAGAAGGTGTTGAAACTCTTGCCTCTTCTTCAACAGAGCTTTCAGCAGTTTCAGATCAAACAGCCCAGGGAGCCAAAGAATCAAGGGATAGGGCTGAAGCAGTTGCAGCGGCAGCTGAAGAACTGACAGCCACCACTGATTCCATGGTTGTTAAAATGGAAGATTCTGCAGGAAACCTCAATTCTGTTGCATCTGCAATGGAAGAAATGACTTCTACTATTGCTGAAATAGCCTCCAACACTTCCACTGCCCATAATAGCACTGAAGAATCTGTTCACCAGGCAGAAAGTTTTGCAGTAGTGATGAGAGAGCTTGGAGATGCAGCCCTTCAAATAGGAAAGGTTACTGAAACCATAACCAGTATTTCAGATCAAACAAACCTACTTGCACTTAATGCCACAATTGAAGCTGCAAGGGCAGGGGAGGCAGGAAGAGGTTTTGCAGTTGTTGCCGGAGAAATCAAGGATCTTGCAGCCCAGACTGCTGAAGCAACCCAGGATATAAGTGTAAGAATAAATGGTATCCAGGAAGCATCAAAAAGAGCTGAAACAGATATAGATGTTATTATCAGGGGAATTGGCAAGGTAAATGATATTGTGTCTGCCATAGCTTCTGCCATAGAAGAACAGACTTCTGCAATAGCCGAGGTAAGTACAAATATTAACCTTGCATCAGATATGGTAAATGAAGCAAGTAATCAAAGCAGTGAAATGAAAAATGTTTCTGAAGAAATTTCAAGGGATATGGCAGATGTAAGTGCCTCTGCAGTTCAGGTTGAAGGAGCAAGTGCTCAGCTCCAGCAAACTGTAAGGGAACTTTCAAGTCTTTCTGAAAGTATCCAGGAGATGATTCAGCAGTAGTTGTAAAGCCTAAAGATTCTCTTGCCTCATTATTATTAACATCTAAACAAGAAACATAGAAAGTATAAGCAGTTCCTGCACTTAAAGAACTTAAAGATAAACTTTGAGAACCTTCCCCTTTC
>CAYPNO010000505.1:0-1304 GCA_964411865.1 uncultured Desulfuromonas sp. | reverse complement strand
AATGCTTGAGCTTTCTCTGTTTCGAGGTTGCTTTTTTGGGTATTGAGTTCCTTTATTTTGCTATCAATGGCCTTTATGTCGAGCCCAGTGATGTCCGGCATGGCTCTTTGAGCCTCGTCGATTCGTCCCGGTATGTCCTGAAGCTGTTTATTGATGTCAGTCTTCTTGGCGCTTGCTATTTTCTTGTATTCATCCACTGTGTAGTATTGGTTCGTGGTTCCCGGCATGAGCAGGAATTTAGGAAGGTCTTTGAGTTCCGGTGTGCTGGTTATAACGTCCTCGTCCGAAACATCCCCGCAAAGCTCCAGGAGGATCTTCCGTCTGGCGTCACAGTTCATCTCTTCTGGGAAGTAGTTTGACATGGTCAGCATCTTTATTTTCTCTACGGATCCTCCGCAAAGTGAAAGTATAGTAGCTGCGTATTCTTTCTCCTTAGCCGGCACGCCGTCAATGTAGAAGTCCACGGTGTGGCCGTCAAACTCTTCTGTAGATGATCCACGCTTCTTCTTATAGACCTCGTGGTACACTTTGCGAAGGTTTACGATTCTGCCGTCGCTTAGTTTGAATGCTGCCTCTGCCGCGTGGTCGAGATAGTGAAGGTCCCCATCCGGGCCTTTCGTCTTCGGTGTGAAGTTTTTTGCTCCGGTGCTGGCTTTGTCAAAAAGAAGCCAGGTCATTGCGTTGAATACTGTCGTCTTACCTGTGGCGTTGTCGCCGTAAATGCTGGCGCTGTGACCGTCAAGCTCGAACTCTTCCGATTTCAGTCCTTGGAAGTTTTCAAGCCTTAAGGTTAATAACTTCATTTGCCATCCTCCTTTTCGTTATGGTTTTGGGCTCCGGATTGACAAACCGTTTTTCTTGGCGATATAATTTGGGTGTGGTTGGGTCGTCCCTTAACGGGGCGGCTTTTTTTATTTCACCAGTCGCTGTGGCTTGTCTCCGTGTTTCTATTTCCAGGCATCTTGCCATGGTGTACTGCGAGAATGCTTCCTCAATTATTGCCTCTTCTACCAGCTTGCCAAGGTACCAAGGTTGGAGTCTCATTCCTTCAGCGTCACCTTCTCTGTTGATGATCCAGTGGAGCTTTTTCTCTGCTCTTGGTAGCGCCTGTTTCATCTCGTCATCCGTTGGCTTTCTTCCCAGGAATATGGCTGCTTCATCCCTTATAAGCTGGGTTGCTGCTTGTGCTTGCATGGTACTCTCTCCTCTCTTTTTCTCTGCAGGCTCTTTTGAATGTCGTCCACTCTTTTCTCGCTGTCCATCCGGTATAAAAAAGCAGGATCATCATCGGTATTATCAAAATC
>CAYPNO010000504.1:0-1315 GCA_964411865.1 uncultured Desulfuromonas sp. | reverse complement strand
CGAAAAAAAACAAGTTTTCGTGGCTGCCATCGCCTTATACTACAGTTGACGAATCCATGATCAGCGGCGAGCCGATTTCCGTTAAGAAAAAGAAGGGGGACTCGGTGATCGGAGCAACGGTCAATGAAAAAGGGACGCTGGTAATACGGGCCGAGAAGGTCGGTTCCGACACTGTTCTTTCCCAGATGGTGCATATGGTGGCCGAAGCCCAGCGCAGCCGAGCCCCCATCCAAAGATTGGCGGATGTGGTTGCCGGGTGGTTCGTTCCATCCGTGATCGCAGCGGCGGTGGTAGCCTTTATCGTCTGGGCACTTGTCGGGCCGGAGCCGAGAATGTCCCATGCACTGCTCGCAGCGGTATCGGTGCTGATTATCGCCTGTCCCTGTGCTCTGGGATTGGCCACGCCCATGTCGATCATGGTGGCCACCGGCAAAGGGGCCTCTTTCGGGGTGCTTTTCAAGGATGCAGAGGCCATCGAAACCATGCGTCTGGTAGATACCCTGGTGGTTGATAAAACCGGTACCCTGACTGAAGGAAAACCGCGGCTGACCGATGTCATCACCGTCGAAGAATGGAACGAGAAAGAGTTGCTTGAACTTGCCGCAGGTTTGGAGAAAAGCAGCGAACATCCCCCTGCCGAGGCCATCGTAGCCTGTGCGGAGGAAAGAGGTGCCAAGCCGTCGGATTCCGAGGATTTCCAATCCCATACCGGCAAAGGTGTTTCTGGAAAGTGCGCGCATTACGCTGGTCAAAGGCAACCTTCGAGGAATCGTCAGGGCGAGAATTCTTTCCAAAGCCACTATGCGCAACATCAAGCAGAACCTGTTTTTTGCTTTTATCTACAATGCACTGGGAGTTCCCATCGCAGCCGGAGTCCTCTATCCGGTTTTTGGTCTGCTGCTTTCTCCAATGATCGCCGCCGCAGCCATGAGTTTCAGTTCCGTATCGGTCATCGGTAACGCTTTGCGGCTGAAAACCATGGAAATAGAGACACAAGGGGAATAAATCGAATGAATGTCTGCATGTTTACCAATACATATCTGCCCCATGTCGGTGGAGTCGCCAATTCCATCCATACCTTTGCAGCGGATCTTAAGCGATCCGGCAACCGTGTCCTGATTATTGCACCGGTCTATCCCGGCAGTGACTCGTACGATAAAGATAAAAGGGATACCGATGTTCTCAGAGTGCCGGCGATAGAGGAAGTCAACGGCAGTGATTTTTCCATGCGCATCCCCTTTCCCTTTTATCTCGACGAACAGATCGACGCATTTGAGCCGGACGTTATTCACAGCCATCATCCATTTATGATGGG
>CAYPNO010000503.1:0-1328 GCA_964411865.1 uncultured Desulfuromonas sp. | reverse complement strand
ATTGGCGGCGGCGGGCATGATGGGCGCATCTGGGGGACTTATCTGCACGGCCTGTTCGATGCCGATCCGTTCCGCCGCTGGTTTATCGACACGTTACGACGACGGCGCGGCTGGAGGTGCGACGGTAAAATTCGCGCGCGTTACGATCTGGAACCGGCCCTTGACCGCCTCGCCGCAACAGTGCGTGAAGCTCTGGATATGCAGAGCATCTACCGGAGCATGGGGTTATGATGCCGTTGTGGGTTCAACTCCTGATAGCTCTTGGTCTGGATGCGCTGTGTGGCGACCCACCACGCTGGCCCCATCCGGTGCAGGCTATTGGACGCGCAGCTCTGGCGCTGGAAACCCTCCTGCGCCGCCGGTTGCCGGATGCACCCCGCAAGGAATCCCGCGCTGGAACGATCGCCACCATCCTCATTGTCGCCGCCACCGCCCTCATAACTGCGGGGCTGGTTTATGCTGCTGCAGCCGCGCATCCTCGCCTTGGTGATCTGGTCTCCATCGCCGTACTTTACACCACCTTGGCGGCCCGCAGCCTGACAGATCACGCCCTAGCGGTACAGCAACCGTTGCAACAAGGCGATTTAATCACAGCGCGGGAACAGTTGGCCCATCTAGTGGGACGTGATACCGGACATCTGGATGAGAGCGCCATCAGCCGTGCCACCGTAGAGAGTGTGGCGGAAAACAGCGTAGATGGGGTAACCGCCCCCTTGCTGTTTGCCCTGCTGGGCGGGCCGGTAGGCGCCATGACCTATAAGGCGATCAACACCCTCGATTCCACCTTTGGGTACAAGACCACACGCTATCTGCATTTTGGGCGCACCGCTGCACGCTTGGATGATGTCGCCACCTTTATTCCGGCGCGGCTCACTGCCATGCTCACTTTTCCGGCGGCGTTCTTGACCGGGCTCGATGCCCGGCACAGCTGGCGGATTTTCCGCCGCGACCGCCATAACCACCCCAGCCCCAACGGTGGTCAGATTGAAGCTGCTGTAGCCGGAGCGCTCCACATTCGCCTTGGCGGCGAAAATCGTTATTTTGGCCAACCAACATTTCGCCCGTACATTGGTGATGCGGACGACGGCGATGCAAGCAAATCCATAACCGCATACCACATCGGCACCGCGCTGCGTTTGATGTGGCTAACCACTGCTCTGATGGCGCTTTTTGGCCTGGTCGGGCGCTGGGCATTTCTGTCCTTTTTCAACGGGAGCCTAACCCTATGAGAACACCTCCGATGGCAACACTCACAACTGATACCGTTGCCGCTTCATCCCAGCCAAAATCTCTTATTCACGCCCTGTACGAAAATCCACTCAGTGGCA
>CAYPNO010000502.1:0-1343 GCA_964411865.1 uncultured Desulfuromonas sp. | reverse complement strand
ATTATCCGAAAAAATAGGCACGGATGGTTCTGTGCCATATTTCATGGCCGGTCTCGGCTTTCGTATGGCAAATAATTCAAACAACTCGGATTTGTATCAATATGGTGTGTCTTTTGTTCGGGCGCGGCAGACGCGAACAGCTGACACGTGGCAGAACCCTTCAGGCCGTTATACTCAAAACCCGGATATGCCTGCTGCTCTAATCCCCGACGCCCTTTATCCGGATGATCCGGAAACGAGTGGCGTTTACGGTTGGGGTCTTTGGAATTTTTATAGAGCCCAAGATCAGTATTCCAACCCGGCGATCATTCTATGGCAGCGGACAGGTCCGAAAACAGACCCTGGCAAATTTAAACTCCTTGCCTATCGTACTCTGACGCAAGCCGATGGTGTTCTGACGGGAACAGCCTTAAAACCCCGCCTTAAGCCATGGTCCTCATTGATGGTCCGCCTGATCGAGGGGTACGAACTGCCCTTTACTTCAGGAAGGGTTGATGCCGGCGGCAGGCATCTCAAATATGGAGACACGATCAAGAATCTTGCAGGGACCAAGACGGCGCGCATCATTGGCACACCTATTGTTACGAAGAACTGGGGGGGAACCGGCTCGAACGTGGCAGCCGGAAAGTTAATGCTTACGAACGTGACTGGAGGTGGGTTCGCAGGAAACGAGGATATCTACCTGGAGGGAGGGAGCAGCGCCTACGCTCGGACCTCCGCCGCCCAGGCGACGCAAAAGACGAACTACATCATGGTCTATTACAGCAACGACAAGACCGAGGCTGCAGGAAACACCGTGTCAGCGGACAACATTCGCATCGGCAATGCACGTGACGGCGCCAACTTTGTGGCTGGTAAAGCCTGGCCTCCAGACGACAGGAGTGACCTGGCTGCAGGGCTACCTACAGACACTCCGGCAGGGAATGACTACTTCACGCTGGTGCAGTGGACCACCCTGGACACGACAGCCGACGTCCAGGGGAATAAAGCTTCTTATGTCCCAGCCCTGCCTGGAACGGACTTTTACCAGGCTGTCATCAAGACGGGAGCCCTTCGTTCTACTGTGTTGACCAGCAGCGGTATCACTTCAGATTTTACCGGTGATGCGATTGCTCTCAGCACATCAGGCTGCCAAGCGTCTTCCGACAAAGACGTCTGTCGTCACGGTCCAAATGCAGGAGATACCTATTACGACGACTTTGGCATCCAACTTGATACGAAGTCCGGTCAGGGTTTTCTGCCACCGATCCAGCAATAAACATGACCGGCGATGCCTTTTTCGTCGGTGTTTCCTACGATCATGACCCTGTGAGCCTATAAAAAGGCTCTCCCGGACCAAAGAC
>CAYPNO010000501.1:0-1345 GCA_964411865.1 uncultured Desulfuromonas sp. | reverse complement strand
AATTCAAGGAGCGGTGTGCAGAGCTTGGATTTACTCCGCAGCAGATTCTCCCGCATGACAGTTATCTGATTAATTTAGGCCACCCTGAGGAGGAGAAGCTCGAACGTTCGCGCACTGCGTTTATAGATGAAATGCAGCGTTGTGATCAACTGGGACTGGTGTACCTGAACTTCCACCCCGGAAGCCACCTGAAACTGGTGGATGAAAGCACTTGCCTGGGCACTATTGCCGCTTCGGTAAACATTGCTCTGCATGCGAGTGAAAACGTAATTGCCGTGGTGGAAAATACTGCGAGGCAGGGGAGTAACGTGGGCTACAGTTTTGAGCATTTGGCTGAAATAATTCGCCAGGTGGAAGATAAAAAGCGTATTGGTGTGTGTATCGATACCTGTCATACGTTCGCCGCCGGTTATGATTTAAGCTCAGCCGCTGCGTGTGAAAAAACCTTCGCCGAATTTGACGCCATAGTGGGGTTTGAATATCTCAAAGGGATGCACCTGAACGACAGTAAGAAAGAGTGTAACAGCAGGGTTGACCGCCATGCGCCTCTTGGGGAGGGGAGCATCGGGTGGGATTGCTTCAAATACATTATGCAGGACAACCGCTTCAACAACATCCCCCTGATACTGGAAACCCCGGAGCCGCAGCGCTGGGCCGAAGAGATCAGCACCTTGCGCGCATGGTGCCCCGCATAGCATAGCGTTTTTGCCAGGCTCAGATATGAGGTATGGGACATAAAAAGGCAGGTAAAAAAGATTGACAAGCATGCGCGCCTTTTCATATACTCCGCTCCTGCATGCCACTGCAACTATCGCTATCGTGGCTAAAGCACAATAAATAAGCGGGAATAACTCAGTTGGTAGAGTGTCAGCTTCCCAAGCTGAATGTCGCGAGTTCGAGCCTCGTTTCCCGCTCCAATAAAATCAAGGGGTTAGCCGATCAGGCTGACCCCTTGTTGCGTATGTACCCATCTCGTGCCCACTCTGTGCCCAGCAATTTTTAAAAATTGAGCCTCTTGCATAAGTCTTCAGTCAATAGCCTTCAATTGTTGGCGAAACAGGTTTCAATGCGGAATGTTTCTTCGTTTTGCTCAACTTTAGCCTTTTCTTTTTCAACTAATGGCGCAACAGTCGCCTTTGCAGCAGGGTTTCCATATCGCGGCGACCATCGGCTATCACTAAAATATAGACTGTTTCACCGATAATACGATACAGGATACGGTAGGGCTTAAAAAATATTTCACGAAATTCACGGATGCCCAGATCGAACAGCTCCGGAGGGAACGCGCCGCGCTGAGGATTTTGTGCCAACTCGGCGACACAGCTTTCAAGCTTATCCAGTACAT
>CAYPNO010000500.1:0-1358 GCA_964411865.1 uncultured Desulfuromonas sp. | reverse complement strand
CCTGTGTGTTAGGGCGGGAACTCGACGCAAGCATCATTGCAGCTAATTTTTTGTACGTGACTACTGTTCCGTGGCACTCAGGGCAACGCAGGACGTGAGACACCTCGCAGTTTTCATACTCGCTGCACCCCTCACAGCTTTCCGGCAATGGGAGGATAGGAAGGGCTTTCAGGTCCGGGTACATCTCGCATAATTCCATGTTTTTTACACAGTGGTGATTAGATGGTATATGGATTATGTGGGCTTTGTCCACATCAGAATATTTTTTAGAATCTGTTACGACTGTATCGTCTGCTATTTTGTTCGTAGGGACTACACATAAAAACTTTTCATGCCTATTAAGTGATTCTGCAACTAAAGCGGTGGTGCATCCGGCCCTTGTTGTTTTGTGTAATAAAATTTGTCCTTCATTGAATCCTTCGTAAATGTTATATGCGGTCCTTATGCGGACGTCCTGGTTGTTTCGAGGGATTTCTGATAGCGTGGGCTGTATCATAGTTTACCGACCGCCAAAAAGTTTAAATAAAAAGAGCGTGTATTTATATATAGCATTTTACCACCGTTTATATAGCGTAGGGTGAATCTCTGGGTTTTGGGTTTCGTGGACCCTTAACCAACCTTTTTCTATTGAATTGTTTTTTGTGTTTTTAAACGTTTACATTTTAATTATTTTATTCTCTCGAATACTTTATCCGGTTTAACAAAGTATCCCCACCCATTTCCGTTTTCATATGTTTTCCTTATCATGAATGTTTTTTCATATCCGATATCAACAAAAATCTTTCCAAACGCCGGGAAACCCAATTCTGATACAAGTGAATTCAGTATCCGCTTTTGCCATTTCTGGTTAAATATCATTGGGTTGCCTTTTCCTTTTAGTTTTTTAAAATTTATGTGGCCATTTTTATATTTTTCTTTCATGTCGAATAGCCACGTGGTTTTATAGCCGTTTGACAGATAAAAAACGCACCTGTCTATCATTTCCTCGGAAGTTATCCCACTGTGCTGAAGTTCTATTATTTGCCCTTTTATTGTGTATCCATTTTTTTGTTTTGGGCAAGAGACGACAACGTCTGCTATATGTTGCCCATCGCCTATGGTCTTTTCTATTTCGCATTCATAAAGTGACTCGGCCAATTTTTTCCATTCTCGGTGCCATTCGGTTTCTGGTTTACTGTTACACTCAGTTTTTGTTTTGTGCCTCCAATGCCATATATTTATTTCTCCACACACTGGAATCATTGACGTATTACACCACGGGCAAAAAGCCGTTTTTTCTGGACTTGGTTTTATTCTTTCTCCTGTAGATGTGTTAGCATATATGATACTATCCGCCCCTGTTAATCAATCCTTTTTTA
>CAYPNO010000499.1:0-1363 GCA_964411865.1 uncultured Desulfuromonas sp. | reverse complement strand
TTTAGATTTATTAAAAAAACACACTTCTCCTGTATTTGCCGGATAAAGCCCGAGGAGAATATAAAGCAGGGTTGTTTTTCCTACACCATTTGCCCCGAGTATGGCAACAACGGTACCTTTGTGAATGTCGAGATTCATGCAGGATATCAGCGGAACCTGACCTTCACCGTATGAAAAACTCAGATTCCTGATGGAAATGGCGGTCTTCATCTTTCGCTCTGTTTGTGTTGCAGTTGTGGCTTCATCAATAACATTAAAAATAGACCTGCCCCGATAAAGGATGTCAGTATTCCCAGAGGAATCTCCCCGGACAGAAGCGTTCGCGAGGCATTGTCACATACAACAAGAAAGAAACCACCCAGCATGAGTGAACAGGGCAAAGCCTTCTGGGCATCTGATCCTACTAGACGCCTGGCAATATGAGGTATAATCAATCCCACCCAACCGATTTGACCGGTTTTGCACACCACTGTAGATGTGGCTGTAACTGCAATCAACAACAGCAGAATCCTTTCTTTGTAAGCATTTGCCACCAGAGAAAAAATGGTCACATCTTTCATGGACAATAGGTTCAGTCGCCATCGGAATAGCCAGATGATAAAAAGACAGGGAAGGCATATGATCATTACCTGGTTAGTATCACTCCAGGAGATACTCCAAAGCCCACCTAAGAGCCAGAATGTCAAGTCCGGAAGCTCCTGTAAAGGATCTGCCAGGTATTTCAACATCCCAGTGCCCGATGCGAATATGGCTGATACGGCAATTCCGGAAAGAATCAATCGTAATACCCAATCACCGAATCGTATGCGGGTTGCGATCATCCAGGAAAGTCCTAACCCTAAGAAAGCAAATAAAGCGGCAGATCCCTGGATAGCAAGTTTTGTTCCCCCCAAAATAACAATTCCTAAAGAGGCGCCAAAGGCCGCACCCCCTGAAACACCCAAAAAGCCTGCATCGACAATTGGGTTTCTAAAAACCATTTGAAAAACCATCCCAGATGCTGCAAGTACCATGCCCGTTACAAAGGCCGTTATGATTCTTGGGACTCTGATGCCCATGACCACCTGAAATACAAGATCCTCATTTAAAATATCAAACGGGGAGGTAAAAAAAGGAGACGGATATCTTCCTAAAAATACAGATCCTAAAAGTGTCAACACAGAGAGAGACAAAATGAGGTATTGCCATTTTTTGTTCCAGTTCATCTTAATTCAGCTTCGGCAGGATATGCTGCTCAATAGTGGTTTCATCCATCCTGTATAGTAACTTGAAAAATTGGCTGGCCGTCTTTTTGATATCCAGTTCATCTGGACCCAGTTTTTCAGGATATGTCATTTTTGTCATCCATAAGGCTCCCAAAATC
>CAYPNO010000498.1:0-1369 GCA_964411865.1 uncultured Desulfuromonas sp. | reverse complement strand
GTTTGGTACTGAGCGTTACTGGGGCGAGCAAATTTTAATTTTACGTGAACAACGTGCAGCCTTAGATGAGCCCTTCTTAAAGCTTTTTTAACCGCAGACAAGACAGCTGCAGGGATGCAGCTTAGAATGAACTGAATTTTTCGTTAGCTGGCTAACTAATATGAGTTTTACACCCAATCCCCGTCGCGGCTATGTGCTGGGCCTTATGGCTTACTGCACTTGGGGTTTGTTTCCGCTGTACTTTAAAAGCTTAGGCGGTATTCCTGCTGAAGAAGTGATTGCCCACCGCATTCTGTGGTCGGCTGTCTTTAGTGTGGCTTTACTGATGCTCTGGCGTCACCAAGGTTGGTGGCAGCAGTTGTATCATCACCCTAAACGCTTTCTTATTTTGACCTTGTCCGGCTCACTGATTGCCAGCAACTGGTTGATTTATGTGTGGGCGGTCAATCATGATCGTCTAGTGGAAGCCAGTCTAGGCTATTACATCAGTCCTCTGGTGAATGTCTTGCTGGCCATGCTTGTTCTGCATGAGCGTTTACGGCGTTTGCAGTGGCTGGCAATTGCTTTAGCCGCTATTGGTGTGACTTTACAGGTCTGGAGTTTGGGTAAAGTGCCTTGGGTGTCCTTGGCGTTGGCTTGCTCTTTTGGTCTTTATGGTTTGATTCGCAAGCAAGCGCCAGTTGCAGCATTGCCTGGGCTGACCGTGGAAACCTGGCTCTTAGTGCCTGTGGCCGTGCTTTGGTTATGGATCAATCCGCAAGCCATCAGTATGCAAAGTGATTTTATTGGCAGCAGTCAAATGCTGTGGCTGGCTGCTACTGGGCCTGTGACTTTGTTGCCTTTACTCTGCTTTAACGCCGCTGCAAAACACTTACCTTATGCTTCTTTGGCCTTTTTGCAGTACATCACGCCATCGGTCTTGTTGCTCTTGGCGGTGCTGGTCTTTAAAGAGCCTTTTGCCGCAGAATCATTTCTATTTTTCGGCTTTATTTGGGCCGCACTGGCTGTGTATAGCTGGGATGCTGTGCGGGTATTACGGAGTGGACATAAGGCGCTTGCTGAAAAGTAATCAACAGGCTAAACAGCTTATAGATCAATGGTTTACAGATTATACTCACAAGTTATGCACAGCTTAGTCGGTCGACTTATCCACAGATTCGGTGCTTGATAAGCTGGCGCAGTTACGGCGCTTAAATGGTCAGCGGCTTGGCAGCTGCTTGACTATTTCTGATCAAAAAATAACCACAAGGCTGTAAGCCCCGTTGGCTCTGATGTTTAGGTGTTAATGAACAGCTTATCCACAGCACCATCCCATGGCTTTGTGCATACTTTAATACGGCTGTATATTTATTGATCAGTCCTCTGTAGT
>CAYPNO010000497.1:0-1369 GCA_964411865.1 uncultured Desulfuromonas sp. | reverse complement strand
CCGGTTTCATGGGCCTGAAGTTTTCTATCATCGAAAAAGACATAGCTGACTGGCCGAACACAGATAGAGGCAATAATGGGTTCGGTTCGACCGGTATAAAATAAAGGAGAAACAAACATTGAACCCACTACAACAATGGGCAGCGGTCTGGAATATTTCACCCGAGGCAATCGCAGATCTCATGGTACGCATATGTCCTGAAGCCCCGCACGGCAACCCTAAGACCCTGGAGGCTCAGGCACAACGTGACATACGTATAGAGGCGAGCCGCAGGGGGATGCGGTTATTCCGGAATAATAACGGGGCTTGTACCAATGTCGAGGGTCGTGTTATTAGATATGGTTTGGGCAACGACAGCCCCCAGATGAGTAAGATACTCAAGTCAAGCGACCTGATCGGGATCACCCCGGTCACGGCGGGCGGCAGAACATTCGGCGTATTTACAAGTATCGAGGTTAAGAGACCGGGATGGACCTTTCGAGGATCCGACCGGGAGGTTGCTCAAGCAGCCTGGATAACTTTAATCAACGGAATGGGCGGTATCGCCAAATTTGCTACAAGTAAGGAGGATTTATAATGAAAACCACGACTGTTAGGAATACACCAACACGACTATTAGACGGGTACCGACTTCTCAGCGCCGAGCGCACCAAGGGTGCCGGTAAGCGCGTATCGATGAACGAACTTTTCATCGAGGCGCTCACCCGCTACCTTGAGGACCCGGAGATCTTGGCTGAAGTACAGAGGGGCGGGTATTACAAATGATACCACAGGGACGGAGGTACCTTACCTATAGACTGGTCCCCAAGGCCAACGGTAAGACCGATAAAATCCCAGTGGACCCGAGAACTGGGGCTACGTGTAACCCGCACGATAAACAACTATGGATGACCGCCGAGGAGATCAACGGCCCCCTGGCGCTGGTAGTCAGCGAGGATGACCCATATTTCATGTTCGACCTTGATGATTGTCTGATCGGCAACGAGTGGTCCCCCCTGGCTCAAACTATGTGTCAGGCGTTTGCCGGGTGTTATGTTGAGGTGTCCCAGTCGGGGCAGGGCTTACACATAATAGGTTCGATCCCCGAGAAGATGCCCCATGGGTGCAGGAACACGGCGCTCGGCCTTGAATTATACACGTCGGGCAGGTTCTTTGCGCTAACTGGAACCCACGCAATCGGGGATGCCGCATTCACACCTTCGGTCGAAACATACCGGTGGTTAGTGGATTCATATTTCCCCCCGGGAGCGGCAGTGGATCCAGGGGCTGAGTGGACAACGGAGCCACGGCCAGAATGGAGCGGACCGACGGACGATGACGAGCTAATCCGGAGGATGCTCCTCAGTAAGTCAGCCCGAGCCGTCCTGGG
>CAYPNO010000496.1:0-1380 GCA_964411865.1 uncultured Desulfuromonas sp. | reverse complement strand
ATTTGTCAAGTTAAATTACCACTAATTTCTTAACATTATTGTTATAAATTATATTAAGCATTAATCTCAGTAGCAATTGTTACTCCATTAGACTTAATACCACTATAAGCAGTAAGATAAGCATTAAGGGTGGTTCCAAGACCTGTATTATCATCTGAGTAAGTTCCTCCATTACCTTTTACACAAGCAATATATGTTTGTTTAAGGGATTTTTCAGTATTACCAAGATTACCAGTCATTACATCTTCATGTTCAATTACAATAACTGCATATTGACCATTAGTAGTTACTTCACTTCTGAATGTAGGTGAGGGTACTTGTGCTCTATAATAGTTACCTTCATTTCCAAGGAACTGTTGTTCAAGCTCTTTAACCCATCTCCAATCACCATTACCTTCATCAGTAGCAGTATTATTAGTTACAGTAGTTGACCCAAAGTCTTGAATAGTAGTTTCCCATCTAGGTAACATATATCCAAATTTAGGAGGATCATAAGAATAAGCTGTACCAGCAAGTACAATTCCAAAGTCTCCAACATCTACAATAGGAATTACTCCTACACTAGCGGCAGCAATTGTTCCAGAAGTTCCCTGATATGCAATATCAAGTTCTACAACCATTGTAGCAGCTCCACCACCAGACACAACTCTAGCTACTTTATAAACAGGATATGTTTTAGTAGTAGCGTGCCCAAATCTAATGTAATCACCTGCTACAATAGTAGCGGCATCTGCATTATATTTACCAGCATCAGCACCAGTTCCAGCAATACTTACATATTTAGAACCTTTAGTTACAGTAACTACACCACCACTAGTAGCAGTAGAAGTTCCAGAGTTTACTCTGTTTACAGAAATAATATCAATACCTGATTTAAGTTTCTCAGGCTCACGTGAAAGATTACCAATCAAACTTGCAGCAAGTCCATAAGCAATTTCTGCTTGAGTTGCTGAAGCGTCAGATGTGTAAACTCCCCACTTAACTTTCTGAGAATTAAATGTATAACCATCATTATCCTGAATATAAAGTCTAATGTAATACATATTACTATTAATTACATCAATAGCACCAGAAGTACCATTATATCCAATATAATCTTTCTGAAGAGTAGCAGCAGCATATCTTTTAGTATAGATAGACTTAATGGAAGCAGCATCAATAAGATCTGTCCATTGCATAGTACCATTAGTAAGCTTGGTTCCAATTTTAAACTGTGCAGGAAGTGTTCCTGTAGCATCTACTACAACTCCAGCAGGAGATACAACAACTGATTCACCAGTACTCATTGAACTGATATAACCATCAACATTGTTGGATTCCATTCCAGCAGTAGCAGCTACGCTATTAACAATTAGGATTTCTCCAATATTACGTTCTTTT
>CAYPNO010000495.1:0-1382 GCA_964411865.1 uncultured Desulfuromonas sp. | reverse complement strand
TCAGTTTTTTATAAATGTTGCAGATAACTCTTTTCTTGATCACCGTAATGTTTCTTCTTCAGGATATGGCTACGCGGTTTTCGGAGAGGTTGTAAAGGGGATGGATGTAGTTGATGAAATTACAGCATTAGCAACGACAGTAAAAAACAATATGCGCGATGTACCGGTTAAACCAGTTATTATTAATTCTATCGAACGTATACAGAAAAAACCCATCTAAAGTTGCAGGGGATCTACTATGTCTGAGAGATTACGTATTCTTTCATTGAATATGAATAGATGCTCAGATATAGAATTTTTTAGGGCATATATCAGAGATATATGCCCAGATTTCGTAGCTCTACAAAATACCTCAGATATTTTTTCCGTAATTTCAGCAACCGAATTAGCGCAACAAGTTAATGCCATCGTGGTTAATAGCGGAGCTAGTCATTCAATGGCATTTATGAGTTGGAAGACTCCACTGAAACAGGTACAGGAATACGATATAGGTTCTGAATCTAACTGCATGGTTGCAGATGTTACACTAGGGAAAGAGCGTTTTTTATTCTTTAATGTCCGCCTTAAAGGAAATTTTTTCCAGCGTCCAGGGCAAATAAAAAAATTACTTAGCGAAGATTTGCTCGGGCGTTATGATATGCTTTTGCCCACTATTTTAGCCGGAGATTTTTTTGATACCTTGTGGATTTCTGGTTATCCTCAGTTTCAGCGCAGCCTGCAGCGCATCTCCCCTGTTTTCATGCGTGCCACTTATCCAGCCTGTTGTCCTGTAATAAGTAGGGATAGATTTTATAAAATTGGTGGAGTTAAGGTAGAGAAAATTAAAATAGATAATAATAAACAGATACGCGAGAAGCTTACTCATCTTCCACTGATCGTCGATATAGAGGTACAGACACATGGAGTTGCAATAGAAGCAGTGCCCGATATTCATGGTAAACTTGACCGCGTTCTTTCCAGTTCATCGGTGTTTAAGTGTAATTGACAGACCACCATTACCCTGTGGATAACTCTGTTAATTACATTGATAACTTATTTAGTAAAAACTTCTGTTACACCAAAATAAGAATGAGATAGTTATTCATGGGAAGGAAAAATAAAGTAGCAAAATATCTTATTCGGCTCAAAGAAGAATACCCGCAGGCTAAGTGTTCTTTAAATTATACTAGTGCTTTTGAGCTTTTAATAGCGACTATTTTATCTGCACAGACGACTGATGTAAGAGTTAATATAGTTACGCAGGAGTTGTTTCGTAGATATCCACATCCTGAGGACTACACTCCAGAGCAACATGAGCATATAGAGAAAATTATTCGCTCCATTGGGTGCTATAAGACAAAAACAACTCGCATTATCGATACAGCGACCAGGTTGGTTACAAT
>CAYPNO010000494.1:0-1384 GCA_964411865.1 uncultured Desulfuromonas sp. | reverse complement strand
CAGTAATTAACACCGCTTCGCGAGTAGACTCAAAGACAGCTTCTGCCTGCTGTAAGCGTACTTTTGCCGCATATTGCTCAGTGACATCTTAAGACCCGCTACTTTTATAGGTATGCGGGTTTTTTATTGGTGAATGCCCTAAGTGCCCTTTAATGACCTCCATGAGGACACTCGATAAAGTCGCGTATTCACTGGGCTACAGGTGTTTATATATACAATAGTGTCCTATTGTCCTCTATATATGTGGGCGGTCAGTAGTGGTTTGTTTCTGTGCTCCGCCGGCCAGCGCTGTGGCCAGTTGCCGTATATCGTCTGCACGGTATAAATGTGCCAGCCAGTCTGCTGGGATGGCTGTTACTCCATAGTAAGCACCGGCCAGTTGGCCGCAAATCGCCGCAGTGGTGTCAGCATCATCACCTAAATTGACTGCAGCCAGTATGGCATCCACAAAATTATCAGTGTGCCAGAATGCCCAAAGAGCCGCTTCAAGGCTTTCAACCACATAACCTGAGCCTTTAATCTCAGCTTCACTGAGTCGGCGAAAATCTTGCTGCAAGATCCGCGCTGCAGCACCAGACATGGCAAAGCCTACAGTGTCGGGGAATAAGTCTGCTTTGGTCTTTGTGCCAGTCAGTGCTCGTTGCAATAGCAAAGCAAAATACTGGCAGCAGGCTATACAGTCCGCCGAGGCATGGGTCGTCCGCGAACTTTGTGCAGCATAGTGAACAGTCAGCTCTGGGCTGTCAGCATAAAACATGGGCACAGCTGCTAGGCGCATCAGTGAGCCATTACCGGAAGACTCTGGCGCATGCGAGCCGCTGAAGGGCTCACCGCTGTGATGAAAACGGATTAAAGCGGCTGCTACCGTTTTGCCCATGCCAATGGGGTGTGGCCGGCAGGAATAATAGCCTTCATTGGCCCAGCGCCAATAGCGCTGCATTTGATCCAAGGCATCGAAGCCAGCACATTGCAGCAAACTTTCAGCCAGACACAGTGCCATTGAGGTGTCATCAGTCCATTCGCCTTTTTGCAAACGAAACTTGCCGCCGCCGAGCATATCCGTCATTGGTGTAAAACGTCCACGGGGTACAAATTCGACCGTTGCGCCAACGGCGTCACCGCATGCTAAGCCCAGCAGGCAGCCTTCGAAACGGTCAAGATCTAGCGTCATGTTATTTCCTCTGTTAATTGGGCGCAAAAAACCACCTTGTCATGGCAGTTAACCTTGCAATGTTGCGAGACTTTTAGCAATGCAGGGTTTTGAGCATGGGTATTCTAGTTTTATAAGGTGTTGATCGCGTGGTCTGCGCTGCACGGCTCAGCTGTGTAAACCCGTCTTATTCACGAGCCTTGACCTAAAATAAAGAAGGCGAGTGGTTTATCC
>CAYPNO010000493.1:0-1384 GCA_964411865.1 uncultured Desulfuromonas sp. | reverse complement strand
AATCTCAACGCTTATTGCCTTATTCAACATCTTTGCGGCAAACTGCGCCTCGTACTCTGCGAGACCTCGCACCTCGCCGCGTACGCTAGTAATCGCCTCTCCCATCAGCTCAAGGCTAATCTGGCGGATGGCGTCAAGTTGGCGTTGCATCTGTGCCGGGGTGAGGTCTGTAAACGCCCCACGAGTAATACGCTCGCGGATCTCTTTTTCCATCTCGCGCAATACCGCCTCTATCTTTTTACGCTCCCCGCCTGCGTACCGCTGAAGGAAAACAGCGTGGCGGGTGGCAGCGTCAATCAGATATGCGTTAGCGCCTTGGGTCATTTACTCATCTTCTCCGACAAACATAGCCATTTTACGCCTCTCCATCTCAAACAGCACCTCACCCTGCGTGAAGTTGGCAGCACGGTAAACGCGCTCTACGTTCCCGTTCTCATCCTCAACCATACCAATAATTAAAACCTTGTCTGTGGGTTTAATTTCTTCAAGAGCCGAGTGCAAAGCCGCATCAGCGCCCCATGCTTGATTAGGCAAAACATCAATTTTGCTCATAAAACATACTCCCCATATTCTCACTTGCCCTTGTAATCTCTTCCTCGATGTCCACGCCTTCAGCTATTCCGCGCCGCTTAACTTCCTGTAATACAGTTTCTTTGGTAAGAATCTGGTCCATCATCAACCCTTGCAGGACTTTATAGCTTTCAAGCGTCATGGGGATGGATAGGAACTCTTTATTCACATCAAACGTTATTTCCTCAATCGCTGAATCAGGCAAACGCTCAAACCTAGCGCAATCGCGCAACGCCCCTTCGTACGCTACGGTGATATTGCTTGATATATTTGCAAGCACGGAGTTTTCTCCGCTCGCCTTGATCTGCTCAACGCCTACTGCCTCCTGGCTTCCGTTTTTGAATACCAGGCGAGCGCCGATCTGGATTGCCTGTTGTTCCTTGCGCTCCATCGCTCGTTCGAGGAAAGTGTTATCTGATAGCTGGACTATTTCAACCTTCCCGCCTAACTCCGTCTGTATCGCTTCCGCTGTGCCGAGGTAAACGGTGTCCGATTCCCCCATGTAGCCGGAAATGTGCATTGACCCCTGACCCATTTTGGACGCCATCTCTTCATAATCGGCGCTGTTGCGGTAATGCCCGATATTGATAACGCTTAGGGGGTAGAGTACCGATTCGTCCGGGCTTAGGTCGTTATCTGTTACGCCGAGCGAATAGAAGGGGATGTAGTCGAACGTCTGCCGGAACCCGTCAAGCACTGGATAGTATTCCGTGATCTGCTCGCCCGTGTTATCAACAAGACGCTGGTGATAAACTCCCTTGATCATCCTGAGTTCGCGGTACTGATATTTGGTATTATGGGAGTAAATATCTTC
>CAYPNO010000492.1:0-1387 GCA_964411865.1 uncultured Desulfuromonas sp. | reverse complement strand
AGGGTGAAATAAATATTCTGCACTTTTTTCTACATTTATTGTAGAGTTGATTGGATGTAACGCCGGTATGATATCTGTATAAAACAGTTTTTCAAATTCCAGTTGTGGTAAAGTGCCACAAGTCTTTATTTCATCGTTATAGATAGTGACATTAGCGGGACGACTACTACTTACACACAATCCTCGAATACTTTCAGATGCGGGATCACAAATTTTAATAGCCCCACAAGGGAAATCAAACCGTAACTTTATCACTCTAAAGGCTCCCCTGTACTATTACAATTTCGAAAGGTTAAACCAACAGGTTTTAGAGGTACATTATCTTTACTATACATTTCAAATTCCACTTTCAGCCAACAACCGATGTTATTTGCAGCAGAAGCTACATCTAATTGTCGTTCTTCGTTGGTACCTTTGCGTTTTACCTTAAAGGATTTTCCTTCAGGTGTGTGGCAGTGATAAACTACATGGCTGTTTTTATCAAGTTCGTACGAGTGTACTACAAATTCTGCGTCAACCGCTTTCTTGTACTTATAGACACTAGATGACCGCTCGTTAAACTTGTACTCTGCGTCTTGGTTATAGATGACAGTACCTTCGTAACCTTCAGACATGGCCATAACGTAATGTGCTTCGAGTTCGGCCCTGTTTTCCACGAGTACCAGCTCTACAGGGGTAACAACCTCGTCGGTGTAGTCACTGCGCTTTAATGCCACTAGTTGTGAAGCCTTATATGCAAAGGATTTCACAGTAAGAGGTGACCTTACCTGCTTTTCAGGCGCTTCGTAGGTGGGAAACTCAAAAAACCGGAAAGTTAGCTGTTTGGACAACTCTTTTGGTTTTTTTACGGCTGACATAATATCTTGTAAATGTTCGCCATGAATGTAGAGTTCCCCGTTAACACTATCAGTGCCTAGTGCAGCAAGCACCGACCGTATTCCTGATTCTAGATGAGGAATCGCTGGGTATTCATTACCACCACGACTTGTCAGCTTTAAAGTACCATCAGGTTGTAGCCAATACGTCGCGTTTACCCCATTATACTTATATGTAGAATACGCAGGGAACACGATTTTACTTTCATTGCCGATATACGTTTTTACCTTTTGTGGTAACTGTACAGAGACAGGGGCGGTTTGGTCTGTGGTGTAGCCTGCTTTAACCTTCTTTTCCCATTTAGCTTGGGCTTCTAGTACAGCCTGTTCACTAGGGGTTGTACTGTTGCTTTTACCTATATTTTTACTGAAGCATGTTGTTGTTTTCGATTGTAACTTACCATCTAGTTGTCCGAAAGTTACGACGAACGTATCGTCAACAGTTTTGATGTCACAAATCTGAACTGCACCAGTCTTGGTAGTTTTAAATAGACGTGGTAACTCCATGTCCT
>CAYPNO010000491.1:0-1390 GCA_964411865.1 uncultured Desulfuromonas sp. | reverse complement strand
TTGATCCACACTGACCTGTAGTTTTATGAAGGGTTTGATTATACATGTGTGTAACAGAACTAATTGAAAAAGGGCTCCATGGTTGCTCCTTAACAGTTAAAGAGATTGAAACTCTGCTTAGTTTTCCAGCTCGCAGTGAAGAGAGTTTTCAGCTCATGGCTGCAGCAAGCACCCTTTCTCGCCAGCTACAAAACAATAAAGCCGAGGTGCACGGTCAACTGGCTCTCAACCTCGCTCCCTGCCCCGAGGAGTGCCAATTCTGCTCTTTTGCCAAGGGTAACAAAATCTTTACCACGGCGACTGAAGTTCCCATTGACGAAGCGGTCGCCATGGCCAACCAATTCGAAAAAGCAGGTTGTCAAGCCATCGTCGTCATGACCACGGCAAATTTCCCCTTTAAAAAAATAGCCCCTTACCTAGAGGCGCTTCGTCACGTTCTAAAGAAAGAAACGCCACTGGTCGCTAATATCGGTGACCAGTGCGCCGAACATGCTGAAGAGCTTGTACAGCTAGGCGTCAACGGTGTTTACCATGCATTGCGGCTACGTGAAGGGATCGATACCAACATCCCGCCACAACAGCGCCGCGACAGTATCGCGAAATTCAAAGCAGCAGGGCTACAAATTGGTGTCTGTGTCGAACCATTAGGCCCCGAGCACAGTGATCAAGAGGTCGCTGAAATGATCCACTATACCGCCAGTTTAAATCCGGTGTTTAGCGGTGCAGCACGACGAATTCCTATCCCCGGAACACGGATGGGGGTATTAGGAACAATCCCAGAGATTCGTCAGGCACAGGTGGTCGCCATTACCCGTCTTGCGATGCCTCACACAACCATCGCCAATTGCACCCATGAACCCGGAATTTTACCCGGTATGGGTGGCGCGACGTTCTTCTGGGCCGAGATGGGGGCAAACCCCCGTGACACGGTTGCTCGCACCGAGGAGGGCCGTGCCCACAATGTCCCTGAACTCGAAACTATGTTCTGGGAACTCGACTGGGAAATGCAGCGCGGAGCGTCTCGCATCTGGAAGGTTTAACTGACGATCAGCACCTACAGACAGAACGAACAATCATCACCACCAAAGCCGATTTAAGTACCTGCTCAAATCAGCTTTGGTGCGTTGTATCACAATTCATTCCGATACAGCCGTGATGACCTATCCCCAAAAAATTCCGGTAACATCTTCACGCACAACACCGATCAAGTGTTCGAGGTTTCGATCATGGGGATGGGGGTGGTAAAGGATCCAGTCATCATTTCGATCCGCTGAATACAGGTGCCACACATTCTGTTCACCGTCCTTTAAAAAGCGAGCAACGGTGGTAGAGTACCAGATATCCACCTGTTTATAATGAACACGTGACTCATATAATATGACCTCGTTGC
>CAYPNO010000490.1:0-1394 GCA_964411865.1 uncultured Desulfuromonas sp. | reverse complement strand
GTTTTGGATACCCTCAAGAAGTGCCAAAAAACTTTTCAGGTAAATGGAAGCGCTATGCAAGGTTTCGCATCCCTTCTCGAAACTCGGAGCGAAAAGAAGGCGGAACCCTGCGTCTTAGGCGCATTGAGCAAACAGAGGAAATGGATATGCCGTTCTTCATCGTGCAAAGCAAGAGTAATGGCGGTCAGTTCAGCTTACATATTTATATTTCAGATGCACAGCCAAGTGATAATTGCGAGCCAGATAGCTATGGCCTCTCTGTTACCACCAGGCCTTTTGGTTTGCCGATTCTATGAATAAAAGAATTAAACCCAGACAGGTGATGCTGTCCAAGCGAGCGTGTGTGTTCTACCTAGAGCATGTTCGTGTGATGCAAAAGGATGATCGTGTTGTGTACCTGACTGATACGGGCAATCCGGTTGACAGGTTCTTTAATATACCAGATCAAAATACCGCCTTTTTATTGCTGGGCAAAGGAACCTCTATAACTGATGCTGCCGCAAGAAAACTCGCAGAATCCAATGTTGTAGTCGGGTTTTGCGGCAGCGGAGGGTCACCTTTGTTTTCCAGTGTTGATCGGGTCTTTCTCAATCCACTTAGCGAATATCGTCCGACCGAGTATATGCAAGACTGGATGCGTATTTGGCTTAACGATGATGCCCGCTTGTTTGCTGCAAAAGAACTTCTTAAACAGCGTGTGGCATGGACTCAACAGTGGTGGCAAGGCAACAATATACTAACCGATGCAAGCATAGGTGCATGCTCTTTAAATCCTGATACTTTTTTTAGGGAAATAGAATATGCCAAGGACAATCAAAACCTACTTTTAGCCGAAGCACGATGGGCCAAAACAATCTACAAAACGCTGGCGCAAGGGTTTCACCTCAAAAACTTCACCAGAGAAGAAGGTAAGGGAGCATCGGAATCCATAGCTGACATGGTGAACGGATACATCGACCACGGCAATTATATAGCATATGGGTATGCAGCAGTAGCCTTGAATGGGCTTGGAATCAGCTTCGCCCTCCCCTTATTACATGGCAAAACCCGTAGAGGTGCTCTAGTTTTCGATATTGCCGATCTAGTGAAGGATGCAGTTGTATTACCTTTGGGGTTTGTTGCAGGAACGCAAGGATGGTCTAATCAGGAATTTCGCAAAGAACTGATAGATTGCTGTCAGCGTAAAAACATTATGGACCATCTTTTTAGCTTCATTTTGGACGCGATAAAAAAGGTTAAAGAAAACGGGCAGTTATAAGTAGTGTCAAAAACGAAGGTTTTAAGCACAAAAACAATGTATGTGGCTGAATTGTAAAGAAATAAATTCGTTTGATGTCTAGTTACCCGCCGAGTAGGCGGTTTAGAAGTCAACGGCAATCAGCTGCCGTATCTGG
>CAYPNO010000489.1:0-1396 GCA_964411865.1 uncultured Desulfuromonas sp. | reverse complement strand
CTTAGGTTATATGGAACAAAATATTGCGTTTGTGATATTGTGTCAAGCATAAAGTATCACAAACGTGATAAAAAGGAAGAGAGAAATGAGTATTGCACTAAGAATAAAGGATTTAAGGGTTCGATTAAAATTGAACCAGGTTCAATTCGCTAAGCAAATCAACATATCTCAAGCTTCAGTATCTCAGTATGAAAATGGCACAAGAAGCCCCGACTCTGCATTTTTTGAGAAAGTTTGTGAAAGACACAGCGTCAACCTGAACTGGCTTTTAACCGGCGAGGGCGAGATGTTTCAGGCCATTCAGCCGATGGATGCGTCCTTTCTGGGTGGAGAGACGATCCGGCTGCCGATAGTGGCGGAGATCGCGGCGGGGCTACCCTGTGAGGCTTTGGATGCTGAGCCGATCGGGCATCTGGAGATCCCGCGGGCACTGCTGAGTTTTCCTCCGCCTTATCTGGTTTTTCGGATCACGGGGCGCAGTATGGAGCCCTTGCTGCTCTCTGGTGACATCGTGGTGTGTAGCGAGAACTGGGAGGGAGTGGAAAGGAATGGCAAGATCATGGCGTTTTTGACGGCTGATGGGATCACGATCAAGCGTCTGGTGGAGGACGTGAAGCATAAGGTGACCTGGCTGATGCCGCTGAATCAGGACTTTGCGCCGATGCTCTATGTGGAGGGTTCGGAGGAGATCACGATGATAGGGATGCTGGATCTTACGGTGCGTAGGCACAATAGGGATTGAGAATTGAGAATTGAGGATGGAGAATTAGGGGGCGAGATGGATAAAATAAAGATAAGGAGAAAGAGATGAAAAAGCTTTTAGTAATCGCATTAGTTTTGAGTCAAATCGTCATCTGTTTTGGCGAGCGGGTGAAGATGAAGGACTCTCAGGAATTTGAGGGGTTTTTACGTGGTAAGCTGAATGGGAATATTTACGTGATAGACGACAAGCTGTATGAGCTACCTTTGGAGTATGTGTATAGGGTTTATAGGGGTAAGAAAGATACCACCAGGGATTGGTTTGATGCAGATGATTTTCAGGATTTTGAGTTTAATGACTGGCGATATCCTCTGTAGAAATATAGATATCAGGAAGAGGGTGAAGAGCAGAAGCCTGGGTTTATCGAAGGAGCACTGACGCGAGAGGGAATACTTTCGATGAGTGAGCGGGAGTTTGCGATATATCAAATGGAAAGGCAGGAGAAACAGATGTATGAGCTTGCGAGGCAGGTTCATGGGGTAGGTCAGACGATGTGGACGATATGGGGGGTAAGCATATTGGGCGGATTGATCGTCGGGATCGTGGCGGCAAGCATGTAGGACAACCTGTTCTCTTGGTCATTAACTTATAATAGCCCTGGATATTCCGGGGCTATTTTTGTATGTAGGCGGGTTT
>CAYPNO010000488.1:0-1398 GCA_964411865.1 uncultured Desulfuromonas sp. | reverse complement strand
TCTCGAGACCTCTATAGAATAAAAGGTCAATGCTTTTTATAGTGATAAGGCTTGCGTTTTAAATGATTTAATTGTGTGTTAAAGGCTTAAATCTGCCCCCTTTAGTTTCAATAAAAAAGAGATAAGGTATTGTATGGGGGCTTATACATGAATTAAATCGCAGCGATACACAGTGAGCGCTGGCAGAGTGGTTGAGGCATACAGATGCGAGTTATTAAGGTAGCGCACAGCTACCAAGAAGAGATTCGTAAGAGTCGTTTTTTGGCGCAAGCGGTTTTTTTACCGACAGCAGAGCAAGCAACAGCGCTGATTGCGCAGTTAAGCACCGCGAATGTTTCGCATAACTGCTGGGCTTGGCGTTGTGCTGAGCAATACCGTTTTAATGATGATGGCGAACCCAGTGGTACGGCGGGTCGGCCGATTTTAGCGGCTATTGAAAATCAGCAGTTTGATCATATTCTAATTGTGGTGACGCGTTGGTATGGCGGTATTCAACTGGGTACCGGCGGTTTGGCGCGTGCCTATGGTGGCTGTGCCACGCAAGTGTTGCAAACAGCCAGCAGCGAGGTTTTGGTCGCACGCATCGCTGTACGCGGGCATTGCCCTTATACCTATTTGGATGAGTTTAAAGTGCGTATTGCCGAAGCTGGGGGCGCGTTGCAGACTGAGGCGTTTGATGCTGAAGGGGCTTGGTTGAGTTTAGCTGTGCCTGAGGCACAGGTGCTTGTACTGCAACAGATGCTCAGCGCCGCCACGCGCGGTGCCAGTAGGTTGCAAGCTGTGCCTGAGGCTTAAAAAACAAACCGCCCTGAAGGCGGTCTGTTGTGAAAGGCTGCAGCAAGTAACGCCAGTCAGCACGGTCCATTAAACGTATCGCTTCAGCTTGACGTTTACCGGCCACTTCCACAGGGATGGTGTCGGCTTTGAACTCGCCCCATGCCGCTACTTCAGCAGAAGGTGCAACACTTGGGTTGGCAGGGAACTCTTGGTTCGCCCCAGCAAAGATGCTTTGTGCTTCATCAGTGGTCATCCACTCGATAAGTTTGCGTGCGGCATCTGCATTGGGTGCGTATTTAGTGATACCCGCACCGGACAAGTTCACGTGTACACCACGATCGTCTTGGTTGGGCCAGAACAGTTTTACCTTTAAATCAGGATCTTGTTTGTGTAAACGACCAAAGTAGTAGCTGTTGACGATACCTACATCACATTGGCCAGCATTGATGGCTTGCAGCACTGCAGTGTCATCGGAGAACACATCAGTGGCTAAGTTGTTCACCCATGCTTTAACCAGTTGCTCGGTTTTTTTTTGCGCCATGGGTTTCAATCAAGGTGGCGGTTAACGACTGGTTGTACACTTTCTTACTGGTGCGCAAGCATAAGCGGCCTTTCCAATCT
>CAYPNO010000487.1:0-1399 GCA_964411865.1 uncultured Desulfuromonas sp. | reverse complement strand
GCCTACAATGACGCCCTTGTCGCATACTTCCCGCCGGACACGCTCGATACCGACGAACAGGCGGCGTGGTATGCGGACCGCGCCCAACAGGTGCGGCAGGCGATGATCCACCGCGGCGAAATCGCGGAGGACGTGGAGACCCTCGGCGCGCAGACGCTTGTCCTTGGCGACCTGACGGAGAATGCCGTGCACGCGGCGCTGTCGGAAATGCCGGAGGCGGCGCTGGCGTTTGCGAAGGTGACTGCGGAGAACCGGCCCCAGGTGCAGGCAGCACTCCGCGACTACTTCTGGCAGCACCTCACCACCGAAAGCCGCGAAGAGGCGACGACCTCGCGAGAAAAAGCCCGGCAGGCGAAGGCGCGGGCTCAGGAGTCGGCGGTGTGTCAGACAGACGTCGACGGCGAAAACATCGAGGTCCAGCGGGGCTAAGGCGAGCATGTCCCAGCAGAGACGGAACCGGACGCCTGGCAACGCTTCGTCGCATCGTTCGCCTCTGTATCTGACGCCCACCAGGCCGTCCACGAGCACATGCGCGGCGCGTTCATGGAGCGGTTCGCGCAGCACTATGCGACTCGGACGCGGCAGTCCCTCAAGATCGGGACGAAGCAGGTTTCGAACTGGGACCGCTTTGAAGTAGGCACTGCGGACGCGGCAACCCGGCAGGCGCTGCTTGAGTTGGAGAATGAGAAGCGGGCGCGCCTCGGTGCGAACGTCGCAATGCGCGACGACAAAGGTCGCTTCCTGACTGGCGAACGCAGGGCACTCGTCGATGAGTTACTTCAACGGCAACGCAACGCCCATCAAGCATCATTCGGCTTCGACTTCGGCGACGGCGCATCGAAAGAGGAGTTCCGCGCGCGTTCGGAGCGCGTGACCCTCGGAGAGGGCGTGGAGTCGCAACTTGTGAAGATCATGCCTACCCTCGGCGGCAACTTCCGCCCAGGTCAGAAGGTCGACCTCCCGGCCGCCGTCGCGATGGATGGAGACTATGCGGCCCAGCAGCGGGCCATCAAGCTCATCGAGCAGCAGGGGCGCGTCGGAGTGCATGCGGGAGTAGGCAGCGGCAAAACGCTCGTCGGGCTGGGGGCATTCACCCACCTGCACAAGCAGGGCAAAGCGAAGCGGGCACTCTACGCAGTCCCTTCGGTGGTGGCGGGGCAGTTTGCCTCGGAGGCGACGCGGTTCCTCGAGCCCCGATCCGCGGACGGTTCGCGCGGCTACAGGTGGGGGCTCGCGGCTGGCCGGCCCCGGTCTGAGCGCCTGAAGATGTACAAGGACCCCGAGGCCGATATGGTCTTTGTGACCCACCAGGCCCTGCGCGACGATATTGTGTACGAGGTGGCGCAGTCGGAGCGCTTTGGCGGCGCTGCGGCGACCACGCCCGGAGAAAAACTCAAGG
>CAYPNO010000486.1:0-1401 GCA_964411865.1 uncultured Desulfuromonas sp. | reverse complement strand
CAATCAGGTGAAACATAACTCAGCTTTTATCCCTTTTAAACAACGTAAAGAGATTCTGGCAGCAATTAAATATGTAGATTTGATTATTCCTGAATGCTCGTGGGAGCAGAAGGCGCAGGATGTCATTGCGTATGATGTCGATATATTTGTGATGGGTGATGATTGGGCGGGTGAGTTTGATTTTCTGCAAGAGCATTTCCAGGTAGTTTACCTGCCGAGGACGCAGGATATTTCTAGTTCTGGCTTGAAAGGGCGCTTGCGCAATGGAGCTTGATGCGCATAGTGGAGATGTTTCGTGAAGTTTTGGCATCTTCTTAAGGAAACCTCTCTGTCGGTTTTCGATAATCTCTTTTATTTTTTGTCTTTTTTTGTGCCTAAGGACAAAAACCTCTGGGTGTTCGGTTCTATGTTTGGGGCTGGATATGCCGACAACAGTAAATACTTTTTCGAATATATCATTAAGGAACACCCTGAAGTTCGTGCGGTGTGGTTTTCGGGCAAGGCAGACGTGGTTTGTGCCCTGAGACTTAAGGGTTTCGAAGCGTACCGGTTTTACGATCCCAAGGGGATATGGGTAGCAATGCGTGCTGGAGTGGCATTTATTTCACACAGCGCTGTTCGGGATATCCGTCCTTTTGTTTTTACCTCTGCATCGATTTTCGTCAACCTGTGGCACGGAATCCCTCTAAAGCGGATTGCTTTGGATGATAATGTTTCTGAGGTTAGGAACAAGCCTTTTTTCCAACTGTTTAAATGGCTGGCGCAGGTGTTGTGCCCGGGGTTTCGGCGTCAGGCGGATTTGTTCACCGCTGCTTCAATTGAGGATCAACGCAATTTTGCCAGCGCTTTTGCATTCCCAATCGATAAGCTGAAGATTACGGGTTATCCGCGCAATGATGTGCTTTTAAAGCCACAATCTTCTCAGCCGGGCGATACAGTGGTTGAAGGAGGGGTGAAAAAAGGGATTTATGTTCCTACATTTCGGAGTAAAGAAAATACCAGTTTTGATTTCTTCGATCAGTTTGGTTTCTGTGTCGAGGAGGTTGATCGTTCTCTTGGAGAATTAAGGGTTAAACTTTACCTGAAGTTGCATCATTTCAATATCCCTTCAGCAGAAATAAAAAATTCTATCCTTGGTGCTGAAAATATCTTCTTTTATGAAAAGCTCGATATCTATGAAGAATTGTCAGATTTTGATTTTCTGATCACGGACTTTTCCAGCATCTACTTCGATTTTCTTTTGCTTGAACGCCCAATTATTTTTGCTCCGTTTGATATGTCAGGATTCGAGGATGGAGTCAGGCAGCTATACTATGATTACGCTGAAGTAACCCCAGGACCGAAAGCGTACAGCTGGCCTGAGGTGATCAAGTGCAGTGAAGAGGTGATGCAGAAGCCGGA
>CAYPNO010000485.1:0-1402 GCA_964411865.1 uncultured Desulfuromonas sp. | reverse complement strand
GAAATGCCTCCATTCCTATCTTTTCTTTGTTGCTCATTAAGCCGTTTTTCTAATACTGGAAAAGGTGTTTTTGAACGTTAAAGTATATAACAGTTGGCCAAAAATAATTAGTATAGAGGTGGAGGTAAGCAAATGGAAGGGATTAATAAATTTGAAACACTTTTTAGACCGCTCAAGATAAATAACCTAACTTTGCGGAACCGGATTGTGATGGCTCCGATGACGAGAAGTATGTCTTCGAGGGGTATTCCCACGCAAGAGGTCGCAGATTATTATGCGGTGCGCGCTCGCGCAGAATGTGGATTAATAGTCACCGAAGGCGTGGAGATAGAACACAAAGCATCGAGTGGTTATCCAGATGTACCACATTTTTACGGCGAAGAAGCAATCGCTGGCTGGCGCCGTGTGGTTGAGAGCGTTCATGCCGCAGGCGGTGCGATATTTCCACAACTGTGGCACGTGGGTAGTGTTAGGAAAAAAGGTATGCCGCCGAATCCTGAAGTTCCAGGTTACGCTCCATCACCAGTGCCAAATCCTATTAATGAAGATGCGTCCGAAATACCTAAAGAAATGTCACTAAAAGATATTGATGAGGTCATTACCGCTTATGTCGAATCTGCACGCAATGCAAAACAGATTGGCTTCGATGGCGTCGAGATTCATGGAGCTCACGGATACCTGATAGATCAGTTTTTATGGAAACACACGAACCTACGTACCGACAGTTATGGTGGTTCTATGGTGAAACGGACTCGACTAGCAAAAGAAATTATAATGGCAGTGCGCCAAGAAGTTGGGGAGGAATATCCTATTGTTTTTCGTTATTCACAGTGGAAAAACGGGGCGTTCGACGCGAAACTAGCGCATACGCCTGCTGAATTGGAAAAGTTTCTCGATATTCTTGTAGATGCTGGAGTCGATCTGTTCCACTGTAGTACACGGCGTTACTGGGAACCAGAGTTTGAAGGTTCGAAACTAAATCTGGCTGGGTGGACGAAAAAACTCACGGATAAACCCAGCATAAGTGTCGGGAGTGTAGGACTAGATAATGAAACATTCAACACGTTAATGGGAGAGAAGACCAGCATGACAGGAATTGATCGACTTCTTGAAATGATGGCAAATGATGAATTTGATCTGATTGCCATTGGTCGCATGTATCTTTGTGACCCCAAAATCGCGGAAAAATTGCATGAAGGGCGCCTCGATGACATCATTAAATTCGATGTCAAATGTCTTGAAAAACTGGTGCGCTGAAACGCAAACCGTTAATAAACAAATTTCACAAAATTCCACCGATAACGAGATTTTGCTTTTTCTGTTTGTGCTTTTATACGCTGAGTGGGGATAACTCTTTATTGATCTCTGGCAGTTATCAAATTTCACAAGTCCGAAATTATCC
>CAYPNO010000484.1:0-1402 GCA_964411865.1 uncultured Desulfuromonas sp. | reverse complement strand
TCTTTGAAAGACGCTCCAAAGTGTCCAAAGTGTGGTGGTATAATGATAGGCGGTGCTTGTAGTGTATGCTTCAGCAACTTTGATCCAGAGGGGAACGAAATATGAAAACAAGAAAACTTCATGATGCGGAGCATGAGCTTGCATTGCTTAACTGCATTTACATTGACAGGTCTATTATCCCGAACGTATCAAGAATGATACAAGAGCAGGACTTCTCTGACGGCTTCAATCAGCTTGTATACCGAAAGATCCTTGAACTTGATCAGAAGGGCGGGGCAGACAGTATATCTCTGAATACCGAGACTGGAAAGAAAAACCCGGCTTTTATTGCTACACTTAACGATCACGTTCCTTCTTCTGCAAACTGGGAATACTATGCAAAGTCTGTAAAGCGTTATTCAATACTTAGAAAGGCGCTTATACTTGCCGAGTCTATAACAGAGTCAACCGCAGAAACCATTGAAAAAAACATGGACAACTTATTGACAAAGGGCGCGGAGCTTATGGACGCCTCGGGAGGATCTGCGGTAAGACAAATGCGCGATGTTATACCGGGGTTGATCACACGAATAGAACAGGCCTATGCAAGCAAGGGAGAGCTGCCCGGGATTCCAACTGGCTTAGAATCTCTTGACCGGATAATTGACGGGTACCAAAACGACTTTATCATTCTTGGCGCGCGTCCTAGCATGGGTAAAACCGCCTTTGTGGTTGGTAGTGCTATTCATGCGATAAAGAACGGAAAAAATGTAGGCTTTATATCTGCGGAAATGCCAGCGGAGAAAATACTTCTCAGGATGGTTTCTTCTGGAACCGGAATAGATTCAAGGTCTATAAAATCAGGAAGGCTGAAAGATTCTCATTTTATGCGTATTCAAGACAATCTTGGAGAGGTCTATGAATACAATATGTGGATTGACGATACAAGCCACAAGATTCAAGAGGTTGTTTCGTCATGCCGGATCATGAAAAGAATCAAGGGCTGTGATATAATTTTCATAGACCATGCTGGAATGATTACAAGCGAGGGCGACGGCGTGGCAGAAAAAGGAAACGCGGTATCAAAGACAATTAAGCGGTTACAGCGAGAGCTTAGCATCCCGATTGTTCTTCTTTCACAACTTCGGCGAGACGCGGAAGGGAAAGAGCCAAACCTTGCAGACCTTAGAAACTCGGGGAGCTTTGAAGAGGATTCCGATGTAGTTATGTTTCTACACCGGGACAGGGTAACCACGGACGGGGCGGGGAATCGTGTCGACGAACGGAAACCGCAAAAAGCAAAGGTAATTGTCTTGAAGGATAGAGACGGAGAGATCGGCGAAGCGGGGGCTATGTTTGTGCCGAGTACTGCCAGCTTCAAGGACGAAGAATATACGCGATATGAGGGAGGGAAGGAATGAAG
>CAYPNO010000483.1:0-1406 GCA_964411865.1 uncultured Desulfuromonas sp. | reverse complement strand
ACCTTATGCAGGTCACGGCGTACGCCACTGATTTCGGTACGTAGTTCGTCCCTTACACCGTGAAGCTGACCCAGGTTAGCTGCGTGATTTGCTGCAGTACCATCGGCCAAACCAGTGATTTGGTCGCCACGCATATCGATACCGTTATTGTCAATTAATGGACCACCATTGATATCAACGGTGTCTGCCTTAACGGTAGTTGCGTTGACAGTTCCTGCGTTAACTGTACCGACATTAGCAACAGTCGAATTGACGGTCCCCGCGTTGACTGTACCGACGTTAGCAACAGTCGAATTGACGGTTCCTGCGTTAACTGTACCGACGTTAGCAACAGTCGAGTTGACAGTTCCTGCGTTGACTGTAGCAGCGTTGACTGTAGTCGTATCAACAAAGCCTGCGCCAACTGTAGTCGTGCCCCCTGTCACGCTAGTATCGCTAACAACAAGACCGTCTTCTGTCAGCACAGATGACTTACCTGGAGTTGTTGCCAAGGTCACTTGGGTAAAGTCAACCGCATCCTTGGTTTTAACCTCATAGATGTCTTGACCATCAGTACCCAATGTCTTGATAACTTCAATGTTCTTACCTTGAGTCACTTCAGTTTTCGATGCTGCTGCTACTGTATGCAGCTGACTACCGTTGATTGCATCGGTACTTACAGCACTGATCTCACCGGCAGCAACGTTAGTAATCGTACGCTCAGCACCAACACTACCTACGCTAACGGTTCCTGCAGGCACAGCACCAGCAAAGCCTTTCGTAACCGTAGTAGAACCATCGGTGTAAGTGATATTTGCTTGACCACCAACATGTCCACTGGTTAATGAACCCGCGCCGAGCGCAACGCTATTATCAACATCAGCAACAGCTCCACTACCCATCGCAATTGAACTTAGCGCAGCAGCTTGAGCACCAATACCGAAGGCAAGATTGCCATCATGACTGGCCTGGCTACCTGAACCAAGAGCAACTGCGCCTTGGCCTGTGGCAACGTTATCTTTACCCTGAGCTACAGCACCATCACCGGTTGCAGTGTTATCTTTACCAATCGCTACTGCACCTAGGCCAGTAGCCACGTTCGGGTCACCAATTGCAACGGCACCGTTACCGGTGGCAATATTTTCTGAACCGATAGAAACAGCTTTACCACCTTGGGCGATAGCGCCTTTACCAATCGCAACTGCTTCATCACTGCTTGCGGTGGCGCCTGTACCCATGGCGATTGAATCTACGCCTTGCGCACCGGCGTTATTACCCATAGCGATTGCATTTGTGTTTGCCGCTTGAGCGCCTGTACCCATAGCCATTGAGTCTGCACCTTGGGCATTGGCGTTGTTACCCATAGCCATTGCATTTGTACTAGCCGCTTGAGCGCCTGTACCCATAGCCATTGAGTCTGCACCCTG
>CAYPNO010000482.1:0-1408 GCA_964411865.1 uncultured Desulfuromonas sp. | reverse complement strand
CCTGTAGTGCGTCCCTGAGCATGAAACGGCAGTCCTCAAGATCTTTACCTTCTGTAATTACCTCTGGCCATTCCATGAGCTGCCCCATATAGCCGATCTTCAATTTTGTGTACTTGGCCGTATAGCTCACAATCATTTTGGAACCTCCAGACATATATTCATCTCAAACGCCATCATCTTAAAACTCAGTATACCTGCCCTTGACCCAGAACTCAAGAACGGGGGATTTCCAAGCATTGCGGGGTCTGACCCCGATAAGTTGTTGTTATTCAACAATAATCGATTCAAACAAGGGCTGTTTTTGCTCTTAAACCCCGCTTTTGGGGGGCAAAAACAGCACTCTAAGAGTTTTACTGCTCTGAATTCACAGGATGTTTTCAAGATTCAGGCTTTTCAGCAGTTTGGGGTCCTGGTCGGCCAAATTAGCAGTCAGAGTCTCAATTTCCGCCTTGATCTCGGCGTATTCCCTGATGCGGCGTTTCAAAAATCGATAGGTCAGGCGCAGCTTTTCCTCAAGGCCTGAAGGTGTGAGAATGTAGGCGTAGGCCTTGCGGTTGTTGGCGTTTTTGAAATTTTCCAGCTTTACATGGCCCTTGTCGATGAGGCCGGACAGGCAGTAGTTGACACTGCCCAGGGCAACGCCCATGGATTGGCTGAGCTCCCGCTGGGATCGGTTGGGGTTCTCGGCCAGAAGCTTAAAAAGCTGGAGGCGTATTTTGTCGTGGTTAGTCAATTGTATGGGTGTTGGTTTTGGTGTTCCGTGGTATCAAATTTGGTCCTGGGGATATAGCTCCGCCCCGTAAGTTACAAAAGGTTTTCATAATAAACGGTTCAGCCGCTGAACGTATAGCTTGAATGGTACAAAGATATCAACAAAAATTATATGTTGGGGAAAAGTTCGGGGTCAGGCCTGCGTTATTGTAGTTATTGGGGGGTTGAGTATTGGGTATCAGGGTGTTTTATGACGCCCACAACCTTTTTTTGATCTGATGATGTCAAATAGGAGGACATGGGCAGGCTCAGGCACTGGGCATAAACCGATGTGTTGCTTTGGGAGATGACCGGTGTTTCAATGCCCGGCACATTTGAGAGCAGGGTGTCATATCGGGTGCCGACAAACGCATACCTTCCTATGGTGGTCCCGCAGACAATGGTGCAGTTGGCGCCCAGGCTGGCACAGTGTTTGAGAAGGTAACCCAGAATTATTTTGTCTTTTTTTGTCGACTGTCTGATTTCTTAAACCGAAATTTTTCGTTTCAATAATCTATAGAAATCACCTCTTTTGGCTATCATCTGAATACGAACTTTTTCAGCTTTCTCATCTGTGATATAGGCAATCCTGTATTCCTGTTTCGCCATTCTGAAATGATAAGTAGCCGTTCCCTTCAGATCTCCTGCCAGATTCTCT
>CAYPNO010000481.1:0-1409 GCA_964411865.1 uncultured Desulfuromonas sp. | reverse complement strand
GTGTGCCGAAAGGCAACGTAATTGATTATACGAATAAAATCCCAAAAGACCAGGCATGCAACCTGGTCTTTTAATTTTCGGTTTGACCATGAGACTTTACGCAGACATTACCGCTTCAAAGCGTGACCAAAAAATAATTGCGGTTATCCCTGCAGCGGGACTGGGCCAACGCATGGGGAGCACTACCCATAAGCAGTATCTAAAACTGCACAGAGTCCCTATTTTGGTCCACTGCCTAAGAACCTTCTCTGCCCATCCAGAAATTGATGAAATAATTATCGTAGTACCGGAAGAGCAGATGTACTTCTGTCGCTGGGATATTGTCCATGAATATAACATCGATAAAGTCAGCTCACTTGTGCGTGGCGGCGCCGAACGTCAGGATTCTGTACGCAATGGAGTACGCGCATGCAAATGCAGTGCTGACGACATCATCCTTATCCATGACGGAGTACGCCCCCTGATTGAGCCTGAAACCATCAGCGCCGTAATTAATGGAGTGCGCGAACACGGTGCTTGCATTGCCGGTGTCCCCCTCAAAGATACTGTCAAAGTGGTGCAGGACGGCATTATCCACTCCACTCCGCAGCGCAGCGGACTATGGGCAGCCCAAACGCCACAGGGATTTAGATGCAGCCTTATTGCAACGGCGCACGAAGAGGCCCTAGCTAACGGTTTCAACGCTACCGATGACGCCTCAGTGCTTGAATGGTATGGACATCCGGTGGCCATGGTTGAAGGCAGCTACGCAAATCTGAAGATCACCACCCCCGAGGATCTGGTGCTTGCCCTAGCGCTATTAGAACAACGGGAAAAACGGGAGAGAAACAAATGATCCGTATCGGCCATGGCTACGATGTTCACCAACTGGTACCGGAGCGCCCCCTTATTCTGGGCGGAATTTCCGTCCCGCATAACCTTGGCCTGCTAGGGCACTCTGATGCAGACGTCCTCCTTCACGCAGTGTGCGATGCCATCCTTGGCGCCTTGGCGCTTGGCGATCTGGGTCGTCACTTCCCTGATACCGCCGCAGAATTCAAAGATATCTCCAGCACCGAGCTCTTACGCCGCGTAATATCCCTTACCCTGCGGAACGGCTATACAATCGGTAACCTTGATGCTACCATTATTGCCCAGAAACCGCGCCTGGCCGAGTACCTCCCTGCGATGGTAACTACCATCGCTTCTTTGTGCCAGTGCAGCAGTGGACGCGTTAACGTAAAAGCCACCACCACTGAAAAACTGGGGTTTGAAGGGCGCCTAGAGGGGATATCCGCCCACGCAGTGGTCTTGCTAACCCGACCATAATCAACCCCACAGACAACTCCATAATTAACTAATCAAAGGATATATCCGCACTATGAGCACAGAAGCCGCCGGCAAGGACTTTATCCGCCAAATTATTACAA
>CAYPNO010000480.1:0-1410 GCA_964411865.1 uncultured Desulfuromonas sp. | reverse complement strand
TCCTGTGGTAAAAAGTGCTATGGTCTATAAAATTCTTAATGATTTCAGGTAGTTACGGGAGAAGGGGGAGAAAAAGTTATTCGACCTTAATTCCTGTGGTAAAAAGTGCTATGGTCTATAAAATTCTTAATGATTTCAGGTAGTTAGGGGAAAAAAGTTATTTAGCCCTAATTCCTGTGGTAAAAAGTGCTATGGTCTACGGTCTATAAATTTTCAAAAACTGCTCACCTAAACTGTTGGGCGGCCATCCAAAACTACGCTCCATAAACACACGTGCCCGAACCGCATCTACAAACTCCTCATAGAATCCAAGATTATATTTCTTACCGTTTGAAGCGATCCTCGCCAACCATTTATTGGAAGCTTTGCTCCAAGTGACACCCGTGACCCCATGTGTATTGAAAGGAGCTTTCCGTAAACGAGCGGCCTCCTGTTTCGTAACGGCCCTCAGATTGTGGATACATAAATCGTATTTATCCCCCTCTATATGCACAATTACATGCCCCGCCGGGATACTCCCGTGGACGTAAATCCAGGCAAGTCTCCGGGCATAATACTTCTTCCCTTTCAGACAAATAACAGGGTGAGATCCGTTATAATTTACTGGTTCTGAGCCATCTTTTCGGGAGAAAATACCCAGGTCACGATCGTATATTAAGTCCATTTTAAAGCCTCCTTTTTTAACGAAAAAGATAGCAGATAGGTACACCTAAGTCAACAAAAAAGATATGGTGGTGTATTGCCTATTTATCGAGATACAAGCTCTATCTCGCCGTATTTTTTCCTTAGGAGAAAATATACACCACCATATCTACGATACCGTGGTGTATAAAATGTCCTTAGGAGAAAATACGGTGGTGTATAGGCTCTATCTCAAAAGATATGGCGGTGTATACCCCCGAGGCCGAAAACACATAATCCTTTATCCATGCGGTTCTTACTCCCAGCAGCCCCGGACAGCCCTCAATTAAAAAATCGATTGGGGGCACCTTTTTCCCTATTATTCTAACTACTTACTTCCTAAATCCCCTAATCCCCTAATTAATAGTAGCCTTACATATATAATGCAATACAGCACCTCCCTCCAGAGATACAGCACCCCATAACCCGAATCCTGTGTTTATGACGTAAGAGAGTAAATTCCACCCCCGATCAGGGGATTTCATTGTTTCACGGGCTTTTTATCGAATGATATCAGGCTGTTGCAACTGCCCCCAACCCCCTTTTTGTTCGGGGGCTTCCGCTGCTCTATCTCTGAAACCTGCATGGATAAAGGCTCTTAGAAACCCCCAATACGTAAACCCTTGAAATTACAGGTGTTCCACGGTATTTAGCCTATAAATGCGTATTCAGAGGGTTTCCGGCCGCATCAAGCGTCGGTAACGCCCTCCTGAGATCGATTCTTGCTAT
>CAYPNO010000479.1:0-1416 GCA_964411865.1 uncultured Desulfuromonas sp. | reverse complement strand
GCCAATCACGACATTGGAGCTTATGTTGGATTCATCATCGGCAAGAAGGGGTTTTATAATTTCAAGGGCCTCCCCCATTGACCGGGCTGCCATAAGAACCTCAGGGATGAACATATCTCCCGATTCCATCTTGGTTCCGACAATGTCCATGCCGGCAATGAGGCCCTTGTTAAGGATATCAGTTGCGGGCACATTTTCTGCGACTGCTTCGTTGACAAGCCCCATCAATTTATCTGCATCACAGTCAACTACAGCCTCTGAAATCGCATTAAAATCTACCATGTTTTCCTCCTGATTTATTTTTAAAGCACGATAGGATCGTCTGACGTGCCTGTCAAAGTTTAAAACAATTACCTTCCAGGGTAAACCCAAATCCCTGGCACAACATCTGAAAAATCAATTTCTTCCGTTATTGATGGGTGCGTGTTTTATTCGTATCATACGCAGGAAATTTCACAACAGTCGCTGTGCACGAACTTTTTTCACCTAGAACATCCAGCTTTGTACCGATTTTAGCAACTTCAGGATTTAAGCGCACCAGTGCCAGAGACTTTTTCAACCGGTGGGAATATGCCGGTTTATCATTAACAACACCCACCTCCTTACCGTTGATCATCAATTTCTCTCCCCCTGCAAGGGCATGGTCAATATCTGCCTCAATTCCGCAAAGCTTGAACTGCTCTTTCCCTTTAGCGGCCACAAGGGCATCTTTCCCTCGGAAATCCCCCTTGTTTAAGTCAACGGCCCAGGACATATTTACTTCCCATGGCGTATTCTCCATCAGATCAAACCTGCGCCAAAGCAGGGCGGCTTCCATCCTGACGGGAAATACGCTGGCAATGGAACAGGGCATTACTCCCATCTCTTTTCCATAGACAAGGATATTATCCCATATGTCACATGCCAGATGGGGATCTACAAATATTTCATAGCCCCGTTCACCGGAAAAGCCTGTCCGGGAAAGCAGGCAGGGACAGCCAAACAGCTCTGTTTCCTGGTGGTGAAAATATTTCATCGCCGCCAGATCCATGGGCGTGTGCTGATCCAAAAGTTCGACAGCTTTGGGCCCCTGCAGGGCAATCAGGTGAAGACCTCCCTCATACTCAACCACGGCATCCTTTCCTTTTGCAGACAATTCCGCCATTGTCCTTGCACAACCGTCACCATGTACGACCATGTACTCATCATTGCCCAGGTTAAAAGTGATGCCGTCATCACAGATCACTCCTGTATCCCTGAGAAACGGGCCATACTTTGACTGGCCGGGCTTTACCTTTGTCAAATCAAAAGTCATTGCATGATTAAGGACTTCAAGAGCATCCGGACCTTTTACACGGAATTTCAAAAAAGCGGTAAAGTCGTACATTCCTGCTGCATCCCGCACGGCATCATGCTCGTCCCGGGGATCCGTGCTGT
>CAYPNO010000478.1:0-1416 GCA_964411865.1 uncultured Desulfuromonas sp. | reverse complement strand
CTATAGAACATATCAGTTTGAAATGCAATATCAGGATGAGGTTGCTAAAATGATTATGTATTCTACATCTAATAAGTCTGATGATGGTGGTTTCAAGATTAAAGGAAAATCTGGATACTCAATTAAAATGGGTGCTGGTATTAAACAACAGATGGAAGCTTCTAACTTCTATGCTTACTCAGACTTTAATATCAAGAAGTTTACTGAAATGTTACTTGACCTTACTGTAGGTAAGATTGTAATGGGACAACGTGAAGTTACCATTTCTACAGGTGAATGGGGTATGTATCAGTTTAGTGAAGCTCTTGAACACCACACTACTCTTTATACTCCTGCAAGAGATAGCTTTAGAATTTATTCCAAAGGTGGAAACACAATGGGCTTTAGAGGTCAATTCCTTGAATTTATTGGGCCTAATGGAATTAAAGTAAATGTTATCCATGATGCACTTAAAGATGACTTTGAACGTAACAAAATCAGAATGCCTGGTAAACAAGGTCTTGCAGAGTCTTATGTATATGATATTCTTAACATGGGTACTTCAGATGGTAAACCTAATGTTCAGAGAGTATATCTTAAAGGTAGTGGTGATATCAGAGGATTTATGCCTGGTTTGAGAGATCCATTTACTCCTGATAATAAACAAACTAGGGTTATGTCAACAACTGTAGATGGATGGACAGAGCATAGAGCCTTTACTGGTGGTGCTATTGTTTATGATCCTACTAGAACTGCTACATATAAACCTAACGTGTTACAGTAATCTGTAATATGTTCTTTGAAATAATAACTTTAATTAATTAACTAATAAAGAAGAAGAAGATTTATGAGTGATTTTAAATTACCGAATAGAAAGGTTTTGGTTAAACCAATAATTAGAGAAGGAAAGTGGCTTGGAAAAGGGCACAGTGGTAACTTTATGTATGATAATACTAAACTATACATTACTGTGCCTATTTCTAGGCAAACTGGTGGATTGATTGATCCCCTTACAATGGAAGAAAGAGATTTTCTTGAAAATAGAAAATTATCTGGACTTGATTTTGTAGAAGGAGATCTTAATATTAATAAAAAACCTAATCCTAAAACAGATGAAATACCTTTTTGGTATGATTACCAATATACAATCATTAAGAGTGAAAGTATAATTAATGAAGATACAGTTCTTGCTGTACTTGATTTATCAAATCCAAATGATTATATTGCATATAAGGTATTGATGGCTAATACAGCTTCTGGTGGAATAGCAGCTCCTTCATGGGAAGATAGATTTAATCAAGGTTCTTATAAAATTGCCTTAGTTGATTCTGAATATGCAGTAGAAGAAAAATCTTCAAGAGCTATGAGATTAGGTAAAGCTTATACTTTCTTTAATAAGATTATGAAATCTGATTTGAAAATGTATGAACTTCTTTC
>CAYPNO010000477.1:0-1419 GCA_964411865.1 uncultured Desulfuromonas sp. | reverse complement strand
GTGTCCCCATGCACATGAGCGATTGGATTAAAAAGCTGGATAGCTTTATGACCCTTAACGACCGCGATGTTCTCACCCACGCTGGTAAAATATCCCACGAAATGGCCAAGCAACTGGCGGAAGGTGAATATGACAAATTTCACACCAACCGCCTAACTGAATCAAGTGAGCAAATCAGTGACTTTGACAAAGCGGTTAAGCAAATTGAATCCACGAAAAAGAAAGGGTCAAAATCATGAACAATACCCTTTCGTGGTCTAAAAATATCTGCGTTTATACGTGTCTATCTGTGGTTCTGGCGTCATGAAGATACTTGAACTCAGATTTAAGAACCTCAACTCCCTCTATGGCGAATGGGTGATAGACTTCACCGCTCCCGAATATGTATCCAGTGGAATCTTTGCCCTGACCGGCCCTACGGGTGCGGGCAAGTCAACGATTCTTGATGCCATCTGTCTGGCTCTGTATGGAGCTACGCCGCGCCTTGGAAAAATCACCAAGAGCGGGAATGAGATAATGTCCCGCCAGACCGGTGAATGTTATGCCGAGGTGTTGTTTGAATCCCAGGCTGGCCGGTTCCGCTGCCACTGGGAACAGCGCCGGGCGCGCAAGAAGGCTGAAGGCAAGCTGCAGGATCAGGAGCACCAGATTGCTGATGCCGATACAGGCAAGCCTATCGAAACCAAAAAGAGCCTTGTCGGCGGAGTCATTGAAGAAAAAACCGGAATGGACTTCGACCGTTTCACTCGTTCCATTCTGCTGGCACAAGGTGGCTTCGATACCTTCCTCAAGGCTGACGTTGAGCAGAAGTCCAAGATCCTGGAGCAGATCACCGGCACCGAAATTTATTCGGAGATCTCACGCCGGGTTCATGAACGCCAGCGCGATGAGCGGGAAAAGCTGAACGTTTTGAACGCCGAGACATCAGGCATTGTGATTCTGGAGCCGGAACAGGAAACAGAGATTCAAGAGGAGCTTGCGGCCAAGCAGAAGCTGGAGACTGAACTTGCCGCTAAATCAACCGCAAGCGGCAAGGCTATCACATGGCTGAACACTATTGAGGGCCTGCAAAAGGAGATCCTCAGCCTTGCGGACGAAGCCGTCAAACTGAAGACCGACACCGAGGCGTTCAAATCGGAACGAGCCAAACTTGAACAGGCCGACAAGGCCGCTCTACTTTCCGGAACATACGTGAGCGTAACCTCCCTGCGCAAGCAGCAGACTGACGATCAGACCTGCTTGAAAACGGATGAAGCAGCACTTCCTGAGCTGGAAGCTTTGGCAAACACACAGGCAGAAGCTCTCAACGCTGCTGAACAGCTCACCCAAAAAGCCAAAGAGGGGCTGAAAACGGCAGCCCCGCTGATCCAGAAAATCCGGTCACTTGATCAAAAAACTGCCGAGCAGACAAAGACTGTA
>CAYPNO010000476.1:0-1426 GCA_964411865.1 uncultured Desulfuromonas sp. | reverse complement strand
GGAGGGTAAGATCGAGGCTGTACACGCCGATTTCTTGCACGTATACTTTCCTTTCTTCCCAATGTCAGATCTCCCTTGGAGGTGGAAATAGGCGCTCAAACGATGAGCAATTTAAAAAATTAGATAGTAAGTTAGCAACATGCGGATGTCAAATGTTTGCGGGTTATTCAGGCTGTTCTGTCTTACGCATGTTTCATTTTTACCCGAGGAAAAATTCTTGAAGAATAAAGTTATCGTTATAGGGGCTGGCCCCGCCGGAATAATGGCGGCTGGACAAGCTGCCATGAATGGGGCCGACGTGTTGGTGCTGGAGAAAATGTCACGCACCTTACTCAAGCTGGGTATTACTGGCAAAGGGCGTTGTAACATTACTAACGTGGCTGAAGTTCCAGATTTTATTGAGCATTTTGGACCCAATGGAGTTTTTTTACGCCAAGCTTTCCATCAATTCTTCAGTCGAGAGTTGCTTGCGCTGCTGAAGCATGCGGGAGTTACGACTACCACCGAACGGGGTGGGCGTGTATTCCCTACCAGTGGTAAAGCGCTGCAGGTAGTGCATGCATTAAGGCGCTGGGCGGAAACAAGCGGTGTGAAGATAAAAGTAACGACTGCTGTAGATGAACTCCTTATGGATGCTAATGGAATAACTGGGGTGCGCTGCGCAGGGATCGATTATGCTGCCACAGCGGTGATTCTAGCCACCGGTGGGGCTTCGTATCCCGCAACAGGATCCACCGGTGAAGGCTACCGCCTGGCTCGGGAGGTAGGGCATAGAATCGTGGATGTGCGCCCAGCGTTGGTACCATTACTGATCGCAGCTACAGGAGCCGTAGCCCGCCTCCAAACCTTGACGCTGCGCAATGTTGGGGTGCAGTTGTGTGTCGAAGGGAAGAAACACAGCGAAGCCTTCGGGGAGCTTACCTTTATCCCCAAGGGTGTATCCGGCCCCGTTATTTTGACCTTGAGCCTAGCCGCGGTGGATGCCGTGCGAGCGGGGCAGAAGGTCAGCCTTGAAATTGATCTGAAGCCCGCGCTAGACGAGAAAAAGCTCGATGCTCGGTTGCTGCGCGATTTCGCGAAACGCGCCCATGAGCCTATGTACAGTATTCTGCGCGGTCTAATCCCACGCGAACTGGTGGAGGTCTGTCTGGAAAGCACGCGCGTAAGCCACGCTCGTCTCGGCCACAGTGTAAGTGCGCAGGAGCGCAAGGATCTGCTTCAGTGGCTCAAACATTTCACCATCGATATTGGCGGCCACGCACCCATGGATGAAGCTATTGTAAGTGCCGGTGGCATTGCCCTGAACGAGGTTAATCCGCGCACCATGGAATCCAAACTAGTGCCAGGTCTCTATTTTGCCGGAGAGGTGCTCGACCTCCAAGCCGACACGGGGGGATATAACCTTCAAGCCGCGTTTTCCACAGGC
>CAYPNO010000475.1:0-1429 GCA_964411865.1 uncultured Desulfuromonas sp. | reverse complement strand
GTGAAAGACATCACCCCGATTCGCCCGCCGGATCTGATCATTCAGGACGAGTTCCATCTCATCAGCGGGCCGCTGGGAACGATGGTCGGGCTTTACGAGACGGCTGTGGATGAACTCTCTACATGGCAGGTCGGTAACAAGTCGATCCGCCCAAAGGTTATCGCTTCGACGGCTACTGTGCGCAAGGCTGACGAGCAGGTCAACAACGTCTTCTTGAGGCAGGTGGCGGTCTTTCCTCCCCATGGATTGGATGTGGAGGACAATTTCTTCTCGGTCCAGAGACCTATCGAGGAAAAGCCCGGCCGACGCTACATGGGAATATGCTCTCCCGGAAGCTCGCGTCCGGCTGTATTGATTCGGGTCTACGTGGCTATGTTGACGGCGGCGCAGTCACTTTTCGAGCGGTTCGGTCAGGTTGGCGACCCATACATGACGGTAGTCGGCTATTTCAATTCACTGCGGGAACTCGGTGGCATGAGACGCCTTGCCGAGGATGACGTGCAGACTCGTGCCTACAGGGTGCAGATGAGCGATGTCAGCCGACCGGGACTGGAACAGCGGTCGGTCAGGAACGTGGACGAATTGACCTCTCGTGTGTCGAGCAAGGATATTCCGAAAAAGCTGGATCAGCTGGAAGTGAAGTTCAACGCCACTCTGGAAAACGGCAAATACGTCACGAAGTGGGAAAAAGGCGAAACCCGTGCCATTGATATCGTTTTGGCCACCAACATGCTTTCGGTGGGTGTGGACGTGAATCGTCTGGGAATCATGGCCGTGAACGGGCAACCGAAAAACACGGCGGAATACATTCAGGCAACGAGTCGTGTAGGCCGTCAGTTCCCGGGACTCGTTTGCACGGTATTGACATGGTCAAGACCACGTGACCTCTCTCACTACGAAACGTTCGAACATTACCATGCCACGTTCTACAAACACGTCGAGGCTCAATCGGTCACTCCTTTCGCTCCGAGAGCTCTCGACCGTGGATTGACGGGAACACTGGTCAGCCTGATGCGGTTGGGGCACGCTCCGTTGAATCCGAACCTCGGTGCCATGTCACTCGACAACGTGGCTTCTCCCGAATTGAAAAGCGCCAAGGAGAGCATCACCAACAGAGCCTGGAAAGCGACCAGCAAAAAGGGCATCAAGGACAACGCAGCGTACCCGGATAGCTCAACAAAAAACCCCACACCTGCTTCACGCAGGAGTGGGGCCAATCACATAAAATCGAAATAAACAGCGCAGAACAAGGTTGGTATGGGCGGGCAACTCAGCGTCCTGACGCAGATGAAATGTACGTCTCTTCTATCTCTATCCCGGCGTAGGTATCGCCCTGGCAATCTTACCCAGCAGGCTGCGCTTTTGCTTTTCACACGCCTCACGCGCTGATTCGAGCGCCATCGCCAGCTCCTGCATATCCTCTTCGGTC
>CAYPNO010000474.1:0-1441 GCA_964411865.1 uncultured Desulfuromonas sp. | reverse complement strand
CCTTACCACGGATACGTACCTAACAGAGTACACCCCCCGGACCGTCAGGTTAACGGTAGCGCAGCCCCGAGCGAATCACCCGGAAGGCCCGATACGCACCTGGGAGTTTGAGGGGGATTTATTAAGGAACCACCGTAACCTAATAACGGGAGCCATGGACCGGGCGGTACTGCCGGACCCCCCGACTAAAACAGGAGAGCATTGCCGGTACTGCCCGTCAAAACTTCTGTGCGACTCTTATTCCAAGGTCATAGGGTACTCGATGGATCTTGAGGGGCTGTCGGGGACTCAGGAACTCAACACTGACGCCGCTGTCCGGCAATTAGAAATGGCGCAGAGTGCAGCAAAGCGCCTACAGTATTACATAACGTCGATGGAGGAGACGTTGATACTAAGGGCAAAAGCCGGGGAAATACTCCCTGGGTACGATTGCTACGCCCCACCAGGGGCACTCGCCTGGACTGAGGACGCCCTTGCAATGGGGGAACTTATGGGAGTGGATCTGGCAAAACCGCCAGAACCTATAACCCCCACCCAGGCTATATCTCGAAAGTTATTAAGTAAAGAAACCGTACGTCAAATAGCCTCCCGTAAACCGGGGAGCGTAAAGTTAATAAAAAATAACATAGACAGGGTAAGACGAATCTTATCCTAAACAAGGAGTGAATCATGACAGAACAACAGTATCTTTTCGCAACAGGCAGACTCGTTCAGGGATCAGTATTAGACCCACAGACAAAAAACATGAACGGCGGACCCCTCACAGATATGAAGGGGAACCCGAAAGTGCAGTATTTCATAGCGGTGGCCGTACCTAAGACCGACCCAACTGTGGCGGCCACGCTTCAGACCCTTCAGGCAACCGCGACCGCCGGTTTTCCAGGCGGCGAGGCCCAGTGGCCCACGTTCGCCTGGAAGTACATTGACGGGGACGCCCCTCCCCATAATACTAAGGTGGGGTTCCCAGGCTGCTGGGTATTCAGGCTTACGTCAGGCTTTCCAGTGAAAGCTTACACCAAGGGGGCAACATCCCAAATCACTGATATCAATTATATCAAAAGGGGTCATTATGTGCGAGCCGCTTTCACCTGCGTACCTAACGGCAACAAGACAAAGCCAGGGCTGTACCTGAACACGGTTCTGGTAGAACACATTGGATATGGTGAGGAGATTAACTCGGGACCGGATGCAGCGGCAGTTCTTGCGGCAGCAGGACCTGCGGCAGTACCTCAAGGGGCGTTGACAACCCCGCCCGCCGGAGGTCCTCCTCCAATGCCCGGAGCCAGCATGCCGGGCATGCCCGGAGCCAGCATGCCCGGCATGCCCGGCATGCCTGCGCCTGCACCTGCACCTGCACCTGCGCCTGCACCTACACCTGCACCTGCGCCTGCACCGCCGGTACCGGATCCCAGTTTCTTGACACCTCCGCTGATGACGGCGG
>CAYPNO010000473.1:0-1446 GCA_964411865.1 uncultured Desulfuromonas sp. | reverse complement strand
CATCAACAGTATCTGATATATTTTTAATTGCTAATATTCTAGTATCTATATAAAGATTATTTTTCTCAATATCTATATTTCTGTCTTTTTTAGATTTTAATTCTTCTTTTAAATCTTTTAACACTTGCATTAATTCCTCAAAGTTTAATTTTGGCTCTTCTGTTATTTCTACTTTTTCTTCTACTATTACTTCTTCTTTTTTAAAATGATTAAAAAGCAAATTAACTAAATTATCTTTGCTAATATTTCCATTAAATTCTAAATTTTCAGATGTAGCTAATAGTTTTAATTCAGCATATTTCATTTTATTTAAATTATATTCCATTAAGACCTCCCTTTTATATATTTAAAAGGGTAGCCATAAGCTACCCTATTTAATTTTTATTTTAGATTAAATTGCTGATAAGTCTGGATTTACATAAGTTTCTCCACCTACATACATTACTGCTCCAGCACCTTTTGCAACTACACCCATACCATTTTCTATTACTTTAAAGTCTGCTCTATTAGCTGTTCTTACTGTAGCAAAAGTATCAAACATTCTCATTAATCCTTGAGTCTTAGGATTGTCAGAAATTTTATGTTTAAGAATTATTTCTGTTGGGTCATATGCTAAGAAGTAATCTTCTGGGAATACAGAATCAGACATTGTAACATAAGTTTCTTTGTTGATTGCTGGTGCAAAGTCTGGAGTAATAGTAATTAATTCCATAGTTCTTAATTCCTCATAAGTATATGCTTCTCTATATTTTTTCCATGTTGCTTCAGACGCAACTATTACAACTCCATTTTCTCCATAACCTTTACTTCTTATTTTTGATGTTAATTTTTGAATCATATCTTTATCATAAGTAGCTTCAGCTAAGTAATGACTTTCTGCTGCTGTAAATTTAATTAATCCATTTTGATGTGGTACCAATCTATTTTCTGGGTCTGTAAATGCAGACGAATCTCTCCAGAAACATGGTGCGTTTTTAGATTCACTTGTTGGTAATGTTAATAAAGCTTTCATTGCTATAGCTCTTAATTTTCTTTGGTAAGCTGGGGCAACTGCACCTATTACTTTATCAATTGTTCCTCTTTCATCTTTTAAAGCCATGATTTGTGATATTTCAACTCCACATGAATATTCAGTTGATGGAAGTGTTAAATTTTGTAAAGTTGGTTTATAAGATTTACCCATTACATCTAAAGCTCCATCATTGAATTTAGCTCTAATATATTCTTCAACAACCTGTACTTCAGTAGTTGTTTCTTTTATTGGATTTATCATTGGGTCTAAGTTTTCTAAATTATTTATCATTGCCAAAGTAATATCTACTTTTTGTATTGAATCTAATGCAGCAAACCATGCGTCATAGTCTGAAAATGCTGTCATACCTGTACTTTCTAAAAGCCCTTGTTGACTTTTTAAGTATTCAAATGTTTCTTGTTTAATGTCAAATT
>CAYPNO010000472.1:0-1450 GCA_964411865.1 uncultured Desulfuromonas sp. | reverse complement strand
CCTGGGCGTTGATTTTTAAATACTTTGATCAGAGAAACAAAGGGTTGAATCTCATATTGGGAGACCGGGCAGAAAGTGCGCTAAAAAAGCAAACCGCATTTATCAGTAGCAAGATGCTCCCTCTGACTTCGTTTTATTACCGCTATAAGCATATCAGCAATAAAGAGATCAACGAATTTATTGAAAAAGAGCCGCAAGTAGACTCTGTCGCCCGCGAGCAATCAGATGCAGGGTGGTATGAAGATCAGCGTACGGGGTTCTATCTCAGTGCTAAAAATATTGTAAATAAGAAAAAGTTTTTCAATGGAAGGCACACAAAATCTCACTTCCGCGCCTTTATAGTGGGGGCGGGGCCTTCATTGAACGATTCAATCGATTATTTAAAGGAACATCAGGATAAAGGAATCATTGTATCCTGCGGGTCGGCGATAACCCCGTTGCTAAAAGCAGGCATTGTGCCGGATTATGAAGTTGTGCAGGAGAGGGTGTGGCAGTTTGAACGGCATGAAGAGAAGCACGACCTCGACTTACTTAAGCAGGTAACCCTGCTAAAATTAAACGTTGTGAGTACCAAAATAGATAAATTTTACAAAGATACTTTGGTGTTTCAGAAGTTCAGGGATCCGGGTTCCTCTCTTTTAGAAAATAAATACCCCGCGACCACAGCGGTAAACCCTACTGTTACCAATGCGGGAATATCGATGTGTGCTGATTTGGGTGTTAAGGAAGCATGCCTTTTTGGGGTGGATTATGGCGCCCCAATAGACAGCGACCGGATGCATGCAAGAAACACCATCTATGACAATGAAAAGCATGACGACAGCGTGGCATCTAAAACACCTTATGAACTCCCCGGCAATCTCGGAAAAATTATCAAAACAACACCTGTTCTCTCATGGTCGCACGATACCACTGAAATGAAAATTTCAGAGTTTCCTAAAGTAAAATGGTTTAACGTTGGCGAAGGTGCTCTTATAAAGGGGACAAAACCCGTGGCACCCGAGGATATGCCGGCAAAATTTAAAAAGCGGATAAACAAGAAGTTATTGCTGAAAGAGATTCAGCATTGTTTTGATAACACCTATTCTGCTGATGCTATTTTGGAGCGTTTGAAACATACCCAAATGCAGCAGGTGGAGGAGTATTTCGACGCCCTGGCTGGATTCACTCAATCAACACCACAAACACGCGAAGAGATCGTTGGCGTTCTTTCCCTTATGTATAAGGCGGTCAATACCGGAAAGGGGGAGAAGAGCTACCTTCCATCTTCATTGCTTCCATATGGATTTATTCAATTTATAACGAATGTGTATATCCAGACTTCACTGGCCAAAGAAGATTCACCGGCGGTGGAGTTTTTCCACTACGCCCTGGAGGTGCTGCATAAGTACATTGAAGAGATAAGGGACGACCTAAACAAAATTGTGCAAAACATCGATTCTGAGGAAGA
>CAYPNO010000471.1:0-1450 GCA_964411865.1 uncultured Desulfuromonas sp. | reverse complement strand
ACAATCCACACCCCTTACACAACTGCTCGCTAATAACAATTCTGTTAGCCACGTGCGGCTCCTTGTTCAAAAAATAAATTCGACATATTGAAAACTTTAGATGTTCAGCGGACGGACGGTCGAATCTGAATCTTGCCTTGTGATTCAAACTCATGATTCCGGTAGATTTATCAAGACCTGAGGATTTGTCTCCAGTGCAATTTTGGTATGCAAATTTCTGCTCGGGGCAAACGCAGGCGCTGCAATCTAACAAATTGGCAAAACGGGAGTCAAACCAAATAAAATATAGCACGCCCCCTCCACCAACGCATTGGAGGCGCAATCCAATTTTCCCAGCGTGGGTGGGCTGACAACAATGCCTGCGCTACCGCCTGCGGATTCTGGGATCAGCCAGCGCATAACCAACATCGGCCAGCATATTACCCACCAAAGTCATCGCCGCCCCAATAACCAAAATCCCCATAATCAACGGATAATCACGCATCATAACTCCATCGTAAAAAAGCTTACCCATGCCAGGGATGGCGAAAATACTTTCGAAGATTACACTCCCCCCTATCAAGCCCGGAACTGCCAGGCCTAAGATTGTTATCAAGGGCAACAGGGCGTTACGCAGGGCATGTTTGCCGATCACCACACGCTCGGAGAGTCCCTTGGCACGCGCGGTAAGAATATAGTCTTGGCGGATCACTTCGAGCATATTGGAACGCATGTAGCGCGAAAACCCAGCCACCCCCCCTACTGCGGAGATAAATACCGGCAGAATGAGATGATGCCCGACATCAAGCACCTGCTCTATCCCGGAGAGATATTCATAGCCGAAGGATTTTACCCCCGAAACCGGCACTATGCCGAGGTACACTCCAAGCCAATCCATCAACAACAACGCTAACCAGAACGAAGGAGCAGCAAAACCGATAAAAACCAGCAAGGTGGTGATACGATCAAACCAGCTATCACGCTTGACCGCTGCGGCTATCCCCAACGGCACTGCCGTCACAATAATCAACCCCATAGACAGAAGATTTATAAGGAGGGTAATGGGCAGGCGTTCGATTATTTTATCCCACACGGGGCGCCGATCCTGTGAAAAAGAACGCCCAAAGTCGAGCTGTACCAGGCGCTTCACCCAAGTCGTGTACTGCACCAGCAGTGGCTTATCCAAGCCATACTCCGTGCGCAGGCGCTCTTTTAATTCGGTGCTCGCCTCGGGGTTCATTTCGGTCTGCAGGTCGGTTGGTTCTCCTGGCGCAAGGTGGATAACCATAAAGGAGATCAAGGTGATCCCCAGCAGCAGCGGCACCATCTGGGCCATGTCCACGGAACCGGCGCCGGGCTACCGGGAGCAGCCCGGGCGGCAGCCGGCCATGTGGCCCTTTGAGCAGTTGCTGCAGGAGGCCATGCTGGTCACCGCCTTGCACCGCCTCGCAGGTTCGCCCGCCGTAACAGG
>CAYPNO010000470.1:0-1457 GCA_964411865.1 uncultured Desulfuromonas sp. | reverse complement strand
GGATAGCCTTTCCTTGATAATATTTACTTCATCCAGTATTTTTTTAAGTACATCTTCGTCTTGGTCGTCCCCTGAAAGGGTTAATAACCCGCGCTCGACCATGTTTTTAGCCACCTTATTGCGTATATTTTGGGGATATTGAGAAATGGGGTGGTCTTTAGGGAAATACAAAACTACCCGGTTTAGGTTTTTGCTCATAATAGACACCTTTCTTTATACTTACTCAAAAAGAACCGTGTGCTACGGCTCACGCCTTAATAATCCAGTGTTTGAGAGACATCGTGTGCCACGGCTCTAAAAAATTGTATAACTTATAATATTGTGTGCCACGACTTCCCTTAATAGCCCAATTATCTAAGCACGAACCGTGTGCTACGCCATTGAAAAATTGTATAACTTACGATATTGTGTGCCACGACTTCCCTCAGTAGCCCAATTGTCTAAGCGCGAACCGTGTGCTACGACTCTAAATGTCAAACCTACAAGCTATAGATAAAAACCCCAAAGCATTTGCCATCTGAGTGTCGGCAACGGAGATCGCTTCTGGAAAGATATTAAGCAAATCATTCTTGAGTGCGATACTGCCGCCACCGGCTAGGATAATGTTATTTATCTTTGCACCCTGCCCGGCATTACTACGGTACCCTTCACTGATGTTGGCTGCTATGGAGTTTTTGAGCCGACTAATATCGTATGTCATGTCAACCGGCTTATTGTTTTTAAAACAAACACCCTTCTGAAATACAGCTTCGCTTTCTTCCAGGCTTATATCAATGCTGCCAATCTTTTTGGCGATCGCCCGGCTTAATGGTCTGAATACGCTCGACATACCCACATCCAGGGTGAAACTTTTTTCAATAAGAAACTGAAATGACCCCTTGGAATAATTGAAAGTAGCACAGTCTGTCGTGCGGTAGCCAATATCAATAACGGTAATCAGGCTGTTCTCTGACAAGCCCTTTTTAATATCCCCACAAGAAGGGCTGAAAAATATTCCTCCGGCTTGTGGAAACACTACGGCATCCTTCACCTTGACGTCTTTGGTTACGCCCATTAATTCTGTATGTGCCGAGAACCCTTTAAGGAAACTGCAAAACTCTTTTTGCGAGGTTTCGTAGATCGACAACGGCAGTCCAGTGACCAACATAATATCCTGTTCTGTGTTTTGTGCGGCCAAAGACAAGGCCGTAGACAGCATTGCTTGGAATGCCTCGTCGTTATACCTGTCTGTCTGCTCAAAGGCCCTGGTAGCAAATGAGCTTTCTTTACGAGCCATTTCCCCAACATACCAGATGTCGTTGTTTATCGTTATAATATAGTCATCTTTGGCACCCAACAGGTTGTCTAGTTCGATAACTTCTCCTTTCTTAGCGATCGAGGGGAATATAATTCTTTTTCCATCCTCTGTAACTACTTTTGTGTGGCCGTAACCAATGTCTAATCCAATTTTGAACATA
>CAYPNO010000469.1:0-1459 GCA_964411865.1 uncultured Desulfuromonas sp. | reverse complement strand
AATATGTAACAGGTATCACATCCGGAGTAAAACGCAACTCCGGGACTGGATAACGTTGTAAAATGGTTATAAAGAGCTTCGGGACACCGGAGGCCGAGGGAGAGGAATCTATATGACCAAAGGACGGTTAACCACGTTAGACGAGCGGATTGAAATTGTCAGTTACTGCATAGCTAAAGGTAGGGACTATGGTGCAGCAATCGAGAAGTATGAGGTGTCCTATCAGCAGATATATAGCTGGGTACGCAAGTATGAGGCAAAGGGCGTAGACGGTCTCATCGATAAGCGAGGGAAACCCAAGCCGCTGGATGAGATGACTGAAGTCGAGCGTCTGCGAGCAGAGAATAAGATACTCAAAGCCGAGAACAAACAAAAAGAAATGGAGATTGCTGTGTTAAAAAAAGTCCGGGAGATCGAAAGGGGGCGGGGCTAAGCGGTGTCCGGCAGGAAAGTCTCTACCTGGCTATAAAGGAGCTGCATGAAAAAGAAGCATACCCAGTAGAAAATATTTGCAGGATATTAGACCTGAACAGGTCATCCTATTACAAGTGGCTCCACCGCAGCAAGAGTGCCCACGAGTATGAAAACGAAGATCTGCTTCATAAGCTTGGTTATCTCTACGCTGAATTCAACGGGATATATGGATACAGGCGACTGACAGACGAACTTAACGCCAGATACAAGACCAATTACAACTACAAACGTATATACCGTCTTACCCAACTGGTGAACTTAAAAGCCGTCATCCGCAGGAAACGTCCGCAATACCAGCGTTCTACCCCGGAAGTTACGGCTGAGAACATTCTGAACCGTGATTTCACAGCAGAAAAGCTTAACGAGAAATGGCTGACTGATGTCACAGAATTTAAGTATGGAGATAATGCAAAGCTGTATTTGAGCGCAATCCTCGACCTTAAAGATAAAGGTATTGTTTCTTTCGCTATGGGCCGTAGAAACAATAACCAGCTCGTATTTGACACCTTTGATTTGGCCGTTTCTAAATATCCGGATGCTCACCCGCTATTTCATAGTGACCGTGGTTTTCAATATACAAGTAAGCAATTCAAGACCAGATTGGATAAAGCTGGAATGATACAAAGCATGTCGCGTGTCGGCCGCTGCATTGATAACGGCCCCATGGAAGGCTTCTGGGGCATTCTCAAGTGCGAAATGTACTATCTTGGCAACTTCAAGGATTACTACAGCCTGGTAGCGGCCATTAAGAACTACATACACTTCTATAATTATGAACGACGGCAAAAGAAGCTGAATAAACTGGCTCCGATGACCTACCGCCAGTTGATCGAAAATGCTGCATAAAAAACTGGACCCCGTCTCATTAACGGAGTCCAGTGAAAACGGTTTCATTTTTTTCATCTGTCTACTTGACAGGGAGCGGTTCACTTCTCAGCAGGCTTCGTATTCTATATAAATGTACCTTCCCTGATAAAGTTTAGGC
>CAYPNO010000468.1:0-1466 GCA_964411865.1 uncultured Desulfuromonas sp. | reverse complement strand
GGGCTAGAGCAGATGTCCACCTCTCCGGTGATAAATATTGCCATAGGGTTATTAAAGGAATAATCCCAACAATAAACACTATCCCCCACCTATCCCGCCACAATTTTACTAATTCTTCAACATTTGCTGCCGAGACCAAACTCATTATCACGAGCAGGGAAGGGAAAAAACGGTAGGTTAACGGACCACCATCCACCATTGATTTCAGACACCCAGCGAATGAAAGAAAAAACAGAAGGAAAACGAAAACATTATGCTGATAACGTTGGGAAATTTGCACAAGACAAAAAAAGAATATCCCTAGGGCTAGAAATAAAAGAGCCGTCAGCAACCAAGGAACAAATTCTGAAACATGGGAAGAAAACACCTGCCCAGTGTCAAACGCTGCCATTTGATCCTGAATTCCAAAGACCTGAACCAGAAAAGACAGGGCTGTTTTTCCGGTATGGTTATGCAACAAATAACAAAATGAATTCTGATTATCAAACCAATGATAAAAATGAGTTTTAATCGGCAAATCAAGTTGCTTACAATAAACGAAAAAGCTCCATATATTAATTAGATTACCAAACAACAGAACGGCAGGTAAAAGCCACAAACGAAGACACGCTGGCTTAACTTTTAGTACAGGCGAGATAAATACTGTCAGCGCAGCAACAACGTAGAGAACAAGAAGAAAGATGATAGCAGCATTGGAAGTACTATAGAGAAATTTCCCCAGGAGAAAATGAATAACCAACGCAGCCAGTTGACTCTTAATTATCAATACAAGGCAGGTTGCTGCGACCAGTGCTGAAACAAGAAAAAGACCCTTCTGAGAAAAATTTTGTTTCATATAAGATTTTTTCTACCGTCAGCAGCGCATTTTTAGCAGTTTAGCTGAAAGGTTAATGACATGCTGGCCAGATTTATTTCTAGGCACACAAAATCGAGGGTTCCTTTACAGGTGTCGATTAGTAGACTGGGGATGCCGTCCAGCTTATACCACCAGTAACACTTTGGGTTATAGTGACTTTTCTACCGGTTTTTGTAGTAAAGATAATTTTGTCGCCTTTATCGTTGTCAGCGAGGACCTCTTCACTTGAGTCTGATAAAATCTGGTCTCGAATTCCGTTCATCCCAACGGTTTTACCATTTGATACGCCAAAAAATGTGTCGCAAGTAGCTCCAGGAGTCGGTTCACCATTATCTAAGCGCACATAACTCCAGAATTTAACACGACCTGTATTGCTGTAATCTGCGGCACCACAAACTAGAAGTTTAGATAACGCCAGAGTCTGCCCCCCTTTCAGAGCACCGACAAAACTCTCAACTATTGACTTCTCGGCATCAGCGCTCATATTGACAAACCTTGGAATAGCCACAGCAGCTAATACGCCCAGAATAACGATAACAACAACCAGCTCAATTAAAGCCTGGATTCAAGTCACAAGTGCAACAGTTGGCTTGATTCCCATCAATACCTG
>CAYPNO010000467.1:0-1467 GCA_964411865.1 uncultured Desulfuromonas sp. | reverse complement strand
CCATGAAAAACATTAAAAGCAAAAAAGGTTTTGGCTTAATAGAGATGATCGTTGGTGTTGCAATTGTGAGCATCGGCATTGTTGGTACTTTTTCTATGATTTCTAGATTTTCTTACCAATCTCAAGTAATAAGAGATAGCTTTATTGCTTCTAATTTGGCTCAAGAGGGAATTGAAATAGTTAAGAATATTAGAGATACTAATGCCCATGATAGCAATAAGACTTGGAATGATGGACTTACTGATTGTCAGAATGGTTGCGAAATTGATTATACAGAGGATAGCCTATCATCTTGGTCTGGAGATGGGCGCTATCTTTATTTAAATGATGGAGGAGGATATACTTACAATCCGGCTAACGCTATAGAAACATATTATAAAAGAAGAATTACAATTACGGAAGTAGATCCAGACAAATCAATGGAAATAATAGTTAGTGTTTACTGGGAAAGCAGTCAGACAACATTAGTATCTAAGATATATAATTGGTGGCAATGAAATTAAATAAAACAACGAAAAGGAATAAAGGATTTACATTGGTGGAAACACTTGTTTCTATTGCCTTGTTTGGAATGATATCACTTATTCTAGTTGATATTCTTACAGCATCTATCAAGGTGCAAAGTAGAATTATCTATAGCCAAGAGCTTCTTGAGCAGTCAAGTTATGTTTTAGAATACATGGGATCAAAACTTAGAATGGCTCGAACGAGTAATGGCAGTGACTGTCTTAGTGAAAATACAACATATAGGTTAACTCGTGGAGGTAGCGGGTTGATGTTTGTTTCTCATGATCCAGCTACGGAAAATTATTTATGTAGAGAGTTTTATTTAGATACAGATAAATTAATCAAAGAAAGAGTTTCTTCAGATGAATCAGAAAATTTTAGTTCTTCATCTATAATTGCTTCACCATCTTTTAAAGTTGATAATTTAAAATATGAAAGATATAATGATGGTGATACTAGCAAGCAGCCAAGAGTTACGTTAATTTTAAAAATGCACAAAGAAGAGCATGGAGGGGAAACTTCAAAGATAACAGTTCAAACAACGGTTTCAAGAAGAGACTTTGCTCCAGAATAAATTTAACATATGAAAGACAAACAAAAAGGTTACGCTTTATATCTTATGATAACAATGATGGCAGTTCTTTTAGCTGTTGTTTTAGGCTTATCAACAATAATTATTGGAGGAGTAAATTTAGCGATTCTTTCAGGAGATTCATTTAAGGCTTTTTATGCTGCAGATAGTGGGATAGAAGAATCGCTATACAGGATTTATATTGATAAAATCGATAGCGAGACCACATTTTCAGGTGGATTTAGTAATGTAGAATATGGGGCAACATACGATGTTACTATTAGTCATGATGGAGAAAGTCCTCAAGAAATAACCTCTACTGGAAAATATAATGATGCAAGAAAAAGGATAGAAGCTTCTTTTAATGAATGAAAAAGTTAAAAAAAGAA
>CAYPNO010000466.1:0-1468 GCA_964411865.1 uncultured Desulfuromonas sp. | reverse complement strand
GGGAGCTTCCCCAGTTCTTTTGCATAAACTTTATCTGTCTTAATTTTATACAAATATTCTATTGTGTGTTTACAACCATCTCCTCTCTCAATTACTGAGTTACCTCCTAAACACTTATTAAAGGAATAAGACCCAAACTGAATCATCTTGGTGTACAAGTCATGAGCATCCTCTTCCTTCATACCTGTGATTACTGCTCCTTCAACAAACTGAGAGCGGGCCTTTTCGAAGGCAGCTGTCCCTTGACTCTTAGAAATAATTTTCCTTTGAAGGTCAACTGTCGACCACTGGAACCTCCCTATATCTGCCAGAATTTTCATTATCTGTTCTTGATAAAGCATTATACTGTAAGTCCCTTCTGTAATCGGGATTAAAAGCGGATGAGAATACTCTGCAGCTCGTTTACCGTGTTTTATTTGAATAAAGCGGGGAACTACTCCGGCTCTCATCGTTCCGGGCCTACCAAGTGCATTGATCTGTACGAGGTCTTGGAAACAGTTCACACCTACCTGCCTACACAGTTTTGTCATATTAGGAGTTTCTAACTGAAATACAGCAGTTGTCATCCCCAAACTAAACTGTCTAAAGACTTCTTCATCATCCAAAGGAATTTCTTCAAGGATAGGCCTTTTCCCTGTTTTCTCCTCAATCTTCTTGATAGTGTCTCCAATTATGGTCATAGTGCGAAGGCCAAGAACATCAAGCTTTAAGAGGCCTAAGTTTTCAGCACCTATGTGATCAAATGAAGTCATCGTGACTCCATCCTTTACTTCCACTGGGCAGCTTTCAGAGATAGGCTTTTCTGATACTACTACTCCAGCAGCGTGCATTCCTTTCTGCCTTATCATCCCTTCCATTCTTTCTGCGTGCCTTATTACCTCCGGATACTTATCAGCAAACTTCTTCATTTCATCAAAGGAGTCAATCGTGTCCCTCACTGTAAAGGACATTCTCGCATCTCCTCCAGAACGTTCTATAATAAAGCCAGTTACTCTGTTGACTTCATCGTAAGGGACATCAAAAGCCCTTGCTACATCCTTAAGCACCAGTTTCCCTTTAAGCCTTCCGAAGGTAACAATATTTGAAACGTGGTCTGCTCCATAGCTGTCTTTCAAGTGCTGAACTACTTCCCATCTCCTTGAATCCTCAAAGTCCATATCTACATCAGGCATGTCTATTCGGGCCGGATTAAGGAACCTTTCAAAGTACAGGTCATTCTCAAGAGGGTCAACAGTCGTAATCCCAATAGCATAAGCTAAGAGCGAACCTGCCACAGAACCTCTTCCAGGGCCATAGATGATACCTTTGTCTCTACAGAACTCATAAATATCCCAAACAATAAGGAGATACCTTTCAAAGCCCAAACTATGAATCACTTCAAGTTCATGCTTAAGTCTTTCCACATACACAGCTTTTGATTTGAAATATCTCAGTTCTGTCTCTTTCTCCTCTGAAAAATTATCATTCC
>CAYPNO010000465.1:0-1476 GCA_964411865.1 uncultured Desulfuromonas sp. | reverse complement strand
GCCTCTCCCGGCCCGTCTACAATCGGCGTCGTCGGGGCGTCAGAGAGACAGGCGCGATACCCGGCAATCAGACAGTTCCCAAGCCGGGGGGAGAGCAGGATCTCAGCGGTCCGATCCCGCCCCTCCCGGCAGTCGAAGACAAACTCCCTCTCGGTGAAATCGTAATCGATCTGCCACCCAAGCCCGCTCTGCAGGCAGAGGGATTCGAGGATCTCCGGGAGTGATTGGAATCGTGCCCGGGCTGAGACGGCGCCCCCGCGTCCCTGATCTACCTCTGCAAGAGAGAGGCCGGGGATTGCCCGGGCGGGGTCCGCGGGAGTGATGGCGTTTACGGCTACGTAGTGCCGCATCGCCGTCTCTGCAGTAACCCCGGCCTGCTCATCGTAACCGGTGTCGGAATCAGTCGCATGAAGGCAGATCCGATCCTGCAGGATGGCCCCCGCCTCCCTGCCGGAGACTATCCAGTTCTCTGAGATCTCCCCCTCTTCGGTAAGCTGCCCCTCGATCACCTCAATCCTGCCGATGAGATGCTGCCCGCGCCGGGGGAGGGAGATGAACCGCCCCTCCCGCAACGCCTCTGCTCCAGTTGCATGCCGGGAGATCGCCGCTTGCCAGGCTCCTGCCCCCCGCCACCGTCGCGTCCACTCGATCGCCTCATAGGCGTCGATCACCGCGAGTAGGGTCAGGGTGCCGCCGGCCCGGTCGTAGACCCGCAAGGGTTCCGGAGGAGCGTCCTCGGGCTCCAGCGCCGGCCCGATCTCCATCTGGAAATTACCGGAGGCGGGAAGGGTAATCGCGCTACCGTCCCCCCACTGGAGCCGGATCTGCACGTTGTAGGGCCCGGGATGTACCGTATCCTCCCGGTCGAACGCGCAGAGGAGCTTCCCCGCCACATCCTCGATCTGGAGTTCTTTCCGGACCTGCCAGACAGTATACTGCGCATGTGTCGCGAGCAGGAACGCTGTTGCGCCCGCGAGTGGGAGGGGGTCAGATCCTCGTGTCAGGGTCAGCCGGTAGGTCGGCCATGTTCCCGCCTGCTGGACGGTGATCTCGGTCATATTAACGAATCCTCGATTGCCAGGCGATAGTATCCCGTTTTCGGCAAGATCAGGACCTCTCCGTCACCGAACGTCACAACGATCTCTGCCCGACAATCCCCCGGGGTCGGATACTCGTCCGCGCCTCGAGAGAGTTGACAGAGTCCGATCGTCGGATCGAGGATCTCCAGAGGGGTGTCGATGAGAATTTCCCCGGTGAGCCGATGTTCCGCGATCAGGCGTACCTCTGCTCCTGTCAGGACGAGCGGAGTATCTGGCTCACCTGGCCGGTAGAGGGTAACCTGGTGGGTCGGGAGCGTGCTGCCACGCTTGAACCGGATTTCCTCTGTCATCAATATACCTCCTCAAATTTTACCTCGACGGTTCCGGAAACGTCCGGATACGCCTCAGCGTACATCTGTGCGAATGCCGTCGCGGC
>CAYPNO010000464.1:0-1482 GCA_964411865.1 uncultured Desulfuromonas sp. | reverse complement strand
CTGATCACTGTGCCTGTGGCATCCAGGGAACAGAACGAAATAGATCCTTTGACCGGGGGGCTGGTGGTCCGCTATATGCCCATAAAAGATCGAACTGCCAAGGTGGTAAGGATGGCCATGAACTGGGCAAGGCTTGGACGAAAGAAAAACCAGGATAAAAAAGTGGCCATAATTTTTCACCACTATCCCCCAAGGAACGACCGCATCGGATGCGCAGCCGGTCTGGACAGTTTTGCCAGCGTAAAAGCGATGGTAGATTCGCTGAAAGAAAAGGGGTATCAGGTGGAAAAAACCTATGAAAATGGTGATGCCCTGGCCCATGAGATTGTTTCGGGCATGACCTGCGATCAGCGCTGGCTGTTACCCGAACAGATGTATGAACGAGCCTGTGCCCGTGCAGGAAGGAAAAACTTCATACCCTGGCATGAAGAATTACCGGCCTCCATCCGGAAAAAGATGGTCCACGACTGGCAGGAGATGCCCGGCGATCTATTTGTGCACAACGACGAGTTCATGTTTACTGGAACCCTCAACGGAAACATCTTCATAACAGTTCAGCCTCCCCGGGGATACCTTGAAAACATCGAAAAGATCTACCATGACATGTATCTTTCTCCTCCCCACCATTATCTTGCCCAATATCGATACATCCGGGATGTTTTCAAGGCGGACGCCGTGATTCATGTGGGAAAGCACGGGTCGCTTGAATGGCTGCCGGGCAAGGCCCTGGGGTTGTCAGAACTTTGCTATCCAGATCTTTCCATCATGGAACTGCCCAATATCTATCCCTATATAATAAATGATCCAAGCGAAGGCACCCAGGCCAAGCGCCGCTCCTTTTGCTGCATCATTGATCATCTTATCCCGGCCATGACCAATGCCGATCTTTATGAGGAGCTTTCCACGGTGGAAAACCACATCAAGGAGTATGGTGATGCAGAAAGGGAAGATCCGGGGAAATGTGATGTGCTTCGCCCCATGATATGGGAGGCGGTTGTTGAGGCAAGCCTCGATAAGGACCTTGACATCACAGAGGAGCAGGCCTTTAAAGATTTTGACAGCTTTCTTGAGGCCCTTCACACCTATCTTGGCGATCTCAGCGACACCATGATCAACGACGGCCTTCATACCCTGGGAACGGCGCCGGAGGGAGATCGCCTGGTCGAGTTTCTTGTTCAGCTCACCCGTCTCTCCAACGGTGAGGTTCCATCCTTGCGTGAATCCATCGTGTCATGTTTTGGGTATGATTTTGATACTGTTGCCGACAATAAGGGTTCGGTGGTTGATGCTTCAAAGGGTCTTACCGGCGGTGAGGTCATTGCCGAGGCCCATCTTATGGCCGTTGGAATCGTAAAAATTCTGGCGGATTGTGATTTTGTGTTAAATTTGGCAAAACCCCGGATAGATAAACTTTTAAACAATACAATGTTAAACAGGAACAGAGGCGAGGAAAATTTCGTTCAGATCAACCCCGTAGTCCTT
>CAYPNO010000463.1:0-1482 GCA_964411865.1 uncultured Desulfuromonas sp. | reverse complement strand
TTCGTCCAGCACTATCTGGACATGACTGGTTGGCTTGCGTATTTTACTAGCACGCCCCTGCGCTCTGGGAATAAATCTCTTCAGCGCTGGCCCCTGATCGATAGATATTGTTTTAATAAACAATTTATCGACATCCGCCACTCCGGCTTGTTCTGCATTAGCAACTGCAGACTTTACCACACCCGATACGATAGCTGCGGGCTTCTGAGGTGAGAAACGCAATATATTCAGAGCTTCCTGTACGTTCTTCCCGCGCACCATATCCACTACAAGGCGAGCCTTTTGCGGCGACATGCGGACAAATCTCAACTTTGCTTTAGCTTCCATTCTGGTACTCCGTAGCTATTATTTTCTCTTGGATTTCTTATCTACTCCATGTCCGTAATAAGTACGGGTGGGAGCAAATTCACCAAGCTTGTGGCCAACCATGTTTTCGGATACATAAACAGGCAGAAATTTCTTGCCATTATGTACCGCAAACGTATGCCCAACAAACTCAGGAATAATCGTACTACGTCGCGACCAGGTTTTAACTACCTTGCTGGCATTGGAGCTTGCGTCGAGGTCTACTTTGCGCAGCAGCGATGCTTCGACGTATGGTCCTTTTTTAATTGATCTTGGCACAACTGTCTCCTTTACTTATTCTTACGGCGCACAATAAAACGATCGGTGCGTTTATTAGTGCGGGTTTTATAACCCTTAGTCGGAACGCCCCATGGTGTGACTGGGTGGCGCCCACCTGAACTCTTACCTTCACCACCGCCGTGCGGGTGATCGATAGGGTTCATTGCGACACCGCGAGTTTGAGGACGTTTGCCAAGCCAGCGATTGCGCCCTGCCTTACCAATTTTGATATTTTCATGCTCGACGTTGCCAACCTGACCTATAGTTGCACTGCAATCCTGAAGCACCAAGCGAACTTCTCCCGAAGGGAGACGCAATTGCGCGTACTTGCCCTCCTTAGCCGCTAAAGTAGCATAAGCTCCTGCGCTACGTGCTAACTGTCCACCCTTACCAATCCTGAGTTCTACATTATGAATCCAGGTACCTAAAGGGATAGACCGAATCTGCATAGTATTACCAGGTTTAATGTCTGCAGAATTACTTGTCAGAACACTACTACCAACTTCTAGACCTTGAGGAGCCAGAATATAACGCTTCTCTCCATCAGCATAACTCAGCAGAGCTATTCTTGATGAGCGGTTAGGGTCATACTCTATCGTTACAACTTTAGCCGGAATCTCTTTTTTATCCCGCCGGAAGTCAATGATACGGTACTTACGTTTATGCCCACCACCGGTATGGCGCTTAGTAATACGACCATTGTTGTTCCGCCCGCCACTTTTCTTCAAAGGCTCTAGGAGAGACTTTTCAGGTGTCGATGTTGTAACCTCTTCAAAAGACGAGGCCGTCATATGGCGCCGCCCAGGCGAGGTTGGCTTAAACTTTTTTATCGCCATTATCCTACTCCGTATTCCTTAA
>CAYPNO010000462.1:0-1486 GCA_964411865.1 uncultured Desulfuromonas sp. | reverse complement strand
ACCCTGTAACCGCTCTTCACGTTCGGCTATTTGGTTCAGTATATTTTGTCCAAATTTATCTTTGTCGGACCCTCGCAAATCCTTATATTGTTTATTGAGTTTTTCGATTGCGATTCTTTCACGGTTTATCAATGCCTCAAGTTTGCTTGATTGTGGAATAGCATCAAACTGAGCGTTTAATTCTTTCAATTGGCCTATAGCAGCAGACAGTGCAGCAAGTACCACAGCCGCCCCTTTACCGAAAAAGAAAGCACTTATAATGCCAACAGATTGAACCCAAGTTGGCAATGACAAAAACCCGTCAACTATTCTCCATGTCGCCGTTGCTGCCCCTTCAACCAGTGGCTGAACTCGCGCTAGTTTTTCTGCGATCTCCCCAACCAAAGCAGGTATGCCTTGCCGGATAAATTCATCGTTGGCATCTACCCAATCCTTAAAATCCCCCACGACGTCAATTATTGCTGGAGCCAATCCAGCACCTATACTGGCCGCGATCAAGTCGACCGCATTCTTAGCCATTCCCATTTGAGCAGAAAAGCTTTTAGAAGCGGCCATAGCCTCTTCATTTAATGCTGTAGCATTTTCAACCTCAGCATTTGAAATGGCCAAGGAATCAGCCAGTAATTGACTGTTCTGGGCCATAGCAGGAAGGATCTTCAGGACCTCCTCCCCTTTCAGCCCAAAATCTTCCAAGACTGAGGCTGCGGTCCGACCGCCTTTTACAAGCCGGCCAATCCCTTCAATCCATTTTTGGAACACAACCGTAGCGTTTCGTTCAAAAGTTTCCCTGAGTTGTTTTTCAGTCATTTGGGTTACATCCATCAGGAGTTTCATTTCCGCCCCTCCTGCATGGATAGCAGCCTCGATGGTTCGCATAGCCCGGCCTACAGAGGAACCCCCAAGTTCGGCCCGGATGCCTATAGACCGCATAGCCGCGCCTAAAGCAGCAGCATCGGCTGCTGTAACAGAGAAAACAGAAGCGGCCTGTCCGATTTCAGAAGCCAGGGATAAAATTTCTTTTTCAGAAGCCGCAGAAGCATTACCCAAAGCAACCAACACCGAACCGAATCGTGGGACAGTGTTGATCGCCTCTCCGGTAACATTCAGTAACCTGGCAATAGCTTTAGCCCCTTCTTCCCCGGCAACATCAGAAGCCGTCTCAAGTTTGGCCATGGTTTCTGTGAAAATTTCAATATTCTTGCTGCCTGTGACTCCAAGTTGCCCAGCAGCTTCGGCTAATTCAAGAAGCCGAGAAGTGGATACAGGGAGTCTAAGAGACATTTCTGATATGGAAACTCCGAGGCTTTTGATTTGCGCATCAGTCATCCCAGTTGTTTTCTGGACACCGATAAGACCTTTATCAAAAGCAGAAAAAGCGGCAAGACTCCGAGACACCACTTGCTGGGTAGCAAACGCTGCTGCCAAAGCTGCACCAAGCCTGGCCGCCGCCTTTGACATTGTCCCCATCTGGTGCTCAGCCTTTTGG
>CAYPNO010000461.1:0-1494 GCA_964411865.1 uncultured Desulfuromonas sp. | reverse complement strand
AAGGGCAAATTCTAGTCCCAAACCTAGGACCTATTCAGGTGAGCGGCCTCGATGTAGATAAAGCATCATCCCTTATAATCAATAGACTTACAAGCATATACTCGGGTTTAAAGGGTGCAACCCCGAACACTTTTGCACAGGTTACCCTTGGAAATATTCGCAGCATTAAGGTAACCGTAACAGGCGATGCATACATGCCCGGAACCTACACCCTACCAGCCTTTGCAACCGTATTCAATGCGCTCTACTATGCTGGGGGACCTGGCGGAAACGGTACTTATAGAGAAATAAAGGTAATGCGATCGGGCAACATTGTGGCCAATGTCGACCTGTACACCTTCCTTCTGAAAGCGGAAACATCACAGAATATTAGGTTGCAGGATGAGGATTTAATTTTCATTGGATCCTACAAGAATAGAGTAATCCTTTCGGGCGAGGTAATACGCCCCGCAATATATGAGCTCCGAAAGCATGAGACCATGACCGATCTCATTGATTATGCTGGGGGATTTTCTTCCTACGCATACTCTAAAAACCTAGTTATAAATCGCAAAACCGAAAGTGAACGACGATTGCTCAACGTTGAATCCGACCTATTCTCCTCTTTCATGCTAATGAATGGCGATATGATAAAGGTGGGCAAGATCCTTGAGCGCTACGAAAACCGGGTAACCATTCGAGGTGCAGTTTTCCGCGAAGGGCAATTTGCTCAAACCGATGGGATGACACTCACTAAGCTCATTGCCCGTGCCGAAGGTATTAGAGAAGATGCATTCACCAACCGCATAGCCATCTACCGCCAAAAGGACAACACGGAGGTTGAGGTTCTTGAGATTAACCTAGAAGATATTATTAGGGGTTCTAGTGACGATGTTCTCCTCCACAGAGAGGATCTGGTTGTAATTAGCTCTGTGCTTGAACTCCAACAGGAAAGAACAGTTCGGATTATCGGTCAGATTCAGGATCCAGGGTCATTTCCCTACGCCGAGAACCTAAGCCTAGGAGAACTTATTCGCAAGGCAGGTGGCTTTAACGAGGCTGCATCACTAGCACGAATAGACGTTGCACGCAGGATACAAAATCCTACAGCTCTTAAATCGGACGACATAATAACGGAGATTTTCTCATTCACGCTCGACAAAAATCTTTCTATTGGCGAACAGGGCTCATCCTTTATTCTTAAACCTTTCGATATGGTTTTTGTTCGACCCTCGCCAGGATATAAGGCACAGGCTCTTGCCAGAGCCGAAGGCGAATTTATGTTCCCAGACAGCTACGCCATTACCAGCAAAAACGAGAGAATATCGGATCTGGTAGTCAGAGCGGGGGGACTGACCGACCAAGCCTATCTACAGGGTGCTACTTTGCTTCGAAAAAGTGACAAAGTTTAGAAGACTTGACAAAGCATTTAGTGCCAGAATTGATAACGACGTTTATGATATTTTGAAAGAGCAATTGGGGGAAAACGATGGTTGAAAGCATATATTCCTTTCT
>CAYPNO010000460.1:0-1502 GCA_964411865.1 uncultured Desulfuromonas sp. | reverse complement strand
GTCCATGGCATCCCCAGGGCTGATTTCCTTTAAGGCAGGGCACCGGAAAGTTTTCTTGAGCTGACCGGTGCCTCCTGCAAACATCGGTCTTTTGTCGCCATTGACTTCATCAGCCGTTTTTCAGTCCGTATAACCGGCACGGCCGGAGCAAGAGATGGCATCCGGCCACAACGAACATTGAAACTCCGCTACCTATGGCGCTTCGGTGGGAGTTTCCTATAAAAAAGTTTCTGTAAATTCATTAAAAGTTTCTTTGTTAAAATAGTTTACCATATCAGTAATGTAGGCGTTTGTTCATCATAAAACGCTTTAGTTTTCTATCATTCACCGGTTTTAATTGGCGCTTTCGGTCAGCCTCTGCATTGTTCTTAACCCAGATCACCATGACACCGGTCTGGAGTGCAGACAATAGTACAAAATATCCCAACCACAGGGGAAGTCCCATGACCATGGGGGTAGATGATTCCCAGGCCCAGAAATCCATGGAAAGCACAAAAACAGCTCCTAACATATAAAAAAAGGGATCCTTTACCAGTTGGGGAAATGTGAACCAGATGGCATTTTCCCTCCACTGCAATAGACCATGGGTAAGAATATAAACTGAAATAGTAAGCAGCATGATCCAGACTACCGGCAGAAAAATACCACTGGGTATCCATTTCAGATAGAATAAGATCAGGGCGGCCTCTCCTATGAGAATGGAAAGAATGGCTGATAATGCATGTACTTTTTTCATATAGAGTCCGAAGATAACCGTTGGGAAAAGAACGGCAAGACCCGTGAAGGTCTGGGTAGCAATCTCAAGGATCGTGGCAGGCGGCTTATATGCCAGAGCAAGCCCGAGAAGGCTCAAACATATGACAAAAATTCTGCCGCCGGTGCTGCTCTGGCTTTTTTCCTTTTGAAATATTGATACAATGTCACGTGTGAAAATCGAGCTTAGTGTGAGTAGTTGTGAATCCATGGTTGACATGAGAGCGGAAAGTCCTGCCGCCATAACAAGGGCTGCCATGACATCTCCTGAAATCAGGTTCAGGGTCATGGGTAAAATTCGGTCAGCCTGACTGCCCACAAGGTCTGGAAAGGATAATCGGCCCATGACTCCCATTGCAACGGGCATAAAAAAGACCACGGTGCATATCAGGGGGTAAAACAGCATCACTCTTAAGAGAGTTTTTTCAGTTTTTGCTGAAAAAAAACGCTGGAACAGCTGTGGGAACATGGGGTCACAGAAAAACCACAGCATGATAAAGCTGAACCATATGCCAGGGGTGTATTTGCCGGAACCACCTGGGCGTGAAAAGAGTTCGGGCCAGGATGCTGCAACCTTCTGGTTTGCCGCCACAAGACCGCCATGGTGTTGGGTCACCATGACAAGGGCAACAAATAAGAGTAAAAACATCAGGATTCCTTGAAACAGATCAGTCCAGGCGACCGCCCTGAGCCCTCCCCGCAATGTGTAGAGCATTATGATTAAAGTAACGAGAACGCAACCGTATAAA
>CAYPNO010000459.1:0-1503 GCA_964411865.1 uncultured Desulfuromonas sp. | reverse complement strand
CGTTGCCACAATGTTCTTATCGGGTTGCGGCACTAAAGAGCCTGCTACAAAAGATGAAATAAAAGTATTAAGAGTTGGTGCAGTGCCTGGAGAAGAAGTCCAGAAGAGAAAAGACCAGTATCAGCCCTTTATGGATTATCTTTCCAAAAAACTGGATATGGAAGTAGAACTATTTGTAGCCAATGACTATGCTGGAACTATAGAAGCCATGCGTGCCGGTAAATTAGAATTGGCAGGATATGGTCCGTTATCCTATGTTTTGGCAGCAGATATAGCTAATGCCGAGGCTTTTGCAGCAGGATATACTGAAGAACAGGGGATTTATTACAAGTCATTCATAATTGTTCATAAGGATAGTGATATTCATAGTATCTCCGATCTGAAAGGGAAAACCTTTGCTTTTGTGGATCCGGCTTCTACTGGAGGACACCTCATACCCCGTATGGCAATGCTTAAAAATGGTATAGATCCCGAAGTGGATTTAGCTTCCGTGGTTTATGTAGGAGGCCATGATGCCTGTGCAGCAGCCGTCCAGAATAAAAATGTAGATGCTGCAGCTATTGTAAAACACATGTATGAGAGAGCCATAGCGCAAGGTATTTTAGTAGAAGAAGATGTAAGGATCATTGATGTATCAGATCCATTCCCGGGTGGACCCTGGGCCTGGCGTAAAGATCTGCCCCAGGACTTGAAAGACAAGATTAAAGATGCGATTATAAATATTCCTGAAGAAGAGTATGAGAATTTAAAGGGTTTCCTAGAAAAAACCACCCATTATGAGCCAGTCCAGGATTCAGACTGGGATTCCATCCGCGAAGCAGCCGAACTTATTAACCTTGATTTGACTAAAAGCATTTAAGGCTGTGTAAGCAAATGATTAGTATATCCGGATTAAGTAAAAATTACAATCAAGAGGTTCAGGCACTCAAAACTGTAAACCTTAATATCAAGTCGGGTGAATTTGTAGTTCTTTTAGGGCAAAGCGGAGCAGGGAAAAGCACCTTGCTCCGCTGCATTAACCGGCTGGTTGAACCCAGTGAGGGAGAAGTGTCATTTAACGGGGTGCTTCTAAATAATACGAAAAACATTAAACATCTTCGCCAAAAAACCGGTATGATATTTCAACATTATAATCTGGTTAAACGCCTTACCGTCTTGCAAAATGTTCTTTGCGGAAGGCTGGCTTTTAATAATACACTATCCACCTGCTTGAAGTTTTTTCCCCAAAAAGATGTAGAACTGGCTCTGGCCTGTATTGAGCGTGTTGGCTTGTCCGATAAAACATACGTCAGGACAGATCAACTCAGTGGCGGTCAACAGCAGCGAGTTGGCATTGCTCGTGCTCTGGTCCAGCAACCTCAAATAGTGCTGGCTGATGAACCAGTAGCCAGTCTTGATCCATATTCAGCTGAAATGGTAATGGAAATATTGCAAGAGATAAATAATAAAGACGGTATAACAATGGTTGTAAGCCTTCATAATGTCCAACTGGCTCGCAAATAC
>CAYPNO010000458.1:0-1504 GCA_964411865.1 uncultured Desulfuromonas sp. | reverse complement strand
CCGACCAGTCATGTTATATTCGCGCTCTAAGGCTTCATTTAATCATCCGACTTTTATTTACTGAATCAAGATCTCTTTTTTTTGTGTAACCCCTTAAACAATGTTTGTAAAAAGCATGTTGCTGATTTGATTAATTTTCACAAGGCACAAGTTTCATTCCTAGTTGATCAGCCCTTTTAGCCAAGTTTTTCAATACACTTTGTTTGTTAAAATTGTTTAAATAAGACTCGCCAAGGTCTTTATAGGTGTCCCCGTTTTTGATGATATTATAAATAGCTTTTCCAATTCTGTGGGCTATTGCAACAATCGCCTTTCTGGCACCTCGTCTGGCTTTGAGCCTATAGTATTTAGCCTTATAATATGAGTCTTTTTTCTTGATTGCAGCCCATGCAACCTGAACTAGAATAGTTTTAAAGGGATGATTTCGAACAGCATTTCTGCCACTTTTGCGTTTTCCCGCACTTTCATTATTCCCTGGACATAACCCTGCCCATGAAATAAAGGCTGCCATGGTTTTGAATTCATCCAGGGTGATTCCGACTTCTCCTAGGATGGATTGTGCCGATTTCTTGTCAATACCTGGAATCTCATCTAATCGATCTAACAGATCTTTATGCTTGCTTGTAAGAGAGTCAAGCCTGGCATTGATTTGGTCAATCTGTTTTTTAAACACATTTATGGATTCCATCATTGTGACAAGTTGAAATCGATGATGATCTCTAAAATACCCATGAAGGCTATTATATAACTCAGATACTTTTTGCTTAAGACGTCCTTTAGTGCATTCTTCTACTCTTTCCAAAGTTATCTCATCACCGCTGCACAACAGTTTAATGAGATTAGTTCCTGTCAAACCAAACAGATCTGAGACTACGGAATCTATTTTTATATTTGCAGAAATAAATAATTTATGCACACGTCGTTTATAGTCTGCCATTGACTCTGTGTAGGTCTTTCTCAACCTGCTTAAGTCACGCCATTCTCGGACATCCTCAACAGGAATAAAACTACCTCTTACTAAGCCGTGACGAAGAAGCCCGGCAAGCCATTTGCTATCACATATATCTGTTTTACGGCCTGGAACATTTTTAATATGTCTGGCATTCACCAAAATTACGTCCATCGCATCTTCAACGGTATTGTAAACCGGGTGCCAATACACACCGGTGCTTTCCATTGCTATAATTGGGCAATTATTTGCGATTAACCATTCTTTCATTTTTACAAGCTCTTCAGTAAATGTCGAATATTCTCTAATCTCATGCTGTGGTGCTCCGTTATCACCTACGGTAATCAAGCAGGCTGAAACTTTATCTTTATGAACATCCAAACCGCAACAAATAGGGTGAAGAATTTCGATTAATGTGCTATCTGATTTCATGGTCATACTTATCCTTTAGTATTTTATTGGGTAAATAAAAAAAATAGATAAGTATGACCATTTTTTAAAATTTTACAAGTGCAAATTCAAGTGTTTCATTCTTCGTTGTGTCCGCAGGACATG
>CAYPNO010000457.1:0-1504 GCA_964411865.1 uncultured Desulfuromonas sp. | reverse complement strand
AACTTGTCGTAATCCCTTCATAAATCAGGTCAATTTTTACCGAACGCAACACAGTTTCATCAATCACAAGTTTTAGTCGTAATCCCTTCATAAATCAGGTCAATTTTTACTGTTCCTCCTTTTTGGGCAATTATTCTCAAGAGTTATGCGTCGAATGCGCGAACCTCGCGCTGTTATGGGGGGGAAATTAACTGTTTCCATCTTCTTATCCAACCTTTCAGTCCTAAGTGTCTGATATATTCAGACTTATCCTTTCCCGCCAACCTCGCAAGTTTCTTTTTGGGTAAATCATGCTATTTCAGTAACTTATAGCAAGAAGCCTGAATTCCTGCGGAGGTTGGCGGTTCCTGGCGTTACTTTTTGTTAACAAGCCGTTTCAGCTTATTCCATTGAGCTTTCTTGTCTTTTTTTGCCTTTTTATTGTCACAACCCCATAGCGCAAATTTCTCTAGCAGCTCTTGTAGGGCTGGGGTAGATAATTCATCTAATATTATCTCGCTGTTCAGGTATCCGCCCCAATCCTTTAGTGCTTGAATCTTTTCTATTTCAGCTTCTACTTTTTCGTCAAGCGGTTGCGTAATTTTGGTCTGTTCTGCAATTGATGCCCAAGTTATATTTGCGGGTGCGAGCCAGGCGCTAAGCTGTTTGTCGCGCTCATCATCCCACTTGCTGGCAGCTTTGCGCACCAAGATGGCCTGCTGGTAAATCGCCTGAGAGAATGCTACCACATCTCTAAAAGCAGCGAGTTGTTCATCTTCGAGTACTTGCTGCTTCAAATCTCCCCAAGTGGCGAGATTCTCTATCTGGCGGATAACTTGTTTCCAGGGGTTGTTCCGTTCGTCTATCTCTTGATCTAAGCGTTGTTGCTCCAACTGCGCTTGATGTTGCTGCTTTTGCAGTTGCTGCTGTAATTGCAGTTGACGCTGGGCGATTTTCGCTTGGCGCAGCTGCTGGCGCTGGTGGAGATGTTCGGCGTCAATGCTGGCTTTTTTTGCCTGATATTGGAGATATTCTTCTTCTGAGCACAGAGTCAGCTTCACCCAGCCAAAAGGGTAGATGCCGTTTGCAAGGGTGCGTGTTTTACCAAAACCTTTTTTACCCATCGGTTTATTGTTGGTGATTGTCATGGATTCTATGTGCGAGTAATGCCCTACGCGTAAAATCATCTGGTTTGGCTGTATTGATTCGAACTGTGCATCTAAAAACTTAGTGACTGCTCTGCTTTTTGCAAAATGTGGTTGATTATAAAAATTGCTTTTTTCGTTTATATAACGTTTTTTGTAAAAGCTATTTACCAGTTGCATCAATTCTGCGAGATTCCAGCTCTCGGTGCGCCCATTCATGCTGCAACTCAATACTGCATCCTTTGTGGCGCATTGCTTACCAATGGCAACACGCCCAAAAATTTCTTGCGCCTCCTCTTCAGTAGCGGTGCTTAAACAAACCTGACAACTGTTTTTTGGGGTGTTGCGGCCATGATGCTGGCCTGTATCACAGGCCTTTT
>CAYPNO010000456.1:0-1506 GCA_964411865.1 uncultured Desulfuromonas sp. | reverse complement strand
TATCTGAGGGAGCCGCAGGGGTTCGGGACCTTCCTGGTAATGTCTCAGACATAGTTAACGAAACATATAAAAACATAACTAATATAACTGAGACAGTGATAACCACTGTGGAAGATACCGTAACAGTAGAGCCTGAAACTACAAAAAGCCCTAAAACAAAAAAAGCAATTGAAGCAAGATCAGAACAAGGACAGCCTTGGAGCCTAAAACCTGAGACTATTGAGAGTCTTGAAACTTATGTAAGTACTCCGGGAGGAGTAGTTGAGGAAATGTTGGAAAAGTATTTTCCAAAAAAAGTACCTACAGGGGAGCTTTCAGAGTATACACCAAAAGAGCAAAAAAGAACAGTATACGAAGACAAACAATATAAAGGGCCGTCCCTGTTTGGATGGCTTACACGGCCTGCAAGTGTGTATTCGGACAAAAAGACCCAAACCGGGACCTATGTCCCTGGTTACGGTATCGCACCTAATGTTACAATCCCAAAAACTGGGTGGAGCAAAACTCAGGCAGGAAGCGGGGGGTTTGGACCAGTGACCCCAAGCTATTCACCATCTGAAAAAATGGCTGGAGTTCAGAGCGATATATCAGCGGGCCGGAGCCCTATTACAGGAGCCGTACTAAAAACTAAAAGCACAGGTGGAAGGGTGAGTGTAGGAAGCAGGGTAGGGGATGAATCTGCTGTAGCTGTCAAGGCAACACGAAAAGCCGGAGTACCCTCAAAAACTAAAAGTAGCGGAGGAATCACAATAAGAAAAACAACAGCAGCGGAGCGAAAGAAAACTGAATCAAGCCGAAAGAAAAAACTGGGGCTGTTATAATGGAGTCAGAAATGATAGCACAGCTAATAGCGACCTTAGGGTTTCCTATCGTTATGTGTCTGCTGCTTTTTTGGACAAACACAAAAACCCTTAATAGACTACAAGAAGTTATCATAGAAAATACAGGGGTCACACGAGAATTAAAAGAACTCATTAAAAAAAACCCCTAAATTATTTTTCAAGAGGTGAAAATATGATAAATCCACCAGTTTTTGGAGCTTATAATATCTCTAATGGGCCACTTTCAAAGAGGCCTCTCCTCCCTAATCTGGGAGATATGTATATCTCTCTAGATTCTCAAGAGGTGTTTCTAGGAGTGAACGAACCTTCTATAGACGTCAATTTTCTTAAGGAAGAAAATAAGATTCCGTTGGAGCTTGGATCACAGATTAACGATATGAGATTTAGTGGGGATGGACTTAATCTTTTTGTGCTTGAAAGTTATCAGGGTGTAGTTTCACAATACAAACTAACCGAACCCTATAATTTTTACACCTTAGAATTTTATGACAGTACAACTTCCCGGCACGGTGGTCTTGGGCTAACGTTCTCTCACACAGGGGATAAATATTTTATAACCACTTCAGTACTGACAAAAATAGACTGGAAAGAGATGAGCACCCCCTGGGAAATATCAACTGCTTTAGGGCTAAACTCTTTCAATTCTTCAGAAGGATATCCTGAG
>CAYPNO010000455.1:0-1507 GCA_964411865.1 uncultured Desulfuromonas sp. | reverse complement strand
AGCTGGGGAGAAACACTCTCCCCAGCACAATTGATGTCACTGACAAATGGGGTGAAGTCTGGCAGTGCAACTTCTGTCCATATCAAGAGAACAATATTTTCATTCATTCAAAGATTTTAAATTTGGGTCACTTGAACAAAGACAGAATTGAGATTCATCTTGATTCAGGTCACAACATGTTCCGGATGTATTGGGCGTTGGTTAGCGTTGCTGAATATCTTAATAAACTTGTGGAGGGAAAATGAGTGAACACTTGAAAGATTATTTGTATGAAGAAAAATATCATCCATCAAAACTTGATGAGGTGATTCTTCCAAATAGAATAAGGAGCATGTTGAAGGGAATAATTGAGAGTGGAAACATTCCTGGATTTCTTTTCTCTGGTTCTCCTGGAACAGGAAAGACAACATGTGCCAAAATCATTTGTGAAGAGATTGGTGTTGATTATCATGTCATTGAAGGAAGTGTCAACAATGGAATTGACTTTGTCAGAGGAGCATTGTTTGAACTTGCACAATCATCTTCAAGTAATGGGAAATATTCAGTAATCATAATTGATGAGGCAGATTATTTAACAAAAAATAGCCAGTCAGCTTTAAGAAATATAATTAATCTGACTCAAGGTTATTGTCGTTGGATTCTTACTGCAAATTATCCTCAGAAGATAATTCCTGCAATCAGGTCATCAAGACTTGTTGAAATTCCTTTTGCTCCGACAAGAGATGAAATTCTGAAAGAAGTTGCTCCTCACATGTGGAAGAGAATGAACGAGATTCTGAAATCAGAGAAGATTGGTGTTGAAGATTACAAATCACTTCAGAAGTGGATGGTTGCAAATCTTCCAAACATCAGATACATTCTGAAATCAATTCAAATCATGGGTGCTCAGAATAGCAGAGTGATTCCTGCTTCTATTTCACTTGAGAGTCACGACATCACAGTTGAAGGTTTTAAGACTATTGTCAAAGGTAACTATGAGAATCTTGTCAAGTTTGTTTATGCAACTCCACAGGAAGTCATAATGGAGTTCTTCCAGGAACATTTGACAGAGATAGTTCTCAACCCAGAAAACTACACAAAAGCATTGACATTGACATCACAATTCCAATCGATGCAAAAGGGTGTTGAAGAGATTTACACAATCTCATGGCTGTTGAACTTAAAAACATTGATTTGAGGGTGAAAATGAGTTCGCCTTATAACTTATATTCATTTTCAAAGTTTTTCACTTTTAGACGGGTTTTAGCAACTCAGAGAGGTCATTTATGAAGGAAAAGAAGATTGAAGTTGAGAAAGGGAAGTTTTTTCAGTTGACACTGAGAAAAGATGATTCTTGGTTTGGTGATGGAGTTGTTCTCAAGACGACAATTCTTAGACCTCCATTTTTGATTGAGGCAAAGGATAAATTTGCAATTCAGATAAGAGAATTAAAAATCAACAGTTTTCCAATCATTTTCACATTTGAAAGTGAGGAGGCAAGAGATAGAGATTTGAACTACATCACTGG
>CAYPNO010000454.1:0-1512 GCA_964411865.1 uncultured Desulfuromonas sp. | reverse complement strand
ATTACTGCGCTAGTAAGGCTGGTCTAGTTGGAATGACGCGTTCCAATGCTTTGGAACTTGGACGTCGCAATGTTACTGTGAATGCTGTGGCTCCTGGTTTTATTGAAACAGATATGACCGCAGGGCTTCCCGACAAGGTGCGTGAAGACATGCTTGCGCGGATTCCATTAGGGGTGTTTGGCCAGCCTGCAGACGTGGCCTCAGCTGTAGCGTTTCTTGCTTCGAATGAAGCCAGATATATAACTGGGCATGAGCTTGCGGTAAATGGTGGTATGTATATGTAGGGATCCAGGCTGGGTATTGATCAGGCTGAACTAGGTTAAGTTTAATATGCTAGATGGGAATCTTCACGGAAGAACAGGAATAAACGCGCAACATAACAGTGAATTACAAAAGCAATAATAGAAAACAACCGGGCATCAATGGAACAGCCACAGGCTGTTAACACACATCTATGGAGGAACATAATGGCTTCAATTGAAGAACGCGTGCAGAAAATTGTCGCTGAGCAGTTAGGCGTAGAAGAAGAGCAGGTAACTCTGGAAGCATCATTCATGGATGATCTTGGCGCTGACTCTCTTGATACTGTGGAACTGGTTATGGCGCTTGAAGAAGAGTTTGAGATTGAAATCTCAGATGAGGATGCTGAGAAAATTCAGAAGGTTCGAGACGCAGTCGAGTATGTGAGCGAAAACGCAGAAGACTAATGCTACCATGGTTGGATACCTGCCCAAATACTCTTCAATAATTTAGGCAGGTATCCGCTGGGAAAGCGTCTGGCACTGGCATATCACCGCAGCGCAGTTACGGAATAGCTTACTACCGGTTTAAATTGCACTACTGATAAACAAGAATAATTATAAGGACAGAGCATGCGTAGAGTAGTCGTTACTGGCGTAGGAGTAGTATCCTCACTTGGCACTGGAGTCAAAAAAAACTGGGAAGGCCTAACACAGGGACGTTCCGGAATTGATTTGATTACGCGCTTTGATGCAACAGAACTCTCCTCGCAGATTGCCGGTGAGGTAAAAGACTTTGAGCCGACTGATTTTATTGAAAAAAAAGAGATAAAAAAAATGGATCTCTTTATTCAGTATGCTGTTGGCGCCGCAGATATGGCCGTTAAGGATTCAGGGATACAGATTACAGATGAGAATGCTGAACGTGTAGGTGTTTTGGTCGGTTCAGGCCTTGGTGGTTTGCCGGCAATCGAAAAATATCATAACGTTTATTTGGAAAGCGGCTATAAGCGAATCTCTCCCTTCTTCATACCCATGCTTATTATCAACCTTGCGCCTGGGCAAATATCAATTCGCCATGGAGCTAAGGGGCCAAACCTCTCCTCGGTTTCCGCCTGTGCTACCGGTACCCACTCCATTGGAGAGGCCTACCACATGATTAAGCGCGGCGATGCGGACGCTATGATTGCCGGCGGCACCGAGTCTACTATCACCCCACTCGGGATGTCCGGATTCTGCGTCATGAAAGCGTTGTCTACGCGCAATGACCACC
>CAYPNO010000453.1:0-1524 GCA_964411865.1 uncultured Desulfuromonas sp. | reverse complement strand
CCCAAGGTGTAAAGTTAATAACCCTTTTGTAAACAGAACCCCGCCTCCAGAGATAGTGTCCCTCCGGCAAGCCTGCGTGATTTAGTTTTTTTAGAATGATATCATAGGTTCCAAATATTATCATATAGGAGGAACCGATGAAGTTAGCACCATCACCCGCAGCAGTTTCGGCATTAAAAAAAGTTCAGAAGCAGTTTAAAAGCTGGCGTAAATCAAAAATCGGCAGGGAACGGATCCCGGATTCATTATGGCAGGCAGCCTCAGAAGTTTTTCCTCTTGGGGGATACAGTCTGCACAAAATCGCAAAAGCATTACACCTGAACCATACGGACCTCAAACAATATGCGGAACAACACCTTGCATCATCAATCCAGGTAAAACCCGATATAGTACCTGAAGATCCTCCAGCTTTTATAGAATTTAAGTTGGAACCACCTAAGATAGAACCATCAAGGCTTGTTTCAGAATGCATAATAGAAATGGAGGACCGAACCGGTGCAAAGATGAGGATGTGCCTCCGGGGCAATACCGATCCAAACATTCTTGAGATTTGTAAATCATTCTGGAGGGATCAAGAATGATTCAAATTACTCCCCACATGAAGATCCTTTTAGCTGTAGAGCCTGTGGATTTTAGAAAAGGTATAGATGGGATTGCTGCATTATGCCGAACTGTTTTAAAATCTGATCCTTTTTCAGGCTGTTTGTTCGTGTTTCTGAACCGTCGTAAGACTGCCATAAAAATATTAAGTTACGATGGTCAGGGCTTTTGGCTTTGCCAGAAACGCCTATCTAAAGGTCAGTTTAATTGGTGGCCTCAAAAAGGCCAAGGTGTTGATAAACTCCTGAATGCCCATGAACTACAAATGTTGATCTGGAATGGTGATCCTTTTCATACCCAGGCAGCACCCATGTGGAGAAAAATTTCGGCATAAATGTTTTATAAACAATGGATTATTTTCTTGCGTTCGAAGAATAGATATTATATACAAGTCAGCCATGGAAAAGAACATCATACTTACATACCGTGGCAAAAACGCAACAAAAGAAGACATTACCTTTATAGATGAACTAATGGCAAAACATCCCAATGCCAGTCGCAATGCTCTGTCAAAGGAATTGTGCAAGGCATGGAATTGGATTCAGGCCAATGGTAGTCTGAGGGACATGGTTGCCAGGGGGTTCATGCTTAAACTTCACCGGGAAGGGCATATTACCCTTCCGCCCCCAAGGTGTAAAGTTAATAACCCTTTTGTAAACAGAACCCCGCCTCCAGAGATAAAGGTCGACCAGACCCTGATCGAAACAGATCTGTCCAGGATAAAGCCCCTGGAGATACGCCAGGTAAAAAGATCAGAGCAGGAAAAGATTTTCAACAGCCTGATCCATCACCACCACTACCTTGGCTATTGTCACCCCGTGGGTGAACAGCTTAAATATATGGTGTATACCCAAAACAGGCCCATCGCCTGTTTTTCATGGTCGTCGGCACCCCGTCATATCGGTGCCAGGGACAGGTATATTG
>CAYPNO010000452.1:0-1525 GCA_964411865.1 uncultured Desulfuromonas sp. | reverse complement strand
TATTGTTGATAACAAAGCAAAAGCAACAGGGGAGAAAGTTTCAATAGAGTTTGCAACTTGGAGAGCTTGTAGTTTTGCTATTAGTGCTTTAACTCAAGAAATTCAAGCAAAAACAACTTGGAAACTAGCTAGTCCTAGCGATGGTTACAAATACTAAAAGTATTTAAATAAATTTTTTAGAGTTACTGAAAGAAAAAACAGAAATATCAGATTTCATAATAAATATCAACTCAACACTCGATGAAATAGGTGTTACAATAACTCAAGAAGTATTGGAAACACTAGATCATTTAATAAAAGACGATATAAATAGAAAAAAGAGATGGGAAGTAAAAAGCAAGGCAGCACCGAAAACATTAAATACAATATTTGGACAAGTAAAATATAAAAGAACCTATTACAAAAATAAAAAGAACGGTGAATATAAATATCTATCAGATGAAAAAGTAGGAATAAGACCAGGAGACAAGATGGATATAGGTCTAAAGTCTAGACTGATAGAAGAAGCAGTAGATTCACCATATAGGAAGAGCGGGAAAAAGGCTACAGAGAATATAGAATTATCAGGTCAAACAGTTATGAACTCAATAAGAGAATTAGGATCAGTAGCAAACAATAAGGCAGAGATAAAAGAAAAAGGTCGTGAAGTTACAACACTCTACATCGAAGCTGATGAAGATCATGTGGCGCTACAAAATGGAAAATGTGCAGAGCCAAAGCTAGTATATGTCCATGAAGGTAGAAAAAAAACAGGAAAGAACAGATACAAACTACAAAATGTAAGAGTATTCAGTGGCATGTACTCAAACAGTGAAGATCTATGGTTAGAAGTAGCAGACTATCTAGAAGAAGCATATGACACAGAGAAAATCGAGAAGATATACTTGTCAGGAGACGGAGCAAGTTGGATAAAACAAGGAAAAGGCTGGATAAACAAAAGCATATATGTTTTAGATAGATTTCATTTATCTAAATATGTAAAAGTAGCCACGGCACACAAAGCACCGCTAGCAGAGCCTTTGTGGAAATATATAAACAAATTAGAACAAGAAAACGTAGGAGATCTGCTAAATATAATAATAGAAGATACAGAAAAGGGAACAAAGAGAGAAGCCGTAAAAAATGCAAAAAGATACATTATGAACAACTGGGAAGGAATAAAGAATCAATACAATGAAGACTACCCAGGTTGTAGTGCAGAAGGGCATGTAAGCCACATACTCTCTTCAAGATTAAGTTCAAGACCACTAGGATGGAGCGTGGTCGGAGTTGATGAGATGTCGCGATTAAGAGCATACAAAGCAAACGGTGGAAATGTCTATGACTTATTAAAAGAAAAAAGGAAAAAAGAATTAAAAGAAGAAAGAATGATTGAATTGAGCAATAAGAGTGTCAATAAAATAATATCACGCCATGCAGCAGAAAGACTAGGGAACATAACAATACTAGAGACAGGCAAGCGGACTTGGGCCAGAGAAATGCTCAAGTCATTTAGAGGAGCTTAATTTTATATCATATTATAGGG
>CAYPNO010000451.1:0-1535 GCA_964411865.1 uncultured Desulfuromonas sp. | reverse complement strand
ATACAGCCTGCCTTCAACAGTGTAATTATAAAATGCTTCTATAAAATTATTCTTCACAATGGCTGCAAAAGAGTGGTCAATAAAACATTGAGTAAATGCTTTAATATCTTCGTCGGTAGTTTCTTTATTGACTCTCTCCACCTGATCCCTGTCCCACGAGGGTTGTCCCGTGTCTTTAGAGACTTTATCTGACTCAATACCCAACATCTCAAACAGCTCTTGTTTTTGTAGTGGAGATGCGGGGTTAAACACAGGGTAACTCACGTTAGGGGTTTTTACCTGCGCTAGATATTTTTCATTGTACATTCTTGCTTTATCTTCAGCCAAGCGTTTCATTGCAACGTCGATTATAGGCGTATTTTCAGGTAGGGTACCCGCTAACAGTAGCTGCAGTAACCTGTTCTGTTTAGCATACTTTTTAACTAGGTTAACTGGCCATTTCCCTACCCCTGTAGGTAACTTGTCAGGTGGACTTCCCCACCCTTGGGTTTTTGCGTACTCATCCATAAAGTAGCTGCGGTGGTTCATGTCTTTGTACTTAAAAGGTACTAGATAATCAGAAGCTTTACGCATTTTACTTTTACGATCTTTGATGTACTCTTTAATCTGGTTTGCATGGCGTTTTTCTAGATACGCTTTTATCAGTGCATTACCCGCCAGTTCTTGTGCTACCTCCTCTAGCTGCTCTGCAAGGATGTCCTCTAGTTCTATAACCTTTTCTAGGTCAATGTTTAGCCCATTATCCATTATACGTACAGCATCTTTGATAATGTACTTCGCTGTATGTTCATAGAAGTAACCGAAAGGGTAGTCTACTGTTTTAGGCTCTGGCATAGGTAGCTGGTCCCAGGGACTGTACCCCTCTATACCTTTTAAAGATTTCACATTACATCCTCCTATTCTTCGGGTGTTTTACAGCCTTCGTTGATAAAAGTGTTTAAATACTGAAAAAGTTTCCATGTAGCACACGCGTCAGTCGCCGCGTACTTAATAACATGCTCTTCATATTGCTGAGAAACATCAAAGTTATCTGTAGAAATACCCCAGTCTCCATACCAAGCACCTGCTAGGTCTTTCAAGCCTGTTTTCGCTTTAAATACTTCGACATGGTTTATAATAGTTTTTGCCATGATCTGGGTGTCTTCTACATCCGGCGCATCCCCGCCAGCGTAGTACTTTAGAAAACGCCCATCATATCCATAGTTATGCCAAATTTGTTTTCGTAAGGTTGTAATTAAAAACTGTAAAACAGTGTCTGCTATAGGTTGTGCATCTATAATAAAAACAAACGCGTCTCTTTCAGTCCACGCAATACTGCAATGGGTGATAGTACAGTGGTATGGATGACCCAGTGCAGACGCATTCGCTATTGCTTGTTGTTTAATACGCTCTAGTTTTTCAATTTCTTGGAGTAGTGACAGTTCTTTTGCTTTTGCTTGTTCCTCTTTGGTGTACCTCACACTTGTTTCAAAATCGCAAGCGATCAAGTCAGGCAAACTATCAAGCCATTCTTGTGCAGTCTTAGCGTCATTTGT
>CAYPNO010000450.1:0-1538 GCA_964411865.1 uncultured Desulfuromonas sp. | reverse complement strand
TTTTTTGGCGGGCGCTGGAGGTTACTGTATTAGGGGCGTTATAGGTTGAGTAGTAATAGGCGGCGTCTTCCACCCCACTGACCGGCACGGCCTCCCATGCTTGTCCCATATCCAGTTCCAGACGGCGGATGCGTATTTGTGCTTCCGGAAGCTGCAGAAGTTGACCTAAATACTTATCTGCAAAGCCGTCGCGCTTGGCTTGGAGTAACATTTCATCCGGTGGTAGACCACCTTTATGTTTGAGGAGTTGCTCTTCGAGCTCAACGAGCTCTTTCATCTGCTGTAGAAACCAGAGTTTTATGCCGGTTCGCTGTGAGAGGGTCTCTAGCCCTGCCCCTTTGCGCAGAGCTTCATAAATAAGGAAATGACGTTCACTGGATGGCTCGATGAGTCTTTGCATCAACGCATCGAGACTCAGACTGTTAAAATTAGCCGCAAAGCCGAAACCGTAGCGGTCAATTTCCAGCGAGCGAATCGCCTTTTGCATCGCTTCTTTGTAGTTTTTGCCAAGGCTCATCACCTCTCCAACGGCGCGCATTTGGGTGCCGAGCTTATCTTGCACACCGTTGAACTTCTCAAACGCCCAGCGTGCGAACTTCACCACTACGTAGTCACCGCTGGGGGTGTATTTATCCAAAGTGCCGTCTCGCCAGTAAGGGATCTCATCCAGGGTGAGTCCTGCGGCCAGTTGCGCCGAGACCAGGGCGATAGGGAATCCGGTAGCTTTACTCGCCAAGGCGGAAGAGCGTGAAGTGCGTGGATTAATCTCTATAACAATGATCCGATCGCTGGCTGGGTCGTACGCGAACTGGACATTGGTTCCACCAATAACCCCAATGGCTTCCACAATTGCGTGGGCGTGGCGTTGCAGCCTTTCTTGCACTTCAGTGCTTATGGTTAGCATGGGGGCGGTGCAGAATGAGTCGCCGGTGTGTACTCCGACGGCATCGACGTTTTCAATAAAACAAACCGTAATCTTCTGCCCTTTAGAGTCGCGCACCACCTCTAGTTCTAACTCTTCCCAGCCCCGAATAGATTCTTCAATGAGAACTTGGCTCACCGGACTTAAAGACAGCCCACGGGAGACAATATTCTCGAACTCTTCGATATTGTAGGCAAAGCCTCCACCAGTGCCGCCCATGGTGTAGGCAGGGCGGATTACCACCGGTAGGCCGATATCCTTGAGAACCCCTTTCGCTTCGGTCATGGTGTTGGCGATGGCACTACGCGCCATTTCTATCTTCAGCTCGTCCATGGTGTGCTTGAAGATGTCCCGGTCTTCGCCCCGCTCGATAGCGCGTAGGTTAACCCCGATCACCTCCACTTTGTATTTGTCGAGGATGCCGCGCCGCTCAAGTTCCATGGCCAGATTTAGAGCCGTCTGACCGCCGAGATTGGGTAGCAGCGCATCTGGGCGCTCGCGCTCAATGATTGCACCGATAACTTCGGGGGTGAGGGCTTCAATATAGGTGATATCTGCCATGTCCGGATCGGTCATTATGGTAGCCGGATTGGAGTTCACCAGCAGAATTTCGTAT
>CAYPNO010000449.1:0-1542 GCA_964411865.1 uncultured Desulfuromonas sp. | reverse complement strand
GGCGACTCCTAGCCATAAACTGGAACGGGAGGTCATCGAACATCCGCGCTTTATATCTCATGATCTGCATCATTTTCTGTGGCGTGACTTTTACCCGCTGCTGGTAGAAAGTACGAATCCGCTCGTTGCTGCTGTTTGCAAAGGCTTTGAAGTGATGGGTTTTGTTCCACCGCTACCGGCTATCGGGACATTATCCGATTTCAATGCCGCAGAAGATGAAGAAAACAGAACCGCTTTTAAACAGCTATGGCAGCCTGCGGCTGAATATGGGCAACAGAGAGGATGGAAGATTGAGACGAACAAGAACGCAGAGCTGTACTATTCACCAGACGAATCTAGCCCAGCCTATCAGGTCTTTACGTCACCTTCGAAAGCAGAACGCTTTTTGATCCGAATAACGCTAAGAGAAGGGGTTGATCCTGATAAAATAATTAAAACTCTGAGGAGAGTTTCGACAGACATTCCATTCGAATTGACAAGCTATAAGCGAAATAGCCAGCAGGGAGGGAAAAAGATCAGTCAAAATGTGATTGATGTCACTTCATCGTTGCGCAATGTTATCGGTGATACCGAAGACAAAGAGCGGATTAAGCAGCTATTACTGGAATATGTACGGGGCTTCGTTGAGTTGATTTAAAAAACTGATGGGAAAAGAGTCGATGAACAAACACGGCCGTTACGATTGCAACGGGAATATCCCAAGATCAATATGAACCCGGTTCCGATGGATTGGTACTTATAAATCGTCTTGGTATTAAGAGCGTTAGTGAAATGGAGCGGGTCGAAACGCTTGAACTTGAGCGGGTGACCAATGACGCTATTGATTGGTATGACTGTGACCATTGTTTTACCGTTGCGGACCTATACGATTTACATCGCCAGTGGTTGGGGTCTATTTATGATTGGGCTGGCCGTGAACGTGGGGTCATGATCAGCAAAGGGGGGTTCCTTTTTGCGGCCCCGGCTTACATATCTAATTTGATGGCTGAATTAGAAAAACAGGAACTTGCCAGATTCACGCCTTGTCGATTTGAATCGCATGAACAAATCGCAGCAGCGCTGGCAATAGTGCATACCGAGTTGATGTTAATTCACCCTTTTGTTTGCAGTGTTAATGGCTTTGCAGGCAGATTTGCCACCATTGGATTTCTCGGTTATTGATGAAGAGAAAAAGGTATCTTACATTGCTGCGGTACAGGCGGGTTTGGAACGAAACTATCAGCCAATGACTCAAATATTTATCGATGTGATTACGCGCACTATCAGGCTCTATGAGTCATGAGATTTGGGAAGATTTTAACTGGAAGTTTCTATGCTGGGTGGGGATTGTTTGTAGGTGTCGGAGATTTTTGAGGCAAAGAGATATGGATCCCTTCGATAGCTGAAGATGAGGTCACTGACCTCTTAACGGCTGCATCGCGAAAAGTTGATTTTTTTAAATATGGATTTGTTTGTGCCAGTGTCTTTTGCATAGCTCTTATTCTAGCACAAGAAGATTTGTTTATGGATGGTTATGCTTTGGGGGGATGACAAGATTGGGGC
>CAYPNO010000448.1:0-1542 GCA_964411865.1 uncultured Desulfuromonas sp. | reverse complement strand
TTGACAGCAGATATTACGGAGCTTATCTGTCAGAAACAGGATGGAAACAGGCAGAAGTGATGAAGTTGAAAGAGATAATAAATAATATAAAAGGAGAAAATATATGAAAGTTTCTGGTTTCGGAGTTCTAACAACAAAAGGACTTGACATATTTGCATATTGCAAACTGAATGACATCTCTCTTGAGTTTACAAACTTTCTTGCAACATCAAAAAATGTTGACATGAATGTTCTTGCAGATTCAGCAGATGCAACCTATGGCTCAATCACAAAAGAAGAACTCATCACAGACCTCACAGGAAGCACATATTATGAAGCTCCTATTTCAGTCTCAGACCATCACTACACAACAGAAGATTCAACATATCTTCCATTGCTTCTTTCCATCATCTCAAATGACTACACAGAAGACCTTTCAATCCATTCAATTTTCCTTCTTGCAAAAGACCCTCAGACAACAAAAGCAACCATCGCAACTCCAACAAATTTCACAGTTGGAAACAATGTCACTGGTTCAAATGGAGCAACAGGAACAATAGACTACATCAACACAGCAACAAAAGAAATCTACATCACAAACATCACACCAAGCATTCTTGGAGATGAATTTGTTGTTGGAATCAATGTTCATGATGATGTCATTCTTGTTGATGAAGCAATCACAAGTGTTGATGAAGCAGAATATTGTGTTTATATGGGATGTCCTTCATATGATGAAAGAGTTGATTTCTATGTTGATGATGAGACAGGATTTGCAATTGGACAGACAATCACAACTGCATCAGGAAAGTCAGCAGAAATCACAGACATCTCTGGCAACGTTTTTGTTGTCAACAGAGACAACATTTTGAGATTCATCAATGGTGACACAATCACAAATGGAGTTCAGACAACAACAATCATTTCTGACCCATGTGTTGATTTGGATGATTCAACTGTTCTTCCTGTGACCTACATCATGGATGGAGCGGACATACTTCTCAGATTGTCAATCAGAAACACATCTGGATTTCCAAGAAACATCACATTTCTTGACACAGCAATCAGAGAGATAGAAGTTCACAATGCTTCTGATGATGCTCACATTGATGTCAGACTCCTGCCATTGCTCTACTCATCAGAGATAGCAAGAGACTTGAGAGACCTCAAGAGAAGAGTGGATGCATTGATAATTTTGAATGGACTTAGCACCTAAAAATAAATAATAATGAACAATTGAAGGAGAAAATAAAATGGATTATACACAATTTGTAAATGAGCTGAAAAATTCACACTCAGACACAATTGAGATACTCAGCGATAAGCTTGTCGCTTGGCTGACAACTGCTGGCTCAACAACTTTTGAACTTTCGTCAGGTGATTTCACAATTCAGAATCTTCCAAACATAGAAGCAGGAAATTTCACTGTTGAAGCTGGAGCAAACATCAGTGTCAATGCACCAGTGAAGCTCTATGATGATGGTGGAACAGTCAAGGCGAAGGCACTTGTTGAAAGTAAGATTGTTGAATAAAATGCAATTGGTCTTTCAGACTCTGAGGGAT
>CAYPNO010000447.1:0-1545 GCA_964411865.1 uncultured Desulfuromonas sp. | reverse complement strand
AGGACACGGATGGGTATCTTCAACGACTGCCGGTGGAATGCTTCCCCACTTCGCCATATACAACTGAAGATGAATCAAGGGAGTTCAATTCTGTACCCAGCCAGGTTTCTGCTTCTGCGTACAAACCGATATCTCCGGCGGTACAGCGTCGTGCTATTCTTGGCACTGTTACCCACGAATGCCTAGCTCTTCTCGGTGCAGATCCAGAGCGACAAACGCTGGAATATTTAGAAACACTACGCGCGGGGATGGAAAGACGTTTTTCTCTTGCTGGATATGTATTAGAGGCGCAGATGCTGATGCAGGAGTGTTTTTCCATGCTTAAAAACACCCTCTCAAGTTCAGAGGGTCGCTGGATTCTAGCTCAGCATAGTGCGCGTGTAGCGGAGTATGAGCTATGCGGCCTGTGTGATGAGAATCTCGTAACCGGAGTAGTTGATTTGACCTTTATTGACTCCCAGACCAAAGAACGCTGGATAGTTGATTATAAAACGGCCGTACCTGAGGACAGGGAAACGCTGGAAGTGTTTTACCAACGTCAATCTGAACAGCATGCGCAGCAACTTGAGCGCTATCGCGTCTTGCTGCAGCAGTTCGATGCGGAGCATAATTGCCGTGTAGGGTTGTTTTTTCCAGCGTTTGGAGGATGGTGTGAAATAAATCGCTTGAATCAATAACCCAATAAAAGTTACTTACAGAAAATGTCAAAGCAGATTTGGTCAGGCATATAATAAATGGAGACAGGGAGTTAAGTGGATGGAAAGAAAGGTTAAGGATTTTAATACAGCAGCAGCAACCTGGGATGATAAACCGCGTCGCGTCAAACTTGCCGCAGCCATAGCCGCAGCGATCCGGCACCATGTCCCAATTCCTCAAGGAGGGAAAGCCATGGATTTTGGTTGCGGTACCGGCCTCCTTACCTTCAATCTAATTGAACACTTTACTCAGGTTGTGGCGGTTGATCGTGCTAAAGAGATGCTTGAAATTGTAGAAAAGAAAGCTGCTGCCCTTGGAGAAAAACGGGTAAATACAAAGCTGGTCACCGATGTTCCTGGCGTGCTGGGCAACGAGGAATACGATTTCATCTGTAGCAACATGGTGCTACATCATCTGCTTCGCATAGAGCCAGTCCTTGAGTGCCTGGTCGCCGCTCTAAAGCCTGGAGGAGTGCTTTCCTTAAGTGATCTTGAAGATGACGACGGCACTTTTCATGATAAGCCCGATGGGGTAGTGCAATCTGGCATCAAAAGCGACAAACTCATACAGACCCTTGAAAAACAGGGGCTTGTGGACATGGGCAGCACCCTAGCGCATACGATCGTCAAGCAGCGCGACGGAGAAGAGAAAATTTATTCGGTGTTTCTTGTCTGGGGCACGCGCAGACAGTAACGCTATTCCTTGTAAATATATATATTCCTGGTTTGAATATTGCGCTTAAAATAGCGCTTGAACCACTTTTTCAGCCAAGGACGTGTTAGTGGCAGCAAAAGCGCAAAGCCTAGTATATCCGTGCAGAATCCGGGTGTGAGCAGGGTTGCGCCACCG
>CAYPNO010000446.1:0-1558 GCA_964411865.1 uncultured Desulfuromonas sp. | reverse complement strand
AAAACTAAACTGCCAGAATTAAAACACATAATAGTGATGAATTCTTCACGTAGAGAATTCGATGCTCACATTGAAGCATTTAGTCTGATCAGCGACCTTATTAATGAGTGGCATACGCTCATAAATGAACTGCAAATCCCGCGAGAAAAAGCCGAAAAACTAGAAAAAGTGGCCAGCAAGGCTCACAGATTACTTACCTCTTCTACAGTGAAAACAAAAAAGTCCTCGTCGGACGACAAACATGATCTTTTTTCTCCTCATGCAAAATTGAGAGAAGAAGCCTTAAAAAAAGGCATGCTACTAGATTACAGCCAGTTCATCAGCAAGGAGATCGGACCGCCTGTACAGCTACAAGATACTGATGTCGCAATAATACTATACACTTCAGGAACCACTGGTCGCTCTAAGGGGGCTATCCTCAGTCATGCCAACATCACCGCCAATATCAAAGACCTAATCCCCCATTTTCAGCTAAGCACTGATATCCACACCTTATCTTTTCTCCCCATTAATCATGTATTTGAGCAAGTATGCGGGGTGCTTCTTCCTCTGACCCTTGGCGGAACAGTATCATTCGCCCAATCCCTTAAAAAACTGGGGGAAAATCTTACCGAAGTGCAGCCGACTTTTTTACTAGGAGTTCCGGCAGTTTACAGAATTTTCCTTGAGAGGATTAAAAAAGGTATTAACACTAGCAAAATGAACAAAACGCTCTACAACCTACCCTTGACCCGCTCCCTGGTGTGCAAAAAAATACGCGATAGCCTAGGAAGTGGTACGGTATTTGTCAGTGGTGGAGCCGCACTAGATCCGCATTTAGTGCGAGAATTCAAACAGTTTGGGATTCAGATATATCAAGGATACGGCATAACAGAAACTGCCCCTGTAATCACTGCAGAACAGCCAGGATGTACTAGGATAGGCAGCGTAGGGCACCCCCTCCCATCCGTAGAGGTTCGCATTAAAGATCCTAACGATGATGGCGTTGGGGAAATAATCTGTAAGGGACCAAACGTAATGCAGGGCTATCTTAACAACGAGGAAGCAACCCTTAACGTACTTTGCGATGGCTGGTATCATACGGGCGATATGGGCAAAATAGATTCAGCTGGATTTATTACCATCTGTGGCAGGGTGAAAAACCTGATCGTTACCCCTAACGGTAAAAATGTGTATCCAGAAGAGATTGAAAATGAACTTCTTGGCAGTCAATTCATAAGCGAAGTCATGGTATACGGCCATAAGGTAGGCCCGGCAATGGAAGAAGTTCACGCACAGATCTATCCTGACCAAGAAGCTATTGACAACTATGCGCAGGAAAACAACTCCTACCCGATGACCCAATCACAGATAGAAGCTCTTTTACGCCAAGAAGTTCTTAAGATTGGTAAAGAACTGGCAGACTACAAAAAAGTTAAAAAGTTCACCGTACGTGAAGATGAATTTCCCAAGACAACCACACGAAAAATAAAGCGCTTTGCCGTTGAAGCAGACATCAGTGCAATTGAATAAAAAGCTAGGGCCGACATAGATGCGTTGACACATAAGCTCTCTGGCG
>CAYPNO010000445.1:0-1559 GCA_964411865.1 uncultured Desulfuromonas sp. | reverse complement strand
AGAGTTTACCGGTCACGAACTAATCGCCGAAAGACTGTCCTGTGATACTTATTTTGCCAAGCCATACCATTCATGGGAACGAGGGCAAAATGAAAATGCTAACGGTCTATTACGCCAGTATTTCCCTAAATCAATGGAGCTGGTTGACATTGAAAATGAAACCGTAATTGATGCAGCACATAAACTTAATGATCGGCCACGTAAGTGCCTAAACTTCAAAACTCCATATGAGGTATTTGAAGAGCTTACTGGGATTAGCGCTAAACAATCCCGGGGTTATGCACTTATGACTTGAATTCAGCTTTATTAATTGGCATTCGATTGAAGATATCAATCAGTAATGCTACCGAAAAAGTGCTACAAGCCCTATTGGTAACGGATACCAGCGGCAGCACAGAAAAGGACTTTAGCTATGGATCTTTCCACTGATTACTGTGGGGTGCCGCTTGGAAACCCATTTATTTTGGCCTCAGCCCCACCGACTGCCAGCCTTGATTTAATCCGCAGAGGGTTTGAGGCGGGCTGGTCAGGTGCGGTGGTAAAAACGCTGTTATTTGATCCGGTTCACAACCTGCAAAACCGCTTTAGCGTGTTGAAGCAAAAAGGTAGTATTATCGGCTTTGAAAACCTGGAACAGTTGAGCGCTAAGCCTCCTGAATACTGGTACAAGATCATTACCACCCTCAAGCGCGAGTTCCCAACTAAAGCGGTTATCGGTAGTATCATGGGGGACGCCAGCTCCCCGCAGCAGTGGCTGGAGTTGGCCCGTGGCTGCCAGGATGCCGGTGCCGATCTATTGGAGCTGAACTTTTCCTGTCCGCATGGTTATCCTGAGCAAGGCAGAGGCTCTGCCATCGGCCAAAACCCAGATTATGCCGCGCAAATCACGCGTTGGCTGAAGGAGTGCAGCGATATCCACCTGCCGGTCGTCCCTAAGCTGACTGCAGCAGTCGCTGATATCAGACATATGGGTTGCATGCTAGCTGATGCTGGCGCTGATGGTTTTTGCGCCATAAACACACTCCCCTCTTTCTTTGGTTTTGATCTGAAGACGTTGCGCCCTAAGCCGGACATCGACGGCATGACCAGCTACGGCGGATATTCCGGTGTAGGTATAAAGCCTATAGCGCTGCGGGCCGTTAGCGAAGTATGCCAAGCACCGGGGTTGCCAATTATGGCCAGCGGGGGGATTGCCACGGGCTTTGATGCAGCAGAGTTCATGCTCCTCGGGGCACCTGCGGTGCAGGTCTGCACCGAGGTGATGCTACGCGGATTCGGTGTGGTTATGAAGATGCAACAGCAACTGGAAGAGTTCATGGGGTGGCATAATTTCTCCACGACTTCGGACTTCATTGGACTTTGCAAGGAGCGGGTCACCTCATTTGGCGGCCTTCACATCGACTTCAAGGCCAAACCGACGCTAAATGAACTACGCTGCACCAACTGCGGCAGCTGCATCACCGCCTGTCGTGATGGTGGCTTTCAGGCCATCGCTCCCAGCCAGAGCGGTCCGATATTTTTGATGGACGCCTGTGACGGCTGTTCCCTGTGCAGCCATG
>CAYPNO010000444.1:0-1564 GCA_964411865.1 uncultured Desulfuromonas sp. | reverse complement strand
TCATTGGTGATGCCGGTGATATCGATGGCCATCTTTATACCCCCTTTAAAACTGCAATAACCTGGACGTAGGGATTGTTTTCTGTGGTCATGGTCTCCTGAACCCAATTGATGAATTCATCAAAGGTGCGGTCGATTTCCCGCCTGGCCTGATCTTTTTTATTGATTTTTACAGGATTCATATAAAATAAATCCAATTGCTGGTATTGTTTTCCCTTCAGCCGCTCAAGGGCGTTGAGCTGCTCATTTAACTTGACGTTAATCATCTCCTCAAAGGCATGTCGCTCTTTGCCCATATACTGCCTTGCCTGGTCTACCGCGTCGGGTAAAAGCGCTTTTAGAGATTCGAGTTCCATGTCTTCTTCACGGTTGGGAAACCTGTTTTTATCAAGGCCGGTTCTGACCAGAAGATCTTGAAATTCTTCTATCTGCTGAAATTGAGTTCCCTTGAAGGAGACCCCGAACCAGCGATGAACAAGAGGATGGCCTTTCCGGTTAGGAATAAGGCCTGAAATAATGAAAACTGTCTCCTCCGGTCCAAGGGTGCCCTGCAGTAAAAGCACCGGTGCCTCCTGCCTTCCGAACCCTGCAAGGACCTTGTCATTGATCCATTCCACAACCGGGTTTTGGGGCCATAGATAATGGATCCGAGGCCAGGCATTTTCGTCTTTACGGCTAAGTTTTATCTCTTCCTGAATCCTGTCTGGATCTGCAGACAGAACAAAGGTATCCATCTCGGGCCAGACTTCCTTGGGAAGGGTGTACTTAAGACGATGTTTAAGATCCTGATTGGCGGTAAGAGTTACCTGCTGCAGGTTGTCCACAAAATCCGTTTGCAGGGATGAATGCTGCGCAAGATAGCTAATGGCGTCCTTAAGGTAGTGGTAGTCATCTTTGTATAGGGTGGGCATACACCTGGTCTTTTCTTTGTTCTCTTTATCGGACTGAGGTGTTTGGGAACCCATGAGCATTTGTAAGGGATCAAATGCATTTTCCGCTTTTTGAACCAGGCTCTCTTCAAAATCTGCCTCACTCTGACCCGCTTCAATAGCATCTGCTGTGATTTTTTCCTCTTCATCAATGTCATAGACCCCCATCAGGGCTGACGGATCTCCAATATTTTTAACGGCCTCGTCATCTTTTTTGATCAACAGCTCCAGGATGCGCATGTCTCCTTTGATTTTTGCGTTGCCACTCTGGCTGATCAGGTAGAGGATGTGCGGGGTCTTTTCCTGTCCATAGCGGTCCACCCGACCATTGCGTTGCTGGAAAACCATAAGGGACCAGGGAATATCAAAATGGATGAGCCTATGACTCAGATAGTGAAGGTTGATGCCTTCGGAGGCCACATCCGATGCGATTAGCAGGCGGACCTTTGCGCCTTCCTTACCAAAATCCTCCACAATTCGCTGCTGGTCCACATCCGGCAATCCACCATGGAGGAGTTCCACCTGGTTGTCTTTCAGGTTAAGATCTTTTAATAAATTTTTATGGAGAAATTTTAAAGTGTCGATTCGTTCAGTAAAAATTACCAGCCGATCCGTTGAATTATTACCGGTCCACCC
>CAYPNO010000443.1:0-1568 GCA_964411865.1 uncultured Desulfuromonas sp. | reverse complement strand
TGGCTCCCGTCATATCACTCATTAGCTCACTATCTTGTTGAGCCCATTTTTCAGTAGAAGAGACTAAAGTGGTGGCTTGCATGAAAGGCAAGACACATAAACCATTCCCCATCTTATGAAAGATAGGCCGTGGCTTTATCAGCCCAATTAATGGACATTAAATAGATATTGGTTATCACTTCAGAGTCGGAGGTGAGCATTCCCATTTTATCCCAATCTCCCTTTTCATAGGCCTGACAGCAACGCAGATAGTTACCGAGAGGACCTGCGTGATACAAAATTGCTTCACGTAGCTCTTCTGATATAGGCAAGGTATGAAGAATTTCCTTCATAGTAATATCCAGCAAACCATCTAAGACTGAAAACATCCCCGCAGTAAATGCGGCACCGGGGTCACCAATGCCTTCTTCCTTTGTTAATAATTCGCACATTCGTGCACGAACAAGGGCTGTTGTAACCAGAGCCAGTGGCTTATCATCAACGCTGATCATGGCAAGCATATTGGCCCAATCACGCACGTGTTTTATCCCCAAAAGACCTATTGCGTGGCGGACAGATTCAACCGGGGCTACAAGTCCGAAGAAACTGGAATTGATATGCCGTAATAATTTAACACTGAGTACGATATCTGCTTCTATAATGCGCTCGAGGTCTGCCATGTCCAGATCGGGCTGCATTAATGCAGCCATAAGACGAAGTATGCTTAGACGATTAGGTGGTAAGCTGTGGCCGTAAATCACCTTGGGACGACTTAGAAAATACCCCTGAAAGTAGCTGAACCCCAATTGTTTGCATAATTGATATTCTTCGTGGGTTTCAACTTTTTCAGCCAGGAGTTTTACGCCGCTGTTGGCAAGAGCGGGTATCCTACTTTCAAGAACGGATCTTTCCACACCGCGTAAATCGATCTTGACAATATCGGCCACCTCCAACCACGGCTCCATACCCGGAGTAAAAACATAATCGTCCAAGGCAATATCATACCCCATTGTGGAGTATTCTCTGGCTGCATCTAGAATATCCGCTTCTGGCTTGATATCCTCAAGCACTTCAATAACTACCTGCTCAGGCGGGAAAGGGATATGCTGTTTTTCGAGTAAGAAACGGCGAGTAAAGTTAAAAAATACCCTGTGACGTCCGACGATTTTATCCAGACCAATTTCCAGAATGGAGTTTACCAGAACCTCTGCCGTTGCCTGATCACCATCGACAACATTTGCATGGCTCACCTGCCCGCGACGATAAAGAAGTTCATAGGCAACAACCTTTAAATTACTGTCAAAAATAGGCTGGCGGCCAATAAAAATATCTGCCATGGCTAAATATTTTCCTCAGGTGATAAGGTTAGGAAATACATGCAATCCACTCTATTTCCACCAGCGCTCCCTTGGGCAATCCCGAAACTTCGACACAGTCTCATGCTGGTGCAGGATTTGCTGGTGCAGGATCAATGGGAATCTATCCGGAAAATAGATCATATTTCCTATTCTGATCCCTTGAGAATATGGTCCTATGGCTGCGGGCGCATTTGTGTAGCAATTAAAGCTTTCATTAATTGTCTACTTTTT
>CAYPNO010000442.1:0-1578 GCA_964411865.1 uncultured Desulfuromonas sp. | reverse complement strand
GACGCAAGCATCATTGCAGCTAATTTTTTGTATGTAACTACGGTACCGTCGCAATCTGGACATCTTAAGACGTGTGACACTCCGCAATTTTCATACTCGCTGCACCCTTCGCACGACTCTGGTAATGGAAGTATAGGCAGAGCCTTAAGGTCCGGGTACTGCTCACATAACTCCATATTTTTTATACAGTGGTGGTTTGAAGGGATGTGAATTATCTTTGAATCTGTTCGATCAGAGTATTTTTTTGAATCTGCAACTACTGTATCGTCTGCTATTTTGTTTGTAGGGACAACACAAAGAAACTTTTCATGTCTATTCAAGGATTCGGCGACTAAGGCAGTGGTACATCCTGCCCGCGTAGTTTTATGTATCAATAGTTGGCCCGATTCGTATCCATTGTAGATATTATAGGCCGTTCTTATGCGCTTGTCCTGGTTTACCCTCGGAAGTTCTGATAGCGTTAGCTGAATCATGTTATAGACCGCCGAAAAAGTTAAATAAAAAGAGGTTGTTATTTATATACATCGGTTAAACTCCTAGTTGTTGTATTGTGGTTTTGGGTTTCGTGGACCCTTAACCAATCTTTTCTAAACGATTGTTTTTCATTCTGTTTAAATGTTTGGTTTTTTACTTAACTGCTTCGAATATGCTTTTTTCTTTTGTGAATATGCCCCAACCATTCCCAGTATCATATACCTTTTTTACCCTGAAATATCCAACATCTCCGAAATCAAGATACACTCTCCCGAAGGCTGGAAATCCCATATCCGAAACAAGCGAGTTTAAAACTCTCTTTTGCCATTTCTGATTAAATATATAAGCACCATTGGCATTTAATTTTTTTAGTTCAATGTGCCCAGCTTTATATTTTTCAGAAAGGTCGAATAGCCATGTTGTTTTATAACCATTTGAAAGATAAAAAACACATCTGTCTATTACTTCCTCGGATGTTATGCTACTGTGCTGCAATTCTATTATATTCCCTTTTATTTTGTATCCGTTTCTTTTTTTCGGATGAGAGGCGACCACGTCCGCGATATGTTCACCGTTTCCTATTCTAATCTCGACTTCACAGTTGAAATGTTCAGCCGAATTTTTCAACTTCCTATGCCATTCGGTTTCCGGTTTGCTATTACATTCTACCTTTGTAACGTGCCTCCAGTGCCATATATTTATTTCTCCACATACCGGAATCATTTCTGTACTACACCACGGACAGAATCCCTCCGTTTTTGGTGTTGGACGAATACGTTCGCCTTGTAAGCCATTCGCATAAAGAATTTAAAATCCCCCTTCTATCATACCAATTTCTCCAAAGGTTCTAAAAGTATAATCTGAACACGTTTCCCAACCCATTCTTTTGGTAGATACACTCGCCCAGAAGTGCCTGCCGCCTTTACAGTTTTTTCTGTAGTGCTGTAGCCCTCAAGTTCTATTTTCATACACTATATAATCAACTTAATGCATTATATAGTTATCGTATCGAAAAATAAAAAAATAATAAAAAAAGTAATTAATCAAGTTTTAATTTATCTCCAGGAATCCACCCGGATACACTCACTAAATACCCATGTGGTT
>CAYPNO010000441.1:0-1588 GCA_964411865.1 uncultured Desulfuromonas sp. | reverse complement strand
GTTGAGACGATCACCTCCATGCCTGGGGCACCGATTAGATCAGCGCGCTGCTGTTCTATTATTTGGGGAGAGGCGCCGTTTGTTTGAGCGAGCAGGCCAGTTCCTATGCCAAGCCCGAAGATGGCCAAGCCAACACACCATTGGCTCAGTAGCTTCTTATTCATCGTTGTCTCCAAAACATAACAGGCGGAAGCTAACAAATTGCCACCGCCTCAGAATCAGTAGGCAGGCAGCAGAGGCGGTATCGTTATATTTTTAGATGTTGCAGTGCCACACAACTGGATACTCCTCAAAGCAGATGGTACAGGAACTTCCAGAGTCAAAAATGTACGCTTACTTCCTAGGCATTGGTAGTTTACTCCCACCTGTCATCCTGAACTCGATTCAGGATCCACTCAAAAGAGAGGCTTGGTGTTCGGATTAGATTGCGGGCCAAGCCCGCAATGACGGTATTCCAGTAATCACGCGTTCCGCGGCAAAACTCACTAGGGGAAATGCGTACGGTTTCAAAATCATGGAATACCTGCAAATCGCCTTATATCATGAGCTTGGCAAGTTACTGGAACCGGAGTATTTCCGCAGATTCTGCTGACGAGCCACAAATACTTTGAGCGTAACTGAAGAATGCTAATTTGCCGTGACTAGGATTTGTGGAGGAAGACCTGTTTGTGGCTAGCTGGCTGCGCCATCATTTAAAAAACTAACTGAACATTATATAGCCCATCTGTCGCCCGGTCTGACCTTTGTCGCGCCGATATGAAAACAGCATGTCGCGATTTTTGTAAGCGCACAGATCGCTTATATCGCAGTTTGAGTCCTTGATCTCGGCCTTCTTAAGTTGCATTACACAGCTCTGGCGTAAATCCAGGTTCCATTGACCCAGCTCAATCTCGGTGGAAATCTCTTTCCAGTGGCCGCTACTTTCGGGGTCGCGAAAGGCGTCGCGCACTTCTTTGCCAACTACGTAGTATTCCTTGCTGATGCCGGGCCCGACCGCAACCTGCAGTACTGCGGGAGTACAGCCAAATTCACGCTGCATGGAGGCGATGGTGTTACCGATAATGCCCTGGGCTGCACCGCGCCAACCGACATGCACTGCCGCAGCTACGCGCTGTTGGGGGTCGAAGATCATGATCGGGTAGCAGTCTGCTACGGTGATGCCAATCATGAGACCAGGCTGGTTGGTGATAATGGCGTCAGCTTCTACGTCTTGAAAGTGGCTCACGTCGTAGTTTTTATGGTCTACCATTACGATATCGGACCCATGCACCTGTTTCACCATCAACAACTGGTGTTGAGCTATGCCAAACGCATAGGTGAGGGTGGCCAGGTTGCCTTCGACGTTATGGCGCGGGTCTTCGGTATTGAGGCCGAGATTGAGTGAATTGAACGGAGCCCGGCTGACGCCGCCGTTACGGGTGGTGACCCCTGCAACCACGTTTGGCGCAGAAGCCCAATCGGCTTGCAGGCAGTTAAGTCTATCCTGTTTAACCAGTTTCATAGCAGTTTCCTGTCTGGATCTGTGGGTAAAATTTAAGGGGTAACGCAGAAAATATCCGAAGTTTCTACGCTGTATTTATCATCCAGG
>CAYPNO010000440.1:0-1601 GCA_964411865.1 uncultured Desulfuromonas sp. | reverse complement strand
CTTCCTCGACTACTGGTCTGCAGAATTGATCACAAAGGGACGAATATCTTGTTCAACCTTAATACCCACAACCTGTCTTGCCAGTTTCAACTCGTAAGCCGTCTGCAAATTCAACCAGAACTCAGGTGTCGTGCCAAAAAAACGAGCAATGCGTAAAGCCGTATCTGCAGTTATAGAGCGAGAACCATTAAGAATAGCTGTAATACGATTTGTTGGTACGTGCAATTCACGAGCAAATGCATTCGCTGACAAATCAATCTCAGCGAGTTCATCCTTAAGAATCTCGCCTGGATGAATCGGATTCATAGCATTCATAACGACTCCCTTCAGTGATAATCTACAATTTCTACTTGACTCGCTCCATCATCACACCAAGCAAAACAAATACGCCACTGCTTATTGATGCGTATACTGTACTGTCCCTTGCGAACACCACTCAATGCTTCAAACCGATTGCTTGGCAACATCATTAAATCTTCAAGACACGTAGCACTATCAAGAATCTGCATTCGTTTTTCAGCCTGTTTTACAAAAGCCTGAAAACGAGCAACACGTATACCCCTGTAAAGCTTTTCAGTGTACTTGCAAGAAAAAGAATGAATCATGGCAAACAAGCTACCATTTTTGCGTTATACGTCAAAGGTAAAACCTATCCTATAAGCACAATCGTATTCCAACCATTGTCGCAGTTGAGCTGCTATGCAAACTTTGTGGGTGTCCTATAGTGTCCTGCTATGTAAACTTTGTGGGTGTCCTATAGTGTCTTGTGTGTTTTATCGGAAGTCTTCCCGGAAGCGGTCGATCTGGTGCATCCGCTCATGCAGGATTGTAACAATACCGATGTCACCGTTCGAGAGCTTGCGCCAATAGACATAATGATGTTCATAGCGGAAGAAGTAGCCTTCGACACCGAACTCGGCTGGAACAGGGCGAGATAATGTCTGGTGATCCGGTATACCATAACAGGCATCAAACAGGCCGGTAATGTACCGGTCGGCCTGCTGCGTGCCCCAGCGGTTGCGGGTATAAAGATATATCTCATCAAGCCGATAGGAGGCAGCATCCTGGAAGCGGATATTAGCTTTGGTCATGCTGCATCAAACCCGGTTACGTGCAATCACATCCGCCGCTGTCAGCGGGTGATATGATGCTTCGGGCGCTGCATAGGCGTGGGTCAGTTCGGCTTTAAGGCGCTCGAACGCTTCCGCCTCCTTGTGCTCCATGTCTCGCCGTATCAGGTCTCGCACATATTCGCTGATGTTCTCGTAGGCGCCATGATCACCTACATTCGTGGTAACAAATTCGCTGAGTGCGCCACTGAGGCGAACCGTCATCGTCGTAGTCGTAGCTCTGCTCATGATAAGCTCCTTTAGTAATTTCGTATTCATAATACTTAAGAATGAAGACACAGGCAACCAAAAAACTCTGAAGGGTTTTACTCTGACTGCAACTATTCCATTGTAGATAAGGCTCTGAATGGCGCTGGTATGGTCATCGAAGCGGTGGAGGATAGTGGCGGCGATTATCGTCAGGGCTGTTCAAGGTTTCGAAATACGACTGTGCGGTGAGGATGGTTATGCCCCAAAAAAGCCAGGAGCAGA
>CAYPNO010000439.1:0-1614 GCA_964411865.1 uncultured Desulfuromonas sp. | reverse complement strand
CTAAATTATTGGAAACCTACACCATTATGACCGACAATGCAGCGTCAACCGAGTCAGTGCCACTTATTAAGGTCAATGAGCTGTATGGCTTTTCCAGGTCAACCACACAGCCAGATAGGGGCTGAATGAATCCCTGGTATGGGGTTTCATGGAAAACCTCGCCAAGGGGTTATAAAGGAGGTAGTCCATGGGTGTGTGTGGCACTATTTTTCTATTAATGCGACACCTTTTTACTCGCTTTCATCATATATACTAAGATCCGGATAGTGTTCTTTTGCACAGTCAGGGCATATACCATGGCTGAATTCCGCATCAAAGTGATCCCTGATATATGATTCAATACTATGCCAACGATCATTATTGTCTCGTATTCTTTTACAGTGAGAACATATAGGGAGAAACTCCTCAAGGAGTTGAACGTGTTTTTCACTCTCTTCGGCTCGTATCCGCATACTATCCACAATCAGAATCACCATGCCTAAAGCCGCCAATACATGAAAACCAACCAGGAAACCAAACGCCATGGGAAGCAGCCACGGCAATTGCCAAATAAAGGGAAATAAAAGTACATACATCCCCCAGGCCAGTAATCCCCCACTGGCCAGTTTGCGGCCAGCCAGCAACTTTGTGGAGACGTTTCTTAAAATCATGCTGCCAGCCCACAGAAAAAGAACGGCACGAAAAATCATAAGCAGAACAAACGCTCCGGATTGATGGTGCGGCATCAAGGGTATCGTCCCCAACCAGGCAACTACAAATCCGCATAGAGCATAAATTTTCCAACGCTGAATCTTCTTCCCGGTGAACCTATATGCACCATACACGAATGTAATAAAGCCCAGCATATGTAAAATTTCGCCGGCAGTGAAAAACAGCCATGGGCTATATTTGACCGTACCTGCCCAGAACAAAAACCCCGCACTGTTTAAGAAGAAGCTCGTGGCCCAGTATCCGGGACCGACTTCTCTGCTCACAGCATTGAGCAAAAACAACATACCAAAGCCGATGCAGATAAATATCGTCGCAAACCCTAAAAAAGAGTTGTATAGTGAAGGTAAAATCGTCATGGTGATCTATTTAAATTCATATAACAAGTTCTTCTCTTCTATAGATCTTGCTATCATGTGATTTGGAATGTTATCCGCCTTAACAAATTAAAAATATGATCTACAATTGCATATCAATATTTCTGAAACCTGTAAAGGAATTACAATAAATTAACTTATGTGAAAATATAATTAATCAAAGGTAACCCACCGGCTTTGCCGGGGAGACTCACAAAGTTTGACATTTACGGGAATATAAGAAAGTCTCCCAAACTGTGAACCGCTTAAAGATCACAGAAAAGGAGACTTTCAATGAACAACAATAGAAAACGAAACTATACGACCTATGATTGCAAGTATCATATAGTTTGGATTCCAAAATATCGAAAAAAAGTGATATACGGCCAGCTGAGGAAATATCTCGGTGAAGTTTTTAGAGATCTGGCTTTACAAAGAGAATCGGAGATCCTTGAAGGGCATCTGATGGGAGATCACATTCATATGCTGATATCGATACCACCGAAGTATTCAGTAGCTCAAGTTGTAGGTTACATTAAGGGGAAAAGTG
>CAYPNO010000438.1:0-1614 GCA_964411865.1 uncultured Desulfuromonas sp. | reverse complement strand
CCGCTTGAGGCTGACGGTGCCTGTTTCGAGCTCATTATCACCTAACACTATGGAGAACAGGCTATCGAGCTTATTTGCATAACGCATCTGGGCTTTCAAACTTTTGCCGGAAAAGTCCATATCGGCATATATCCCTTGATGCTGGAGGCGGTTGAGGAGAATAAAGCCTTCCTCCTGCGCGCGTTCTCCCAAAGTTGCGATAAATAGTTGCGGTACCGAGGGCTTGAGTCTTTGAATATCGAGAAGAAGCGCTAGGCGTTCTACCCCCATGGCGAATCCTATACCAGGGAGAGCGGGTCCTCCGAGTTCCTGGATCAGGCCATCGTAGCGCCCTCCGGCAGCTACGGCATTCTGGGCGCCGAGGGCAGTAGTCACCATCTCAAAGGTAGTTTTAGTGTAGTAGTCGAGGCCGCGTACCATGCGATCATTGATCTGGTGGGGAACTCCGAGTGCGTTGAGATGCTGCTGAACTTTGTGGAAGTGTTCCTCACATTCTGCACACAGGTGGTCAAGCACGGAAGGTGCTGCAGCTGTGGCCTCCTTACAACCGATAGCTTTGCAGTCGAGTACACGTAAGGGGTTGGTTGAGTAGCGTCGCTTGCAGTCATCGCAGAGTGCATCGAGGTGTTGTGCTAGGAAATCGATTAATATGTTGCGGTAGTTGGGGCGGCAGGCACAGCAGCCTAGGGAATTGATTTGTAAGCTGACATTGGTAATCCCTACTGCGCCAAAAAAATGACTCAGCATCGCCAGCACTTGGGCGTCGATACGTGGGTCATCCTGCCCGATCACCTCCGCACCGATTTGGTGAAATTGGCGGTAGCGTCCTTTTTGCGGGCGCTCGTAACGGAACATTGGCCCCATGTAGTACAGTTTGGAGCTATTGGCTTCATTATAAAGTTTGTGCTGAATGTAGGAACGCATCACCGGAGCAGTGCCTTCGGGGCGCAGGGTGATGGAGTTATTCCCTTTGTCCACGAAGGTATACATCTCTTTTTCAACGATATCTGTGGTTTCTCCGATAGAACGACTGAACAACTCCGTTTTTTCCACTACGGGAACGCGGATCTCTTTGTAGCCATAGGTATGAAAAATCTGCCGTGCGTGCTGCTCCAGAAACTGCCATGCGGCGATGTCGTGCGGCAGAATATCGTTCATCCCTTTGATGCCGGTTATACTCAACGGGTGTCTCCTTTAATTTGTATGTTTGGGTAGAATTTGCCTTTTTATCCTATTTGCGCCCTTATTGAAAGTGCAGTCTGAATTTATGGTTAAGGCTGTATTTTACAGAACATCTTCGCGCGAGCGCGTTGCTATGAATATGCTGGAACGCTGTCGCTGTCAAGGAGTTGTCCGTAGTTCCTTCCATGGCTTAATCTTCCAACCAGTACCATCGGTGCTGAACTGGATACTGCCGTGTAAATCGGTGCGCCACAGGGGGATTTCCTCCGCTGTAAGAATGTCACATACCTGCTGGTGGGGGAACCCAAAGTGGTTTTCGAAGCCACAGCTTGCGATGGCGTGATCGATATTCCATGTGCTGCTCCATTGTTCTGGCAGGGAGTTGCGACTGCCGTGGTGGGGAAGCTTAAACAGTGTAACCGGAAATGGTGG
>CAYPNO010000437.1:0-1618 GCA_964411865.1 uncultured Desulfuromonas sp. | reverse complement strand
AGAGCGTCCCCATATTTTTACCATATTTTTATCTTCGTCCTGCTAAATGTCCTCTCGCCATCGCCCACTATTCATCACGTGATACCAGGCACCGGGATATTCCATGCGTAATGGTTTAAACATGGAAAAATCTTAGATAGCGTCAGATACCAGTCAATGACAGAGTTGCCCCTCTTCCCCTCCTGCCTGCTTGACTCAGGTACAGAATTCGGATAAGAATGTAATTATGTTTTGTGCACATAAAAGTAGTGCACAACTTTTATGTGTGAGGAGAATGGAGATGAAACCACGTGACCTGATCGTGCGGTGCTACGCAGAGAAAAAAGGGGATATCTGGCAAGCTTTCTGCCTGGATCTGAATCTAGCAGCGCAGGGCGATAGTCTGGAAGACGTTAAGACCCGCCTTGATGAAATAATTGCCTCTTACCTGTATGATATCATGGAAGGTGAAGACAGAGAGTACGCCGATCAGCTGTTGCCCCGCCGAGCCCCTCTCGGCTTCTGGCTCAAGTATTACTGGCTTAAGCTCGGGTGCTGTGCAAGAAACGGCATCAAGCCGTTCAGCACCATACTCCCGCTCACCTACAGATCTGCCCATTGAGTTCCAGAAATCCGCCTCTAAACTATCGTGATGTGGTAAAGGGCCTTAAAAAGCTCGGCTTCGAACTCCAACCCAAAGGCGCAACCGGGCACGAACAATGGCGCAAGGTAGAAAACGGCCATCTCCACAAGGTAACAGTTTCTAAACACATCGCCCCATTCGGACAAGACATCATAAAATCCATGGCAAGGCAGGCCGGCGTTAAAAAAAAAGCCTTTTACAAGGCCTGCGGCAAAGGATAACCAACCAAAGCTTCGCTCCTGCACAGCAGTTTGCGGGGCTTTTTTATGCCCGAAACTTTGTGCACTGATCCGCCCGATCAGTGCTTGTTTTTTGATCTCACGGCAACAATTGCAAAGAAAAAGAAGTGGCGCGAAGAACCAGAAACCTCCATCTTCGTCCCCGGGCAGCAGCAATTCCCGGCCGCCCCATAAACTACTGAAATCAGGACGGTCGTTATTTTTGGTCAAGTCCAAAAGTTGCTGTAAATTCCATCCCGCGTGATTGGAATTTTCCTAGCCGTTTGCGGCACCCCTCATCTGTGCTGCAGAGGGTTGGCGGTCCGCCCAATCGAAAAACTCGTCCATATCCAGGTAACGCCGACCTTGCCACTCTTCGTGGATCTCTGCCAACAACGCTCCCATCAGGCGCTCAGCCGATTCTTCGTTGGGGAAGATGCGGATGACGCGTTCACGTCGGCGAACCTCCTAGATCAGGCGTTCCTGCATGTTTGAAGATTTCATGCGCTTGCGATATTTGCCTGGCAACGCCAGAACTGCCAAAGCTTCTTCCAGACCTTGTTCAGGGCAGTCAATCGCCTTCCTGGACTTCTTTTCCATCTGCTGCGCCAGTTCATCAAACCGCTGCCGTGCCTCTTTGGCGGTCTCGGCACTGAAGATCCTTTTCAGGCCGTCGCCCATCTCTGCCTTGTGACGAGCGCTGGTATGCGAGAGCACATTGCGCATAACGCTGAGCACCGATCTGTTCTGTTGCCTGTGCGTCTAGAATCTGGTTCAG
>CAYPNO010000436.1:0-1618 GCA_964411865.1 uncultured Desulfuromonas sp. | reverse complement strand
AGTCAACTACCCCCACCTAAAACCTTCGCCTAACGGCTCAGGTTTTTGAGGAAGGGGCTTGTTTTGGTAAGTCCCTGGTTGACCAGATTGCCAGTAAGGAGCTTTGTAATACTGGCAGCCGATACGAAAGAATATTATAGTTACCCTGGAATGCCGCCTCAGTTTCAGGCTCTAAGGGTGCCGGTTAAACAGTCCTGAGAGGTAGGGACAGTGCTTGCACCATACAAACCTTTCAGTATCAGATCGAGAGGAAGCCGAATTTGGTGGGTTGACTCTACAGCCCCCAATACGCATAACTCCAAAAAAGGAGGTAAACTCTATGCTAGTTTACGTTAAAAACCAGAACGGAAAACCACTAATGCCCTGTAAACCCTCAAAGGCCAGAAAACTTTTGAGGGAAGGAAAGGCAAAGGTTTTGAGAACTACACCATTTACGATTAAACTGCTTTTCGGAAGCAGTGGGTACACTCAACCCGTAATAGCAGGCATAGACTCAGGCTCGAAAGTTGTTGGCTGTGCTGCTATTGCTAACGGAAAGGTAGTGTATCAATCCGAAATTCAGCTAAGACAGGATGTTTCTAAAAAGATGGATCAACGGAGGATGTACAGGAGGACCCGAAGAGGTCGGAAAACAAGGTACAGGCCTGCAAGGTTCAATAATCGGGCAGCTTCAAGGAGAAAGGGAAGGCTTGCGCCTTCAATAAGAAGCAAGTTGGAATCTCACATTCGAGAAAAAAACTTTGTGGAATCCATCTTACCGGTTACGAAGTGGAAGGTCGAAACGGCTTCCTTTGACATTCACAAAATAACGAATCCGGAAGTTTCGGGTATTGAGTATCAGGAAGGTCCACAGAAGGATTTCTACAATATCAAAGCTTTCGTACTGGATAGAGACGGGTACAAATGCCAGCACTGCAAAGGCAAATCAAAGGATAAGCATTTGCAGTGTCACCACATAGTTTTCAGATCCGATGGAGGTCCCGATACACCCGAGAACCTGATTACCTTATGTCGCACCTGCCACCAGGCTCTTCATGCAGGAGAGATTGAGCTAAAGAAAAGGAGATCAAAAACCAAGCACGCAACCGACATGGGCATTATCAAAAGCCAGCTTAAAAAGTCAGATTGGGAGTTTGAGGAAACGTTTGGTTTTGAGACCAAGTTTAAGAGAGAACAGTTTTTAAAACTTCCAAAAACCCACTATAATGATGCTGTTGCTATCTGCTGTGAGGACGGGCAAACGGTAAAGCTGAATAATACGGTTTACCACAAAAAACACGTTTCATCCGGGGACTTTCAGCAGACAAAAGGAGCTAGATCTGAAAAGAAGATTCCAACCGGCAAAATATACGGAATTAGAAAATTTGATCGTGTAAAAACAGTTAAGGTGGAAGGATTTGTAAAAGGCAAACGAGCAACAGGCTTCTTTGCCATTCAAGATATATTTGGCAATGTGATATCAAACAGTGTCAATGTAAAGAAAAACTGTATTCGCCTCTGTGCGAGAACTACAACTTTAATCCAGGCGGTGAATATTTGAACGCATTCCTCCCCCACCTGCCAGTTCCGCCAAAGCCGGAACTGTCGAGGAAGGGGTCTCCTGCTGTCTGAGATGAAA
>CAYPNO010000435.1:0-1623 GCA_964411865.1 uncultured Desulfuromonas sp. | reverse complement strand
ATAAATAATAAGAATTAGTGTATGAAATCGAATAGAATCCTATTGATCTTACTGGATATACCGCAAAGATGCAGGTTCGGGCAAAGATTAAGGACGTCAATCCGATCCTTGATCTTACAACAGAAAATGACGGGATTACCATTACTGTTGAGGCTGAAAAAACTACTTTATCTATCTATGCAGATGCCGCTTCAACAGCAGCTATTACAGCATCAAAAGGAGTTTATGATCTTGAGTTGATTGATACTTCAGGTGATGTTTATCGCCTCATGGAAGGAGCTATAACTATTTCAAAAGAGGTTACAAGATGAGCATTCCTTTCAGTCCTGATGTTAATGTTGAATTGCTGGAGGTTGAATCTTCGGGTATTGGTATTATCGAGGTTGATGCTGGATTTGGTTCTTCTCTATTGCAGGCAATGCAAGATTATTTAACTTTGGATGGGGGTCGGCCCCATGATGTCATGACCAATATTACCTCATTGGATGGAGGAGAAGCATAATGTCAATACCAATTCAATTCAGGCGAGGTACAGCAACAGAATGGACTGATGCTGATCCGGTTTTATTTGAAGGCGAATTAGGTCTATTACTTTCAGATGATCCTGATGCACAACTTATAAAAATAGGCGATGGTGTTTCAACATGGTCTGAACTGCCCTGGGCTCTCCGAGGTCCCCGTGGGTATGATTTTGAATATACTTGGGATGGTACTCAGTTAGGAGTTAAGTATTCTGATGAAGCTGAATATACCTATGTCGATTTAAAGGGAGATCAAGGTATTCAGGGTATCCAGGGTATTCAAGGTATTCAGGGTGTTCAAGGCGAGACTGGAGATCAAGGTATTCAAGGCATCCAAGGAGATAAAGGAGATAAGGGCGATAAGGGCGATCAAGGCGACAAGGGAGACACCGGTGATCCCGGCAGCCTGGCAGAAAACAATATATGGGTAGGAAACGCTTCTGGTGTAGCAACCGCTACTCCAACAGACATTACCTCTATTTTAAAAATGACTCAGGCTGAATATGACTTGGTTGATCCGAAGGTGGCTACAACCCTTTATATTATTGAGAACACACCATGATCATTTCTGATGCACAGGCAATGTATGTAGGTGATGTGGAAATTTCAGCCTTGCACCTTGGCGCAGATAAGGTGTGGAGTCAAGGCAGTAACTTTCTTTCCCAACAAGTCACAACACAGATTGACACCGAAGATCCTATTGAAAATCCGATGGAATTAGCAGGAATTAGTATACCTGGCATTTCAACAACCACAACATTGATAGCCAACACACCAATAATTAACGATTTTGAAATGAATACATTAGCTTTGCCGACAATAACAATAACAACAGAGGTAGAAGAGATATGATTAAAAATACAATGATGCCTTTACCAAAAATCAACCTTCATTTTGAAGTAAAAAAGAATGGAATTATTCTCACGGATCAATACGAGGAGGGCCATTCCTGGACTCGAAACGGTTGGAATATGTTTGCGTCTATGATGATGGATTGTGGGGCAATAGCGGGAGATACTCAGTTCGGTCCTGGGGTTTTAAATACTCGACAAGCGGGAGGTGGTTACAATACACCCACAACTCGTAGAGTTAATACAACTTC
>CAYPNO010000434.1:0-1627 GCA_964411865.1 uncultured Desulfuromonas sp. | reverse complement strand
GCACCTGAATACTGTACACCTGCGCTGGACATGCCTGCTGCGTTCAATCCACTTGACATGGCTGCACTATGATTGGTAATTTCGGGTTCGCTAAATTTTTTTAGCAAATCTAAAAAAGCATTCTATCACTAGAATTAACTTTCTGCAGCGAGGATGGCTTTTATAAAAACACCTGCAGGCCTTCACCGCGCAAACCATTATATTCATGTTAGCCACGTCTCTATGTTAATATTTAGAAAGTCACGCTCCTGTTGGTTAGTAGATTAGGTGGACCAGGCGACGCCACCTCGAACCTACCGGGATACGTGGCGGCAGCGGTTATAATTCCTGCCGACAAGAGCCAAGAAGGGACAGTTGATGAATAATACACAAGCCGAGGTACCATTTCTAGCCCCGAAAAATCCGCATCCTGCAAAATCGACCCACGCTAAAATACACCTATACACAGGAGACGGCAAAGGCAAAACTACCGCCGCGCTCGGGCAAGCCTTCCGTGCTGCCGGACATGGTTTCAGGGTTCACATTCTTCACTTTATGAAAAATGATCCCAACTATGGCGAAATGCTCAGCGCCGTCAGGATGGGAGAAAACTGGCATGTTGAGCAGTGCGGTAGAGCGTGTTTTGTTAGCAAGAGCAACCCCGCCACCGAGGACATCAACCTGGCACGTCAAGGTATGGAACACGCCCGCACCCTCGCCAGCAGTGGTTCAATTGATCTTCTTGTTCTGGATGAACTGGTCAATGCCATAGACTTCAACCTTGTAGAGCTCAATGCAGTCCTCAGCTTACTACGCGAACGCGCTCCCAATACCGAAATCATTCTCACCGGGCGCAATGCCCCGGCACAACTTATTCAGTCGGCAGATCTAGTTACCGAGATGCGTCTGATAAAGCATTACTACGACACAGGCACTCCGGCACGCGTCGGGATTGAGTCCTGAAGTTAATCCAAACAGCTGAACGCTTCCACCTTCAGCGACCACTGAAAAGGATATAAGAGTTATGGCAGAAAAACCCACTTTGGCCGCTTGGGAAGCCAAGGCCAAAAAGGAGAAAAAAACGGACGACCTGTCCAACTTCAAATGGGATACCCCAGAAGGGATCAGGGTAAAGCCCCTGTACACCGAAGCAGACACAGCTGACCTTGAACACCTCGGCACCCTGCCGGGCATAGCCCCGTTTCTGCGTGGCCCTGTTGCCACTATGTATGCTGGTCGCCCGTGGACGGTACGCCAATATGCCGGGTTCTCCACTGCGGAGGAATCCAACGCGTTCTATAAGCGCAACCTCGCCGCCGGGCAGCAGGGGCTCTCAGTCGCCTTCGACCTCGCCACCCATCGCGGTTACGACTCCGATCATCCACGCGTAGTGGGTGACGTGGGCAAAGCCGGCGTCGCTATCGATTCGGTTGAGGATATGAAGATACTGTTCGACGCAATCCCGCTCGATAAGGTATCAGTATCCATGACCATGAACGGTGCGGTACTGCCCATCATGGCGAATTACATTGTAGCCGCCGAGGAGCAGGGGGTAACCCAGGAGAAACTGGCAGGCACCATCCAGAACGATATCCTCAAGGAATTCATGGTGCGCAACACCTACATCTATTCGCCCGAGCCCTCGATG
>CAYPNO010000433.1:0-1636 GCA_964411865.1 uncultured Desulfuromonas sp. | reverse complement strand
CTGTGCGGTATTAAAGCAACCGGGGCTAACGCGTACCGTGCCACCGGGAAATGTTCCGATGGTTTTATGTGCATCTGGAGCGCAATGTAGTCCGGTACGTACGCCAATATCAAAGTTCTGATCGAGGTAGAAGCCCGTCTCAGCTGGGGTCTGATTCTCCAAAGTGAACGATATCAGGCCGGAGTGTCTAAGACCAGGCTCTGGTCCGTAACGTCGTACTCCCGTTATTTCACCCAATCCGTCCCACAACTGCCGGAGCAGACACTGTTCATGCGCGCGGATATTGTCAATTCCACGTTGGAGAATATATTCTATCCCTGCTTTGAGACCTGCTATAGCAGCGGTATTGAGAGTGCCACTTTCCAGCAATTCAGGCATTGCCGCTGGTTGCTGCGGTTGGCTGGATAAGTTCCCAGTACCCCCACGAATAAGAGGCTTCATGTCCAATCCATCTCTTACGTAAATAAAGCCAGTTCCTTGCGGCCCCAACAGCCCCTTATGCCCTGGAGCCACAAGAATATCAATGTGCATGGCATCAACATCTATGGGGAGCACACCGGCACTTTGCGCCGCATCCAGCATAAAAACAATGCCGTGGTCGTGACAAAATCTGCCAATTTCTGCAACAGGTTGCACCGCTCCGGTCACGTTTGAGCAGTGGGTTATCACCACCAGCTTGGTAGGCTTATCCATACATGCTTTGCGTACAGCCTCAAACGTTACCAATCCCTGTGTGTCTGCCGTTACCACACAAACTTGAATTCCTTGGCTCTGCAGGTGGTGCAGAGGTCTGACTACAGCGTTATGTTCCATGCTGGTGGTGATAACCCTGTGTCCTGGGTCCAGTATGCCGGACAGGGCAGTATTAATTCCCTGTGTTGCGTTAAAAGTAAAGGCGATACGAGAGCTGGACGGGATATTAAAAAAACTGGCGATCGTTTCACGTGTGACTGCCATGGTCTGAGCCGCAATGCGCGCGATATTATAGCTTCCACGGCCAGGATTTGCTCCATAGTTTCTGGAAATATAATCCTGTTCTGCATAAACTGATTCTGGCTTAGGAAAAGAAGTAGCGGCGTTGTCAAGATAGATAGACAAAAAGATTTCCTGACTGTTGAATTAATTTTACTTTACTGAGATATTGAGAAATTACTCTGGCTGAAAAATTAAGTTTTAAAGCGGAACAATAGCACAAAAGATAAATTTTTCCCTAAAAAATCACCACGTCAGTCACAAAGGCAATGAGAAAGAAAACATCTCAGACCTATCAATAATGGTCTGTAGATATCAGCATCCATATCTGCATCAGATTTGCTTATTCTTTCATTGACTATACGACATATTGTGGTCTAAATTCACCGATCCCACCGTATATGGTGCTAACTCGAGATTATCTCATGTTGCGCGTGCACTGAGTATTGGCGTATATTGAGAGTCTTTTATTGCCCGATAAACTTACCGCTCGATTTCAGCGACTCAACTTCTAAATACAACTTTAAAGGATCTACCACAATGACAGAGTGCAGCAGCTCAGACGCTATTTCGTTGACTAAAAATGCCCTAACCGTTTTAGAACGGCGCTATCTTAAACGTGACGAAGAGGGGAAAGCTCTTGAAACCCCGGCTAATATGTTCA
>CAYPNO010000432.1:0-1646 GCA_964411865.1 uncultured Desulfuromonas sp. | reverse complement strand
GCTTTTGCTTCAATAACTTCTGGAATTGAATCAATACAAAATGCCAAAGATGGCTATGGATTCGGCACCGACATTGGCCGATTTAATAAAATGGTAAAAGAAGGAGATTTTCAAGAATCTTTAAACTTTTGGTCATTCAGAAATAATGGCCCATCTATGGTCGTTGGTTCTGAAAATAATACAGATTTATTTACAGGTAATATTTCTATTGCACGCAGTTCGTTTGAAAATGGCCCACACGCAGCAAGAGCTGCAATTGCGCATGAATGGGGACACTATTATAACGACATAGTTTGGAGCATCGTTGACATTGATCCTTCACTTGATGGAATAGATTTCCGGATATCAGGCAGGCCAGCCAATCACGTGAAAGCTTTTTCATCAAGCATAGGAGATGTATCGATGAGTGGCTATGATTATGCAATGAAACAATCCGGAAAATTCCACATAGGCTTAAAATGGATCAAGGGTGGAACAAAATATTACAATAGTTTTTCTGGTGATTATGCTTACAGATATTTCCCATACAACGAATTGCACTGGAAGCGAAGCTATGGTCTTGAAAAATGGTTCCATTTACTACCAAGGAGGTTTTAATGAAGATCGTTATTTTTGTCAGTACGCTCAGCATTCTTATGTCGTGCAGTAGCAGTAAATTTCAATTAACGGAAAATGCTGTTGTGACCAGCGAAATCAACGGCTATGAATATAGGGATGGGAAGTCATATTTTTTGGTCGAGCTAACAAATAATTCTGACGATGACATTTACCTAAACAAAACCTTTTTAGAATATCCTTCTCATACAATTACTGATAAGAATGGAAGAACTCCTTCTGTTATCAGGTCGATTCAAATTGTTTCAAACGATTCGAGTCTTCTAAGGATTCAGCCAAATAAAACCCGGGAATTAAAAATCGAAGCTAAGTTTTTAGATTATTATTCATTGATCCCGGGTTCAAGCTACGACATTAAACTCGAATATTCGGAACCGAAATTCAATAGACGAAGGTCGCCTTCAAATAGGGTCTCGTACTTTCAGATTGGAGATGTTAATTTTAATTATGCCCAATGAAACGACTTTCTTTAAAGACGAAACGCCTTCTTACAATCGGCTTGCTGGCTCTGCAACACCTATTGCTTTACAGTCAGGTAGCTGACACCATTGGTGTGTGCATCCTTAAATACAAGCATTACTATTTTGAGGATAACAACATGGAATTATCCCCCGACACCGTTTTTAAATATCCTAACGGAATGTTTTTTATCTATGAGGGTTTTTTCTTTTCCCCTGATGAAGAGTTAGGCGTCAGCTATATCTTCTTTGATAACAAACAAAGGCCAGTTAAAAACTGTAATGAAATTTACATTGCTGAAAATGATTCACTCCTGCCAGTTGTCATGAATTATTTTCCATGGTTTGATTCGTCCGGTGACACAAGCAATTTTACTCAGTACCTTAAGGAATATTCATTGGTTCTTCACGGATTCGGCGAACAACTCCTGTTGAATGATCCGGCTGCAGAATCGGTTCGGATCGTTTTTCCATGCAATGAAATTCACATAGACCAATTCAGAGATACACCACGGCAAATCTTGAGTTTGACACCTAAATCGACTAAGAGGCTGAACGTGTGGTTTTTAAAAA
>CAYPNO010000431.1:0-1650 GCA_964411865.1 uncultured Desulfuromonas sp. | reverse complement strand
CATTTATAAAGGTTTTAAGCACAGATTCACAACTGACGAGGATATTGCAAGTCTTTTTTCAGGAATAAAAAGAGCATTAAAAGTTCATGGTTCGCTTGAGAATCTATTTCTATCAAAAAAAGATCAGGCGACCACAGAAAGGCTTGCCTTTTTCGCGAATTTTCTAAATGATGGAAAACAGAACTATCTTCTGCCGTCACCGATGAAAGGCTCCGCCTGTAAACGCTTAAATCTCTATCTGAAATGGATGGTGAGAAAAGATGATGTTGATCCGGGCGGCTGGGAAAAAGTTAATCCTTCTGACCTCATAATTCCGCTTGACACTCACATGCACAAAGCCTCGACTCTTCTAAAATTCACGACAAGGAAAGCCGCAGACTGGAAAACAGCTCTTGAAATAACAGAGAAGTTCAGAGAAATATGCCCGAAAGATCCGACGAAATACGATTTTGCCCTCACAAGACTCGGGATCAGACAGGAAATGTCATTTGATGAGCTGATTCATAAGGGTTGACTTGCCGGTTCTTTTTACTTAAACTTCGACGTTTTTGTTTAATTAAATGTCGGAGTCGATTATGTTTTTAAAGAATGAGGAGCAGATTCACACTGCCGGTTTCTGGCTTTTCCTTGCAGTGACTACGGCGTTCTCGGGAGCTGTATTCCAGGCTGTATCGATCCGTTTTCTGACCTATGTGTTTCCTTTTCAAATGCTTTTTGCGATTTCTCTGATATCGTCTCTTGCCATCTTTTTTACCGGCACAGGAGCAATAGCCGCTAAAAGATTGCGGAATTTTGTAAATCCGCTTATTGCGGTCATGGCTGTGTCATATATTTTGTCAGCAGTTCTTATAAATCTCTCGGGAAGTTTCTTTTTCATGCCTGAAAATCCGGTGTTTGCATCGATACTATTCACATCGGTTCCGCTCATAACCGGCGGAACACTAACAGGAATATGCTACAGAGAGATATCTGTCCAGGGTAACGTAAAACTTAAATATCTGATAACGCTTCTTGCCGTTGCATTCTTTACCGGGTACATCCTTTCAGCTTACCTTTTTACTTCTATCGGTATCTGGAATGTTTTCATCCCGGCTTCAATAATATCTACACTTCCATTTCTGTACAAAAGAAAGCTTTTTGCAGGAATTGTTTTTCTGTTTGCACTGACGGTTCCTCTATTTAATGCTGAAGATACTCTGTTTAAATATTTTGCACTTCAACCGCATCTATGGGAAGAAGGTGAGAGTAAACATATAAAAGGATTCTGGTCGCCGTATTCGAGGCTCGATTTTTATGAAATGAGTGACGGCAGACTTGCCGGTCTTTACAACCGAGCTCAGCAGTGGGCAGTCGGAGATCCGCAATTTGATATTCCCATCCGAAAAAAGCTCTATGACAATTTGACCGGCGATGTGCTTGTTGTGGGCTCCGGAGGAGGATATGGACTTCTTTCCCTCACTAAGGCATCCACAATAACCGCTGTGGAACTTGATTCCGGCGTAGTAAATGCGTTAAAGGGACCTCTATCGTCATACAACAGAAACATTTATAACGAAATAGAGCAAGTCTATGCTCATCGTTTCAGTGAGGTAGCGTACCCGGCGGATGTGGCAGCGTTGTGTGTCGATGTGGATGGTGCCATGCACGGAG
>CAYPNO010000430.1:0-1655 GCA_964411865.1 uncultured Desulfuromonas sp. | reverse complement strand
GGTTGTTGAGAAGCATGAAAAAGATATCAATGCCTTTCTTGCCTATGCCGGGTTTCTCTATGCGGTAAAGATTTCAGGTGAAGGCGAACAGGCCCAACTCAAACTTAGACACCTTGATCATGAAGAAAACCTTAATGGTGGTAACCAACACCTCAGTTTTGGAGAGAGAAATGCATTTGCCATCGTGCTGTTCATGTACGAATGCCTCTCTAAAAATCCGGGTCTGATCATTCTGGATGACCCGATATCTTCATTCGATAAAAACAAGAAATACGCGATTCTTGAAATGCTCTTCCGTCGCGATACGAGCTCATGCCTCAAAAAGAAAACCGTACTAATGCTTACACATGACGTTGAGCCTATCATTGATATCGTCAAAGCTTTATCTCACAAGTTCAACAACCAGACTATAGCATCATTTCTCAAACTCAAAGCTGCTCTCATTGAGGAGGTGACCATTCAAAAAAACAATATCCTAACATTCTTTGAAATATGCAGGGCCTCCCTCAGTTCAAATAAGGATGACATCATTAAGTTGATCTATATGCGCCGACGCTTCGAGATTACTGATGATAAGGGCGATGCTTATCAGGTGCTTTCTAACCTGTTGCACAGGGGTAATGGTAAAGCACGTGGCATTGACACCCGAGAGCCGAAAGATGCTGAAGGCAATCACCATGAAATGGATCAGAACAAGTTTGACAATGGATGTAATGAAATATCCAACCACCTTGAAGGATTTTCGTATTCTGCGCTTTTAGGTCGTATTTGTAATACCGAAGAAATGAAAACCGTATATACAGCATGTAACAATGGGTACGAAAAGCTCCAAGTATGCAGGCTTATCGACCATGAAGAAAATGACGCTGTTATCGAAAAATTCATTAAGCAAACGTATCACATCGAAAATGAATTTATCTGTCAGCTTGATCCCGCCAAGTTTGATACTATCCCGGAATACGTTGTCTCTGAATGCGACAAAATCGTTGCTGGGGCCACCACGTGACTAAAGAATCCCAAACATCGAATGGAAGCAACGGCTTCGCCGAATGATGAGGTATGAGTTATGAATGATGATTTAAATAACAACTCAGCACTTAGCACTCATACTTCAAAACTCGGCGAAGGCGCCAAGGGACAGTTTTTGGTCTATCAGGCTGAAGACGGCAAACTGAAGCTATATGTACGGTTTGAGGATGAATCGGTGTGGCTTTCTCAGGGGTTAATGGCAGAGCTTTTCCAGAAGGATGTTCGAACCATAAGTGAGCATATCCAGAATATTTATGAGGAAGGAGAGCTGGCACCAGAGGCAACTATCCGGGAATTCCGGATAGTTCGAATGGAGGGCAAACGGCAGGTCAAACGCCTGTTGGATTATTACAACCTGGACATGATTATCTCGGTTGGCTATCGGGTCAAAAGCCATGTGGCGACCCGATTCCGTATCTGGGCGACGCAACAACTGACAGAGTTTATTAAGAAGGGTTTTTTGCTGGATGATGAGCGGCTGAAAAATCCGGATCAGCCCTTTGATTATTTTGAAGAGCTGGAGCGGCGAATTCAGGATATCCGCACCTCGGAGCGGCGATTCTATCAGAAGATCACCGATATTTACGCCACCAGCATCGACTATGATCCGACACTGGATATCAGCA
>CAYPNO010000429.1:0-1658 GCA_964411865.1 uncultured Desulfuromonas sp. | reverse complement strand
CCAGCCCCGGCTTCTTCACTGAAGGAAAATAGATCAAGTTCTTTGCCCAGTTTTCGGTGATCACGCTTTCGCGCTTCCTCTAAATGAAGAAGATATTTTTTTAGCTGTTTTCTATCTGGAAATGCTGTGGCGTAAATACGCTGCAACATGGGACGTTTTTCGTCTCCGCGCCAGTAAGCCCCAGCAACACTTGTAAGCTTAAAAGCTTTGATTTTGGCAGTGGAGGGCAGATGAGGACCCCGACATAAGTCAACAAAGGTCCCCTGTCGATACAGAGATACAGTGTCTTGATCCAAGTCCTCAATAAGCTCAACCTTGAAGCTTTCCCCCATTGACTTGAACAGTTCGATCGCTTCCTGGCGCGATACTTCGCTTCGCTGAACCGGCAAATCCTGCTTTGCCAACTCCAGCATACGTGCCTCAATAGCATCGAAATCCTCCGGTACAAAGGTGTGATCCGGAGAATAGAAATCATAGTAAAATCCATTTTGGATAGACGGTCCAATCGTGACTTGAACCTTATCTTTATATATATCTTTAACGGCATGCGCCATTAAGTGCGCAGTGGTATGACGATAAACCTCAAGCCCAGCAGGGCTATCAAGGGTCAAAATCTCCACGCTGGCATCGTGCCCAAGCTCACAATTCAAGTCCACAAGAGAACCGTCGACCTTTGCAGCCACAGCCTGACGCGCCAAACCTTCGCTTATGGAGCGAGCAATACCGAAGGGCGTAACTCCAGCATCATAAGGACTGGATGAACCATCAGGTAGTTGAATATTTATCTGCGTCATGATTTCCTCCGAACTCGGATCTATCTACTACTAATAACAATCCGATACGCAAAAAGGCACCACCAATGGATGCCTTTTATCTGCCTTAGATGCCGCGCTGATTCGACAAAACCCAACCATACCAATCCTATAAAAATGCACTATATTGGTACTGGGCAAAAACCAGCGGCACTAACAAATTTCAACCGAATGCAAAGTATATCTGGTAGGCACGGGCGGGATTGAACCGCCGACCCCTACCGTGTCAAGGTAGTGCTCTCCCACTGAGCTACGTGCCTGCAATCAGTTAATCAGTACAACCTGCTGCAACATCCTGAACATATACACGTATTTTACATGCCCTGTCAAGGGCCTTATCAACCTAAAACATCTCCTCTGGCGTAAAAGGACTTTACCCTATCACTCGTTTAATATATCAATAGCCATCAACCAAGAGAGTCCCTAATCGATCTTAGCTATCGGTCAAATTCAGCTAGCAAATTATTGTCTGGAGCATGTATGAGCACTATAATTGAATTGTTGCACAGCAGCTGTTGCAGAGATCCCAACAAAACAGCACTGCGAGAAAAGGTCAACAACACATGGGTAGGCACAAGTTACGCAGATTTGTGGCGCGAATCTGACCTTATAGCAGCGGGACTACAACAACTTAATCTTGATGAAGGATCTCACATCGCCCTGCTTGCCCCATCCTCTACACGCTGGTTAGCGAGTTACCTGGGGATCATGAAAAACAGGTGTGTCGCCATTCCGATAGATAAAGAACTTAAACGCAACGAACTCCGCCATATTCTCAGCGATGCTTCAGTTATTGCAATTTTTACCACCACTGAATATGTTGAACTACTCCTTGAATTAAAAACT
>CAYPNO010000428.1:0-1676 GCA_964411865.1 uncultured Desulfuromonas sp. | reverse complement strand
CTTTAATCGGGCTTGTGTGGTTATTACCTATTTACGGATTATATAAAAATCAGTTAAAGATCATGGAGGCTAAAAACGGTTAAATACTAAACCCCCAATTATTAATTATGGGATCGACAAGCAAAATATTAATCCTTCTTTTACTTTTTTTAATTCCGGCTGCTTCGGCGTCTTCCGTATGGACTCAGGAGAGCATAACCACCTTAAAACAGTGTAATCTTTCCTGTGGTTCTGACATAATCCGGATAAACGATTTTAATGATGATGCTGTTTTTATTTCGTTAATCAGGGATAACCAGGTCATTGAATCTACTATTTTAGAATCTTCTGCTTTAATGGACGATGGATTAATAAAAGTGGATCAAGTCCGTTCTTACCGTGGAAAGCGTTCTGTAATTGTATATTCAAAAGTGGTTCCAAGGTTCACAATTTCCACGGAAACAAAAGAATCCAATGGAAAATATACTTCTGAAATCACTATAAATTGTATAGGGCAACCTGCGTACAATGTAAAGTGTTTTGTAGAATCAGGTAATATATCATTTAATTCACGGATGCGGGATTTCAGATTAAAAACGTTTCCCGTGGATGATGAAATTATAAAAAAAGTTAAATATTCATTAGATGAAAATCCGGAAATGATATTGAACATTGAATATGAAGACGATTTAGGAAACGATTATGTTCAGAAATTCGATTTGTTAAATAATTTGCCGATAAAAACTGAGGTCGTTGAATCCGAACCGAAAACGACCGGCTACACGATAATTAGACATTCTATGGAATACCGGGAAAAGGAAATATTTTATAGAGCCATTGAACGGGCTTTAAACCACATTGATTTTTCGGAAGAGGTAGAAACCGAACTGAGAAGTATCATGGAAAAGTTGACACAATAATTATATATACCAATGGCGTACATTAATTAACATAAAAACTATAATTATATTGCAATATTATTATATATCATGTGTAAATTTTATATTAGCGTGCGGAGGACTCCGATGGATTATAAAAAGTTACTGATTGTTGCCGTGCTGCTGTGTTTCCTCGTTAGTACTGCGGGGGCCGCACAGACAGAAAAAGAAGTAGGGAATAATAAGGATTCGGCAAAGCTTGAGCATCAGGCTAAGATACTTGAACTTAAAGAGCAAAAAGAAATAAAACACTCGGAATTAAAATCTTTTGGAGAAAAGGCTAAATTTAAAAATGAAATAAAAGACGTTAAGGATTTCAACGACAAAGCAGAAGTTTATTCTGATGAAGACGTTTCAGATTTGGAAGTCTGGAAAGGCAATAAAAACGAGTTGAAGTTTAAGGATCATGGAAACCATAAAGTTATAAATTTGAAAATACGGTATTCAGATCTCGAAGACGTTCCCGGGTTTTATAGCGGCAACGTGCGTATAACACATTATAACGATGCCGGGATACCCGACGTTTCTTGGGTTCAGTACGTTCCGAATGATGGGGGATATGGGTATATAGATGACGTCCCATTTTCCGAGGTCGTTATAGGGGGGGCAACTGGAATTTATACTGTGTTGGACTCAGAATATCTTGAACCCACCGAAAACATTGATATAGGTTTCTCTGCTGACCCTGGCATGATTTCATTTTTGAATGCTTATGTAAACGATTTTAATGTCACTGGGTCAGTTGTTGGGTTCGAGGTT
>CAYPNO010000427.1:0-1683 GCA_964411865.1 uncultured Desulfuromonas sp. | reverse complement strand
CACTGCCATAAATAATCCGATGGGCGGAGTAAATAGCAGTTATGACCCAACAAGCGCCTATTTCGAACTTGGGAATGTTGCGGCAAGGGGGGCGACAAACTCAAGCAATACCGGGTGGGATTTAATTCAACGTGGACTGAATGGATAAAGGAGATTTCTTGGTATGGGTAGTTATGGGATAACGGCACTGAGTGGTCTTTCCGGAGCCCTGGACCGACAGGACAGGCGCAACGACATGCAGGATCAGCGAGATTGGCTCAAAGAGTCCCGGGAGATGCAGCGGACACAGTTTAAAAACCAGCAAGAAGACCGGGCGGCAGGGGCAGAAAACCGGGAAATTGCCCTTAGAAACCAAAAGATGCAGTCTCTTCTTCCGCAGGCAGATCTTGAAAGAAAGCAAATGCTCCAAAAGTTAGATAAGTCTCTCAGAGTCATAGCTATGGAGGGCGGTAATAAAAATGACCACGGGAAGGCCATGGCAGTAGTGTTATCCACCATGCACGGCAAGCCAATTGAGTATTCCCCATCGGAGTTCACAGGGCGAGGCCAAGACCACCGTGGGTTTCAGTTTAAATCCCAAGACGGGAAAATTTATAGCTTTAATGATTACCTGGACGCCAAAGACAAGATCGGGGCAAACTTTGAAGACAACTATGAGTTTTTAAGGAACAAAGCCGCAGCGCTTAACGAGGAAGGTTTATGGGTAACCCAAGAGGGGAAGTTAGTCCAAGCCAAAAGAGGTGAAGCCGAGAAACAAGGGTTTACCCCATACGCCTTGGTTAAAGAACAGGGAAAAATGGCAGCCATCGGCAGGAAGAATCGTGGTACATACAAGACGGTTGAAACGGACAAAGGTATTGTGGCTTATAACGAGCAAAACCCGAACCAGCAGGTCGCCCTGGGGCGTGCTCCTGTAAGCGAAGCAGACAGGGCCGCAGGCGCAAATGCAAACGTAAAAATCACAAAGCAGTTTAAAGACGATCTTGCTTTTGTGCTGACTCCCTTTGCAAAGCCAGGAATGGATATGACAGCCTTGTTTGACGGAGGTGAATTGACGGAGCCAGCGAAAAACGCCCTTGAATCTGCAATCTCTTTCTATGAACGGAACTCCAACGTCCCGAACCTACCGCCCCAGGACAAAATGAAACTCCAAAAGGCAGAGGATGCCATAAGGCTATACAATCATATGTCTCAGACTGTCTGCAACAGGTACGACTTAGGTGTCCGCAACAGTTACGACTTAGGTGACGATGGTGAGGACGCACAGGCCATGGATGGCCAACCACCAGTAGCCGGAGCAAGACAAGCCCCCGATGGGAATTGGTATGTGCCAGATCCCAACCGACCAGGAAAATATATGAGGGTGTTTATGGGGGGGATGCGATAATGCCAATTAAGCTTGATCCTGTTGATTACGATCCGTTTGAAGTAGTCCCCGAGCAACTTCAATATGAACCGGTTGACCATGATCCGTTTGCAACTCCAACCGAAGGAACAACCCCAGGAGATTATTCAAGAAGTCTTGCCCTTGGCCTTAACAGGTTCGGGCAGACGGTGGGCCGGGCTATAGACGTTGTTGGGAATCTTGATCCAACTCGGCTGTTTACGGAAAGCGGTGAAGGGCTTGTCGATAGAGCAGGGCAAAACATTGAAGCGTTCGCCAAGGAAAGAGAACAAGAAGAT
>CAYPNO010000426.1:0-1688 GCA_964411865.1 uncultured Desulfuromonas sp. | reverse complement strand
ATCCAACAGTCTTGCCTCTTTGAGAGCGGGACTATTGATAAAACGCTTTTAGTTAACTTTTGAATCCAAAACCTCGTTGACAAACGTAACTACAAAGGTTACAGTTTTGGCATGATTAAAACATTCAGCCATAAAGGATTAGAACGTTTTTTCTATACCGGTAGCAAAAGCGGAATAATGCCAGATCATTCAAGCAAACTGGAAAGGATATTGGATCGCTTGAATGCCGCTACTGATATAAAAGATATGAATTATCCCGGTTCGTTTTTGCATCAACTGAAAGGTGATAAAGCTGGACAATTTTCAGTAAGAGTTTCTGGCAACTGGCGAGTCTTCTTCGAATTCAAAAACGGTGATGCATATATCGTTAATTACGGGGATTATCATTAGCGAGGTAACCATATGTTAAAAATGACAAGAAAACCAACGCATCCAGGTAAAATCATTAAAGAAGACTATCTTTCACCATTATCTATTAGTATCAAGGAGATGGCTGAGAATTTAGGCGTTTCGAGAAAGACACTTTCAAAAATTGTAAACGAAAAAGGTTCTATTACCCCTGAAATGGCATTGAGGTTATCAAGGGCCTTTGACACAACTCCTGATCTGTGGATGAACCTTCAAAATAGTTATGATTTATGGAACGTAAAAAATTCATCAACAACTTGGCAGCTTGTTAAACCAATACCTGCTAACTTGCTTCATTCAATGTAATATTAAGTTAACAAAACGCTGGAGAGGGACCAGGCTTACTGTGCGGCGTTTTCGGAAGTCCCTGGTTCAGGAAAATTAACTTTTTATCGGAGTTTTTGGGGTTTAAAAGCCTGGCCCCTCAGCTCCCCGTTAGCCCTTATTAAGGATTCAGATGGTAAATATCGATAAACATATTTCGCATTGGCAAAGCGGAGCAGAAGAAGATTTCGAAGTGGCGGATCAGCTCATCAGATCAGGTAAAATTCGTCACGGACTTTTCTTTCTTCATCTGACACTGGAAAAGATACTCAAAGCCCATGTCTGTCAAAACACCCGTGATATTGCTCCGAGAATGCACAATCTTGTGAGGCTTGGGGAATTGTCAGGAATTACCTTCCGGCAGGAATATGCCGATTTTCTAGCGGAGATGAATCCGTTTAACATTGAGGGGCGCTATCCCGAGATGTGGGGACCGGTTCCGTCCCAGAAAGAGGTAGATATGCTACTACAAAAAACCGGAGGGATATTCGGATGGCTGAAGAATCAATTATAACATCGGTTAGAAAATATCTAAACGAACTTCTGCGGGTCGGTATTCCAGTTAAATTCGGTGTCATGTTCGGTTCTCATGCTCGAAAAGACACTCACAAATGGAGCGACATAGACCTGCTGATAATATCATCCCGGTATGATGAATCATACACCCGGGAAGATATAAATGTGCTTTGGCGGACCGCCGCTCGCACAGACAACCGGATAGAACCTGTCCCGATAGGTCTGAACCGCTGGGAGACGGACGACGGAAGTACGATTATTGAGGCTGCCCGGCGGGAGGGAATACTGATAACTATATAAGCATAATGAAAACAGTGTGTTATATCGGACAAACGGGCTAACACAACGCTAAACCTGACCGCGAGCAGCTCATCGGTTTCCTCGGAGGCTATTGGCGCGGCAGGTTAGCTTACCGTTATACCCTTGAAAGTTTTCTTCAC
>CAYPNO010000425.1:0-1709 GCA_964411865.1 uncultured Desulfuromonas sp. | reverse complement strand
CGAAACAGACAGGATTTTTGCCTCTACTAAACGAATTACTTCCATGAGGAACCTCTGCCTCCTTGTGGGGTATTCATTCTGTCGAATGTGAGGTTCCTCTTCTATTTTTCGGAAGGAATATCCTTCCAGCTCCCTACAATAACTTTACACTAACTTTCTGGAGACGATCAGGGAATGGCCATGCTTCTAAAGGAAGTGCTGGATCAGGTTCTATAACATCAACGTTGCTCAAGAATTAATTAAGAAGGCTGTATTCAAACATGGGGTGCTTCACCAACCGTTGGTGCTTCACTCAGATAACGGTAGCCCCATGAAGGCTCAAGATTTTCAGAACCTGCTAGCTCGACTGGGAGTAACTAAGTCTTATTCCCGTCCCAGAGTTAGCAACGATAACCCTTTCTCTGAATCCCTTTTTAAAACACTAAAATACACAAAGGACTTCCCCCTTGAGGGCTTCGGGTCCATTGATGAAGCCAGGGAATGGACATGCAACTTTGTTAAGCTCTATAATACGGAGTTTCTACACAGCGGGATTAAATTTGTGACGCCCCTACAGCGACATACTGGGGAAGATGTCGAAATATTGCGCAAGAGGGATGAGGTGTACAAGGCGGCGAAAGGAAAACGGCCCGATCGGTGGTCAAGAGACACTAGGGATTGGAGCAGGATTGATCAAGTTGCATTGAACCCGACTGCTGAGATGCGTAATACCGTGGAGGAGAAAAAGCGACAACTTCCTTGACAACCACCGATACAAACCTATAAATTGGTGTCCCATTGTAATAGCTTATTGTGTAAGTGTATTTTACTCTAATATTAAAGTACCCTGGTGCTCCGGTAAACGCAGTACGTTTAGATTTTGTTGCGGTATAATATGCAGATATGGAAATGTCATCATTTAGAAAGGGTTGTAAAGATTCTTGTTCATAAGCTTTTTCCTGTCTGGCACTTTCATTTCTCAAGGCTTGTTCCCTCTTTACATTATCAAGAAAAGCTTCAAGTTCCTCAATTGAATTGAATTCAATTGGCTTGATTCCTTCCGGAAGATCTTCTTTGTCAATATCAACTAAACCATATTTTTCACTTACGACATCTAGTTTATTAGGGCCATATGCAAGTGTAGTATTACTAGATAAAATTACTAGTAGAAAGGTCAAAATAAAGACAAACTTCTTCTTGTTAGCTAGCAACTTACTCATCAAATTACTCCCCCTTCGCACGTACCAGGTTCTGACTCCTACACACGTTAGTATACCAAAAATTTCAAGTAAAGAAAGTCCAGATTTGACAATAAATTATAATGGATTTATACTACTAAAGAAAGGAGGGTTAAAATTGAAGCTCCATGTAAAGTCAATAATATGGGTATTGTTTAACCTTTTTGCTCTTTCAGCACTGATATATGTTGTAGTGACTTTTCTCAGAAAGAAGCGGTTGCACGGTAAAAGTTAGCGATTTAACCGGATAGTATGTCTATGCGATAATAATTTCAGAAATGCATTGATTCTATTGGGTTGTTATATTCTACTATACGGCGTAATAAGGGTTTACCCCCTATTTTTTGTGCTGCGTTAGAAGTTCTTACGTTCTTAAGCTAGCCTTTCAATAGCAAACTTCTATGATTTTAGTATTGGACACAATTCTATAATTCAACCTCTGTCAATTACAACCACTAAAGCCTTTCAACCTACCCAATTGTTACTACTAGC
>CAYPNO010000424.1:0-1717 GCA_964411865.1 uncultured Desulfuromonas sp. | reverse complement strand
GGCAGTGGTGAGCGGTTATTACAAGGATGGTTGGGAGGTTACCGGCATGGACTGGAACACTGGTGAAATTGTCCATCGCACCCTGTTCGGCAAGAGCAACTACGGTAACGGATCCTATGCCATAATACAATTCCTTCCCAACGGAGACTTGCTCTTCAACAGCCTAGTGGGGCCATACCGGGTAAACTACGAAAACTAAGAGGAGCTGATTGTTTTTTTGGAAGTTCCCGAAGTAAATTATGGCTGAGTATCATTAGCACAAAGCAAAAGGGCCAGGTCTAAAGCGCCGGTAAAGATCGAAGGGTGCAAGTCCCTGTATGGCAAAGGTGTAGCTACTGGTTCCTAGCACCGCGACAGATAATCGCCGACTGTAGTTCTGGATATCTTCAGACAACGGGAGATCGGGCGCTGGCCTAATCTACTCTCGTGGTGAAGACGAAGAGTTTCTCTTATTTTGCGCATGGATAACCTCTTGTTTGCCAAAGGTGCACCTCCAGGAAAAATTGAATTTCCAAGGTTGTATACCAGGTTGCTCAGCGTCGCTTTGGCATTTCGAAACAAACTGGTCCACCGATCCCGATAATCAGGGAAAGGTGGCCCAGTTTGGTCCTTAATTGGTGGACGGATGGCTCCGCAATACGCACATGCTCGAGTCCTGCCAGACAAGTAAACTTCAAGCCGCGAAAACCTGCCAACATCAGGCGTAAACCTATATAAAAAATTTGACATACCTGCTTGAATAGGACATATATAGTCAGCTTTATGCCAATATGGTTCTGAGTATTCATTAGGTAAATATTTTTAGTAACAAAATAACCACTAAAATGATGCGTAGGTATTCGCATACCGCACCGGGAGTATCCATGTTTTCAAGTCTTGGTTTAGGGAAAAAACTCGCTATAGGTTTCGGCGCAATCTTGTTATTGGTTGCTTTAGTAGGAGCTATCTCCTACTCCGCTCTCTCCAAAAGCACCGTCGGGTTTGACGATTATCGCGCCATTGCGCGGGATGCAAATCTGATCGGACGTGTACAAGCAAATAATCTAGCCCTGCGCATGCATGTGAAAGAGTATATCCATAACTCGAATGCTGCTGCTTTAAAAAAGTATGAGGAATCGCATGAACGAGTAGATGCACTAATGCAGAGAGCGCAGAAGGAGGTAGCTGCTCCAGATCGAGTCGCTCTTATTAATCAGATAGCAGCAGATCGAAACACCTACGATTCCACTTTCAGTCAGATTGTCGCGTTGATGGCTCAACGTAATGATTTGGTAAAAAATGTTTTGGATGTAGTTGGGCCAGAAGCGGAAGCAAATCTGACTAGAATCCTAACCTCGGCAAAAGAAGATGAAAATGTGGGAGCTGTTTACATCGGATCTCAGGCGATACGTAATCTTTTGTTGGCGCGGTTATATGCGGATAAATATCTAGACACCAACAACCATGCCGCAGTTAATAGGGTCGAGAAAGAGTTTGCTCAGATGGAAGAAGTGCTGTCACGTCTGAGTCGCGAGTTGAATAACCCGCAGAGCAAACAACTGCTGGCCGAAGTAACACGCCACATCCAAACATATCAAAGAGCTTTTATACAAGTGGTTGAGGCTATTGAAAGCCGTAATCAGCATGTTAATAATGGCTTGGATGTTCTCGGCCCTGGTTTCGCAGATAAGATTGAACTTATCAGAGTTAGCATTCAAAATGACCAGGATACTCTTGG
>CAYPNO010000423.1:0-1723 GCA_964411865.1 uncultured Desulfuromonas sp. | reverse complement strand
CACCGCCCTTTCACGGCGGCGACAGGGGTTCGAATCCCCTAGGGCGTACCATTTTTAAAAAGCGAGGTCTTAAACGGCTTCGCTTTTTTATATTTAAACGAAGAAAGGATACGGACAGATGATTCCTCAATCGTTACAAGAGGCGTGGGCACAACTGCAGGAAACCCAGAAAGTTGCCTTTTGCCGAGCAATAGCAGCAAAGCAGCCCCAGGTTTTTATGGCCTGGACTCAGGCCGCGGCGCTCAGAAGTTTCCGCCCCAACTCCTTAATGAATCGCAAAGCCGGATCCGGCGCCAGACTTGATGGCGCCCTGTTGAAAGAGGGCAATGAGCAGCTCACCGCAGATGTCATGGTGGCGTATTTCACCACCATTGATAATGAAATCAACGATGACTACCTCGCGATGCTCAAAGGTGCGGGAAATGAAGAACTCGAAACCAGGCTCGATATCTACGCCAAACTAGCGGTGGAATACGCCGATTCACCATATCTGCAGCTGTATCTGGCCGCAGCCCTGTGGCTCGGCGATATTGATGAAAAAGAGCTTGAAACCATTGATAAAATGGCGCGGCAGTTGGATCTGTGAGTTCAGAACGCAACCTCTTTAGCTACTAAGTTCTGTACTTTAATCATACCAATTTTTTCTTTATAGTTACCAGTCGCTAGATCCTCCTCGGTGGTTTCGCCAGGAGTTCCAAAGATACTAGTGGATAAGTTATCATCGTCTTGTTTGTCGTCGTTATCTTCAGATTCTTCTTCTTCATCTTCTTCGTTAGTACCACACAGAAAATCTCATAAACCTATATAAACACTCCCAGTTATGCTCAACAACAACCAGCCTTATGCCAGCGTAGATATTTGAACCATCTTCCTTTACTCTACCTGGTTTTACTCTGCGCCATTTTCCAGTTTCTGTTTTTCATGCCACTGCACTACTTTTTCAAGAAAATCCTTGTACAAGCGTATTTCGTCAGCTTCAATCCCTCCAGCTTGTGATGAGGTTTCAAGTTGAAAAACATCTTGGGGGATACCGCCGTATTCTTCCTGACAACATGCGTTGAGCGAGTTGCTTATCCGCCATAAAAAACCTTCTGTTCCCTCTATCGCTTTTATGCGTTGAAGTATCTCATAGTTAATTATGGTTTCTAACTTACGTTGATGCCGGGCCGCAAAAAAGAAAAATAAAATACCTATTATGAGCAAAATAAATACAGGGGCGCTCCCCATAATAGACTTTTGCGTCAACAAATCAGCAACGAGAAAGGCAAAACCAACTATGACAAAGCAAGAACCTATCCCAACAAGGGCGTAGGTGCTCTTGGCTCTTTTCTTCAGAACCTTCTCGTAGTCGAGCGAGTCGAAATCTAGATCGCGGGCGATATTGAGAAAATTTTGCTCGTCTGCATATGATGGGACCATAAGTGCTCTTCACATTGACATGGGTTAGCTAAAGCGTTAATAATACGTGCAAATAATTTAAACTATACCGTTTGCAGGAGAACTATTTATGAGTGTTTTCGTTGTGGTGGGGCTTATAGCCTTGTTGATGCTGATTTACATGGTAGCAGCGCTTGGAGCGTTGCCATGGTTTACCTGTCTTCCTTTTGTTTTGCTTTTTGTGTTGGTGTTCTTTTGGGGCAAGATCCGTTCTATATTGCCACCATTCAGAGCATCGTCCTCTATAGCAGGAGCAGGACGGAGTAGAGCTGGCGTTATGCGCAGC
>CAYPNO010000422.1:0-1726 GCA_964411865.1 uncultured Desulfuromonas sp. | reverse complement strand
TTGTTTTCGGCGCTTTTAACTAATCTATATACAATGGCACTTAATTTGCGTATCGAGGCATCACTCAACACTCTCAAGGAACGGGAAGCAATGAAAAACTCAAAAGGCTTTACTCTTTTAGAGGTAATAATCGTTATAGGTGTAATCGGGATTATGACAGCGATTGCAGCCCCATCAATCAGCAACTGGTTGCCCAATTATCGATTAAAGGGTGCGGCACGTGACTTGTACGGTGCCGCTATGCGGGCCAAGGGCGAAGCGGTCAAACGGAGAGTAAATTGCGCGCTAACGTTTAACCAGACAATTGGTGGCACCAAAAATGCCTATGTGGTTTACGCTGACACTAACGCTAATTTTAAATTTGACGCTGGAGATAATATTATCTTGCAGGTTCAGCAGTGGCCTCCACAAGTCGGGCTCGATCTGACCAAATATGGAGGTGATGGCTTGAGCTTTGTTAACAACGGTGATGGCAACCCAACCATTGCCTTCAGGCCCAACGCTATTCCAACGAGTTCAACTGGTGGGCTGGCAAACGGAACTGCAGCACTGATTAATACTAAAGGGCGCTCACAAAACGTTGTTATCAACCAAGCCGGAAACATTCGAATAACAGATTAAATTTACTTAGGTGACTACATGAATAAAGGATTTACGTTAATTGAATTACTGGTGGTGATGGCGGTTTCAGGAATTATTATGACCGGTGTCTACTCTGCATTTAAAACACAGCAAGATAGTTATATAGCGCAAGACCAAGTTGCTGAAATGCAACAGAATTTACGCGCTGGTCTTTCCATTTTGGCTGATGACTTACGCATGGCCGGTTACGATATAGATAAAAATGGCACCAAAACTGGAACAGCTGGCGTTACAACTGCTAAAGCAAACGAAATTACATTTACCTTAGTTGCTGATACTGATGGCATAGATAACGACAATGCTGATGGTGACAATAAGTCAGCTACCGGTGCAGATGAGACAGGTGAACTAAAGACCATTACTTACCAGTTATATGATGCTTACACTGATGGTGATATGGATCTAGGCAGGAAGGTTGACGGATCGGTCAACCAAGCCGTAGCAGAGAACATAGAGCAACTAGAGTTTTACTACACATTGGACGATGGCACCCAAACACTTACCCCTACTGCAGCACAGTTATCCAAGATTCGCTCCGTCGAAGTTTCAATTTTAGCCACCACAAACCATCTCGATCGAAACTATACCAACATTCAAACTTACACCTCAGCTTCTGGGGTAGATTGGACGCCCGCAACCAAGGACAACTTCCGACGTCGATTCCAATCTATGACCGTACAATGTCGGAATATGGGAATGTAGAATATGAAATCAATTTATAAAAACCAGAATGGTTTTACCATTATAGAACTCTTGATCGCCTTAGTAATTTTCACCGTCGGTATTCTAGGTGTTGCCACCATGCAAACAACCTCAATTAAAGGCAACAGCAAGGGACGACTAATCAGTGAGGCCAGCAATGTAGCCGCAGATAGAATCGAGAGGATTCTATCCCTTCCTTATAATGACCCGAGTTTAGCTGATACCGACGGTGATGGAACCGACCAAGCTGACGATGAGAGCAACTATGGTCTTGATGATCTTGAAAACCCAGATGGCTCCGCAGACAGTAATGGAGATGGAACTGACGATATTTTTTGGAATATCGCAGTGGATCATCCGTTAAAAAACACCAAAACCATCA
>CAYPNO010000421.1:0-1731 GCA_964411865.1 uncultured Desulfuromonas sp. | reverse complement strand
CCACCCAGGAATCGGTTGACGCCATTCTGGACGCCATGGAATGGCTCGGTCTTGAGTATGATGAAGGGCCATACTATCAAACAAAACGTTTTGATCTCTATCGAGAAAAAATTCAATCGTTACTTGATTCAGGTAAAGCCTACAAATGTTACTGCACCGAAGAGGAATTAACCCAGAAACGTGAAGCTGCGCTACAGCAAGGGGCTAAACCTCAGTACGATGGCACCTGCCGGAAGTTAGAGCAAGAGCGCCCGGGGCAGCCGTATGTGGTACGCTTTAAAACCAATCCCGCAGGTAACACTGCATTCAATGATCTAATCAAGGGGAACATCAGTTTCGACAACCGCGAGCTTGATGACATGATTATTCAGCGCACGGACGGTACCCCCACTTATAATTTCGTGGTGGTGGTTGATGATGCCGAGATGGGCCTCACCTTGATCGTGCGGGGCGATGATCACGTAAACAATACCCCACGTCAGATTCAGATATATAAGGCTCTAGGGTACGCAGTCCCCCAATTTGCCCATGTTCCCATGATTTTGGGGGATGACAAGAAACGTCTGTCGAAACGCCATGGAGCCACCTCAGTGATGACATATCGCGATATGGGGTATCTCCCGGAAGCGATGGTAAACTATCTGGTTCGTTTGGGCTGGTCACACGGGGACGAAGAAATTTTCTCCATGCCTGAATTGATAGAAAAGTTCTCCATAAAAAGCGTTGGGCGCTCTGCCGGTGTATTCAACCCCGACAAACTCCTGTGGCTGAACGAGCACTACATCAAAACTGGCGATCCACAGCGTTTGGGGAAGCTACTGCAGGAATATCTGCAACAGGAGGGGGTAGATACAAGTGCAGACTTGGATGCAGCAGAGGTTGTGAAAACATTACAAGATCGCAGCAAAACCATGGTAGAGATGGCGCAAAAGGGAGCTTTTTACTACCTGGATGAGCTGAATTATGATCAAGCAGCGGTAGAAAAGTTCATAACTGCCGAACAAGCTGAGATTTTTTCTGCGGTGCTGAAACAATTTGAAACAGTTACCTTTGATGCAGAAGGGATTGAAGCTGGGTTTAAGCAGGTTCTGGAGCAAACCGGACTTAAGTTCGGCAAAGTAGGCCAACCTGTCCGTGTAGCACTTTCGGGCGGAACCAGCGCACCAGGAATTTACGAAGTAGCTTTGGTGTTGGGGCGCGAGCGCTGCATAAATCGCTTGCAGTGTGCAATAGAGATGTGTCGAGGGAGTAAGTAACTGTTAGTTATCTGAAGTCAAAGTATCAATCAGCCTTTCTGGCATTTTGTCTGAAAGGCTGGTTTGCACTCCAGCAGAATAAAAGCAGCCGCGGAAGACGGACGGTTGTCAATCATCCTCTGAAGGTTGTGCTCCTCCCCATACTGGATCATAGGCAAATTGTTCCCGCAATCTGGCTTCAGGGTTCTGCGCAAAGAATTCATCCTTGCTGAAGGAAAAAGTATACTCCGAACAGTATTTTTCCAACACTGCGTAAGCAGCATTGATAAAGCGGATTTGCTCGCTGTCGACGCTTGCGTTGCGGTCTGGGTGATGCTGGCGCACCAACTCCCGGTAGCGCTGCTTTATCTCTTTTAGACTGGCCTCTTCTTTGATTCCCAATATCTCGCACGCCTGCCGTATATCAGCATATTCCATAATGTTAATATCTTCCTTTGTCTTTGATGATTGTCACTCTACCTTTTTCTGATATTAG
>CAYPNO010000420.1:0-1753 GCA_964411865.1 uncultured Desulfuromonas sp. | reverse complement strand
CCAAAGAGATGGTCTCAGGGCAATCGCCAAAATTATTCTCGATGGCAACGATGCTACTGCAAGTTTTGTGGAACCTGATCCGGCATCAATGCTCAGCCACTACATCACGTGGTGTCCAACACATTCCATAAGCTCGGCTCTGTGGATCATCGTCCGTATCCTGAAAAACTCGCCAACCAGTTTCTGCCACAGACTGGAGGTAGCCGCCCAAAGGCGACTAAAAAGACTTCTCACCGATACCGCATACGATAGCGACAATCCAGATCTGAATTTTGATGAGAAATTGGAAGTCCGGCGCATCTCATCAATTCTGGCAGCAGGGCTCTGGACATATTACAGCTCGCGGAGCTTGCCCATTCCTGAAGTCGTTGAAAAATGGCGTGACACATGTCTGTCGCCTGATGAGTTTTCCGAAATTAGAAACGCATGGAAAAATTTATAACCGATATAAGGAGCCTGAATCATGGCAAAAGGTAAAAATCAACACGTTGTAAAACATCCCGATGGTTGGGCAGTAAAGGGCGAAGGTAACAGCAAGGCAACCAATGTTAGCCGCACACAGGCCCAGGCCATTGAGAAAGCAGAGAACATCGCCAGAAATTATAAATCGGATACCAAAATTCATGGTGAGAACGGAAAGATCCGGGCTGGCAACAGCTACGGAAACGACCTGTGCCCGCCTAAGGATAAAAAGTAAGGAGTGAAGTTGATGAATATCGAGATTAAGAACTGCAACAATATCGATTCGGCAACAATTTCGATCGTTGAAAACAAGTTGAACATTAAGTTCGCGCCTAACGGCACAGGGAAAAGTACAATAGCAAGGGCTATTATCCTTGGCACATCTGAGAATTCAGATTTGAGTGAACTCATGCCGTTCAAGCTGCGACAAGAGAACCCCGAGAACAAGCAACCAGAAGTCAACGGTCTGAATAGCATTCAGCAAGTTATGTGCTTCAACGAAGATTATGTCAGTCAGTTTGTGTTCAAGCCGGACGAATTGCTCAGCAATAGTTTCGAGATTTTGATCAAGACCGATGCTTACAGAGAAAAAGAGCGTGAAATTGAAGAGTTGGTCGCTGAAATAAAAAAGTTGTTCGTCGATAACCACAACTTGGAAGCACTAATTAACACTCTTAAAGAGATGGGAGGTGCCTTTAAGTTGACAAAAACAGGGTTGTCAAAGGCATCCTCCGGGATGAAAGGACTTGCTGGAGGAAATAAAATTCAGCATATCCCGGAAGGACTTGAATCGTATCAGCCCTTTATTCAGAGCCAGCAGAGCGTTGGCTGGGTTGATTGGCAAACTAAAGGATATGATTACGCTGAATTATCCGATAATTGCCCATTCTGTACTTCATATGCCGCGGACAAGAAAGAACAGATCAAGAAAGTCGGCCAGGAATATGACAAGAACACCATCAAAAATCTGGTTGCCATCATTAACGTTATTCAACGTCTTGGTGATTATTTCTCGGATACCGCACGAGAAAGATTATCCACCATTACAACTTTGAAGGGTGGCATAGAAAAAGAACATGAAGACTTTCTGGTTGATGTTAAAAATCAAATAGACACCTTTGTCGGAAAGCTCGAAAAAATGCGGACGCTTTCTGGGTTTCAATTTAAGGACGGAGAAAAGGTCGCTGAAGTACTTCCGTCATTCAAGATAGACCTGTCATTTATAGAAAAACTCAATTCAGATAAAACACAAGAGGCCATTAAGCCCATAAACGAATCTATTGATGCCATG
>CAYPNO010000419.1:0-1755 GCA_964411865.1 uncultured Desulfuromonas sp. | reverse complement strand
AGGTTGACGGGGCGAATCTTACAACGGCTCAGGGGCTTCCTCAAGTCCGCGTCTTCAATAAAGATAAGCGCTCAATAAACCCCATCTATTCAAACCCAAAAATTTATGAAATAGAATTTATATCCGGCAGTACATTTTTGTCAATGTATTGAGGAAGAAGAGCTTTATAATCTTTTTCATGAAGTGCATCAGGAAGTTTTTCCAGCAGATGGCGAAGATACCAGTAGGGCTCAATATTATTTGCTTTTGCAGTTTCAATAATGCTGTATAGTGCAGCACTTGCTGATGCTCCTTCAGGAGTATAGGAAAAAAGCCAGTTTTTTCGGCCTACAACAAATGGACGGACAGCATTTTCTGCAAGATTATTATCAGGAGAAGCACAGCTTGTATCGGCATATGCACTAAGACGGTGCCATTGATTTAAGGTATAATTAACTGCCTTTCCAAGCAGTCCGGCGGGCGGAGTTATTTTGGAAACAGCATCAAGCCATTCTTTAAATTCTAAGAGAACAGGTTTTGTTTTTTCCTGTCTTAATTTGTAAAGAGCATCATCTGTAATATTTTCAAGTTTTGCTTCTTTTTCAATTTTATAAAGCTTGCGTATATATTTTATGGCCTGGTCAGCATAACCTGTTTTTTTACTTCCGTCTTTTGATTTACCTGCGGCTTTTATTACATCACAAAATTTTCGGCGTGAATGTGCAATGCATCCCACATGCAAAACATTTTCGAGCTTGTCTATAAAATCATAGCCGATATATCCGTCTGTTTGCACAACACCTTTATAATTTTTAATAAACCTTGATGCAGCATCTCCTGAACGAGTTGGATGATATTCAAAAATTATACACGGTTTTTCAGGGGGGCCTCCTCTAAAAACCCACATATATGATTTTGTCTGGCTTGACCTTCCTGGTTCTTTGATAACCTGAACAGTGGTTTCGTCAATATTGATTAAAGGGCCTGATAAAATTTCTTTTTTCATTGCTTCTAATACAAGCTCTAAACTTTCTGCAATTTTCTGAGCCCAGCCGCACATGGTTGCTCTGGGGATTTTTACTCCAATTCTTGAAAACTGTTTTTCCTGTCGATAAAAAGGAAGAGCATCTACAAACTTTGCTATAAGAACATGTGCAATAAGTCCTGGAGTTCCAATGCTTTTTTGAATAATCTGCTCAGGCATTTGTGCTGTAATAACTGTGGGGCCATTACTTTCAACACCTTCACAGGCTTTGCATGCATATTTTAAACGGACATTTTTTATGACTCTTATTTTTGCAGGAATAATATCCAGCTGTTCAGACTCTTCGCGACCAATACAGCTTTTCATACATCCGCATTCACATTTTTTATCTTTTTCGTCTATATCGTGGATTACTTCCACTCTTGGTAAATTATCAGGTATGGGTTTACGACCACGTTTTTTTCTTGTGTGCGGTTTTATTTCTATTTCTTCATCATCTGATAATATATTTTCAGGCAGAACTTTTATGGAATCAAAAAAAGTGAGCTGCCTGTCGTTTTCAACAGGCTTTTTTTCACTTTTTTTACCAAAAAGAGCTGCTTTAAGAAGTTTTATCTGTTCCTTCAAAAGATTAATTTCTGAAAGATACTTTTCTTCTTTAAGTAAAAAATATTTTGTTAATTCTTCTATTTTATCAGTATCTTCCATAGGTGCTTTTTTCTTAGTAAGACATAAAAATATTATAGCATAAATACCCGAAATTACAAGTTTTTTATTTAAAAAACTGCCTT
>CAYPNO010000418.1:0-1758 GCA_964411865.1 uncultured Desulfuromonas sp. | reverse complement strand
GCCTTTCGTGTCGTCCTGCTTCCCTCAACGTATTCGCCCATCCAGCCATTTAGCATCAAACTGTTATTTGACGAAAAAGAACCGGCTTCAGGGAATAAGCTTTGAAACGCAGCCTGCTCTGACGATGCAATCACTAAACGGCCGCTGTCCGTGCTAACAAGCTCGGCATCAATTGCCGCTGCTGTTGCATCAGTCTTAAATACAAACCCATGCGGTAGCCTAGACGCGTCTTTGTCGTCACTTATGCGCTTGCGGTTGATTCCACTAATGCGCTTAATCATGGCCGCCATGTATGGATTGATGGCCGTGCTAACAAGGTTACTTTTTCCGGTACTGGGCGGATGCTCACAAGCAACATGCAAAACAGCAGGAACACGCGTGCCTGTAATGAATTGAGTTGCATAATTGGTAGCTACCGCCGCTGCCGCGCCGCTCAGCAGGCTTAAAAAGACTGTGCCTAGTGGAATCTCCATTGTATGAGAAGCACGCTTTGCAAGCCTCATAATGACCGTGCTACTCAGTGACTCAGGTATATGAATATAAGCATTGCCGCTGGTATCAAAATGCTGGTCATACCTTGCGCTGGCGCTCCGCTCATAAGCATTAACCTCGTATTCAAGACTGTTTTGCTTGCTTATTAGATCAGCAACCTTGCTCATAGCCTCAGCATTTGACGCATCATCCATTAGCTGTGCAACCCGTCTGTCTATATCACTGATTTCTTGCCTTTTGCGCTCCGCAGCACTACGAGTAATTATCGTCATGGCCCCACCTGCCAGCGCTTGAGCAACCTCAATGCTTTTTCTATGGACACTGCACTAAGTGAGTAACGCTTAACCCTAGTCATACCGCCAGCCCTGTTGGGTACAACCTCCCAGCACTTATCAAAATCCAAACCGTAACCATTTGCTAAATCGCTGACAGTCGAGTTGAGCGCAGTGTCATATAGCTGATAGCTAGCTTCAAACCTATTCAATGAGCCAGAGAATACAAAGTAATTAAGCACATTACCTATTTTAGTAGCGTAGCGTTCTGCTCCTGATTGCTGAGTCATAGGGCCACCTCAATCATCAAAATTACAAACGCCAGCACCAGCATTTCGACTATAAAAAAAGTGTAGTAACTGATATGCTTTAACATGAAAAAGCGTATTGCTTTACCCTGATCGCCGCTGGCCCCCTCAAGCTTCGCGGCGATTTCTTTTTGCTTACTCATAAGTGCGTCACCTCACCAGTATTCGTAAAATAAACGAATGCTAAAAAGCTCAACACTTTAGGTGGTGCTGATTGCTTGATAATTAGCTCGGGAATATCACTCAGGTGAATAAGCATTGCAGCTCCATCTGCCTCTAGCGTTGCCAGTAAGCCTGCCCCTACCGTTGCAGTAAGTCGCTCAGCATTTACATTTAAAAACGATTCTAGGGTTGTTCTAGGGCGCAGGTGCTCGCTGTCTAGAGTTAAGCCTTGACTGCCTGCTTTTTTATTGAGTATTGCTTCTAGCTCGATTAGCTCAGCATCATCTGTCAGCTCATAAATGTTTAGGTTATCGTAAACCTCATTAATGCTGGTGCCGGTTAACAACTGGTCGAATGCGTACTGTGCTAGGTCGCTCAGCGAGATAACTTGGCTCATGCTGTCACCTCGCCATTAAGACGCTCATCAATCCAAGCTTGGATTTCATGCGAGTCCCAACCCACAGCGCGCGGACCGAGCTTCTTCGCTTTAGGGAAAGCACCTTCCTTAATGAAGTTATAGATAC
>CAYPNO010000417.1:0-1758 GCA_964411865.1 uncultured Desulfuromonas sp. | reverse complement strand
TCAGCCCTCAGCCCTCAGCCCTCAGCCCTCAGCCCTCAGCCCTCAGCCCTCAGCCTTTCGGAGTTGATGACCGGAATACTCGGAAAATCGAACCGCTTGCCATCGATAACCAGTGTCCTGAAGTCTTGGTCCAAGGCTCAATCAGTTTACCCTTGGAAAACGGCGATCGGCTGGTGACCCTGTTTTTCATCAACAATCAGTCCATGCCGGAGCAGAATCAGGATCAGGCATGGGTGTTTCAGCCGGAACTGATCGTCAGAGCCCCAAAGAAGCGTTCCATCTTCATGAGACGCCCGGTGCTGGATTCCGACGGTGCGGATGCCGAACGCGAAGCGCTCGAAATGATTTACCGCAAACAGGTCGAATTCGCTGTGGGACACGGTGTTTCCGTTCATGCGACCACGGCTGAAAACGATACGGAGCATGCGGTCGAAATACGAACCACCCTTCTCCCTGAATACGAAGTACCGGTGACCGAAACCCCGGGCTTGGCCGATGAAGGCCGACTGGGTATGAAGCGTATGATTGCCGAAGGGTTTCTCGACATGGAAAACCTCGCGGAGCTGGACAAGGATGCCCTTGTCGCTGGATTGAAGATATTGACCGAAGATTACGCCCTCTGGATCACCGAACAAAGAGAACGTATCGGGAAGGACGTTCTAGGATATGACGGTGCCGCATCGGCGGCCATGGACCGCTGCTCTCAGGTTCTTCAGCGACTGGAAGAAGGTATCGAGACATTGGGAACGAACGAGCACGCCCTTGAGGCGTTCCGTTTTGCCAACCGGGCCATGGCACTCCAGCGTATCCGCAGTATCTATGCATTGAGCAAGAGACGCGGTGACGAACCTGACCTCGATGCCCTGAACATTCGAAAGAACCGGTCGTGGAGACCCTTCCAGCTGGCCTTCATGCTTCTATCGCTGCCTGCCTTGGCCGATCCGGAGCACAAGGACAGAACCGAACCGCTCGAAGCGTATGCCGACCCTCTCTGGTTTCCCACCGGCGGTGGTAAGACCGAGGCGTATTTGGGTGTGGCCGCTTTCACGATGGCCATCCGCCGCCTGCAGGGCGAGTTCGGAGGGTTGGATGGCAGCCGTGGACTTGCCGTGATCATGAGATATACCCTTCGTCTTTTGACGCTTCAGCAGTTTCAACGTGCGACCACCCTGATTTGCGCGTTGGAATCGATGCGGCGCGAAGATACCAAGAAATGGGGAACGACTCCTTTCACAATCGGACTCTGGGTCGGGAACCGGGTGACACCCGGAAATACAGAGGAGGCACATACGGCCATTCAAAGTTTCCGGGATGGCAAGCGCTACGGAAGCAATTCTCCAGCCCAGTTGACCACCTGTCCGTGGTGCGGTGCTGAGATTGCGGAGGGTCGGGACATCGAAGTGAAAAAAGATGTCGGCCGGACGTTCATCTATTGCGGAGACAAGTTCGGGCGATGTGATTTCGGCAGAAGCAAGTCCAAGGATATGGGAATCCCCGTTCTGGTAGTCGACGAAGAAATTTACAGACAACCTCCGACCATGTTGATCGCCACGGTGGACAAGTTCGCCATGATGGCGTGGCGCGGACAGGTGCGCACGCTCTTTGGCCGGGCCACACAGGAATGCGGTCGACATGGTCTGCTTTGGCCCAATGCGGATTGCTCTGGCAATCACAACGCCAAGGGGAATCTTCCCAAGGTCACCGTGAAAGACATCACCCCGATTCGCCCGCCGGATCTGATCATTCAGGACGAGTTCC
>CAYPNO010000416.1:0-1761 GCA_964411865.1 uncultured Desulfuromonas sp. | reverse complement strand
GCGTATTTAACCCTTAAATTGTTAAAATATTCCAGAAAAGTACTTACGTAACATACCTGTTAGATATGCATGCATTCTTCGATCTCTTCATGGGTTAATGGTTTCAGGGTCAGAGTTTCGTGTGGATGTTCGCGCTCATAAAGCTCACGTGCTTGGCCAAGCATTCCAGCTCTGAGCCAGACTGCCGCGCCAATCAGCAGGTTGAGATTCACATCAACCACCTTGCGCTGCTCCGGCTGCTCCAAGTATGTACCCTTGGTCCATGCGTTAAACGCTGGCATGGCCGGACCGCACCAGATCTGATAATCAATGCGGCGCTGTGGATTGCCCTCGATGGCCCAGTGGGTTGCCTGCCCTAGATAGGAGCGGAACATCAGCGCCATTTTGTGTTTCGGGTCATTATCTGCGCGCACTATTTCGTGCGGATCACGCTGGGCGAAGAAGCTTCTGGTGCTATTCCACACCTCGTCCAGACTTGCTTTAAAGATGTTTTTTTCCAGTTTGGTGCGCTCCGGCGCGGGAATCTGTTCGATACTTTCATAGTTGCGGTACAATTCGTACAGTGAGGCCGCACGCATGGAGAACATGGTGCCCCGTTTGAGCACTTGTACATCTACACCCATCTCAAACATATCTGCAGCCGGAGCCATGGCGATATCGGCCTGCTGCGCTTCGGCGAGCATCTGTTTGACCTGTGGGCAGGTGCCCGCTTCAACACATGCCTGATTGATGCTGCCGGTCACAATGTAGGCGGCGCCCATAGCAAACGCGGCCGCAGCTGCATAGGGGGTTGCGATACCACCTCCCAGACCTATATGGGGACGCTGTGCGTACTGATAGCGTTGCTGCAATGTGTCGCGCACTGCAACGATGGTAGGAAACAGCGCTAAGGCGGGGCGATTGTCCGTGTGTCCGCCAGAGTCCGCTTCTGCGGTTACCGCATCGGCCATGGGGATGTGTTTGGCCAGCTCAGCCTGTGCGGCGCTTATTTTCCCCTGCGCTTCCAGTTGGGCAACAATGGCCGCTGGGGGCGGAGAAAGAAAATGGGTGGCAATTTCTTCGCGGGACACCTTAGCGATAATCTTGTTGGGAATGGTAATGGTGCCAGCGGCATCGCGCTGAATGGCGTGAAGACGGTATTCAACCAGAGGAGCGGTAATCTGCAAAAAGGCTGACGCTTCAATGAGTTTCAACTCCAGTTGCAGGAACAAATCTACCAATTTTTGCTCCAAGTCCGGCTCGTTTGGGCTATGGATAAGGTTGCAACCATAAGCATAGCTGCGGGGGGCAAGTTCACTTTGCAGTTCGCGCATGTGGTCTCCCACCTCGGCAACATCCAGCCCCGCACTGCCAAGAAAACCTAACATGCCAGCTTTACCCAGTGCTTTGACCATAGCTACGGAGCTTATCCCTTTGGCCATGGAGCCACCGATAACAGGGTAGCGCAAACCATGACAACGGAGAAATTCTGGATCGCCGCACTGGTGTGGAGCCAGCGGAGTAGCATAGCCAAACAATTCCTGTGCCGAAACAGAGGCTCCTGCCGAGCCTGTTACCCGTTGCCCACTGTCGAGCTGTGCCTGCCCATCAGTATAAATCCGGCAGATACCGCGCTCGTCGCGACATAAGAATACCGGATTTTGTATCTGTCTGAGGGCTATGTTGAGCGAAACAGGGGAGGCTTCAGTGGTGAGAGCTGGTGTCCATGTACCAATAGGATTGAAGTGAGAAAAACTCAGGGCAGGTGCGCTACGGTGTTTC
>CAYPNO010000415.1:0-1767 GCA_964411865.1 uncultured Desulfuromonas sp. | reverse complement strand
TGATTTCTCCTGATAAAATATCAATATAGACTTTGTAAAGTCTGTTGTTTACACATAAACCAAGCGGTACTAGGCTTATTCATATGCAGCCGACTGATAGCTCAATTTAAACATGCAGTCACTTTTTAGGTGCCATAACCATATGCATAAAACGTCCACGCAAGCTGGGGAAAGATTCTACAACGCCAATATCACTTGACGCTTCAGCAACACGTTGTAGTAAATCACGTCCAAACTGAGGATGAGTAACTTCGCGGCCACGAAACATAATAGTTACCTTGACCTTGTTACCAGACTCAAGAAAACGCCGTGCGTTTTTCACCTTAACATTAAAATCATGAGTTTCGGTCTTAGGACGAAGCTTAACCTCTTTAATCTCTACCCTAGAAGTCTTTTTCTTAGCTTCGGCAGAGCGTTTCTGTTGTTGATATCTAAATTTACCGTAATCCATAATACGGCACACTGGCGGGCTAGCCTGTGGTGATACCTCAACCAGATCAAGGCCACTCTCCGCCGCAGCTTCAAGTGCTTGAGCCAGAGGCATTACTCCGAGTTGCTCCCCTTCTGGATCAACTACCCGTACCTCACTTGCCCGGATCTCGCGATTGATATTTGTCTCTTGCTTAGCTATGGTGACACCTCCTATTGATATTTACGACATTCCTGCATTACATAGGCACTGAAATCTTCAACGGACATAGGGTCGAGGTTATCACCATTTCTGAACCTTGGCGTAACCGTGTTGCTCTCCATTTCCTTATCGCCGATAACAAGCATATACGGTATTTTCTGCAATTGCGCTTCGCGGATTTTAAAGCCCAGCTTCTCGTTACGCACATCTTTTTCCACACGCACCCCAGCATCAAGCAGGCGTTGAGTCACGTCGAGCGCATAGTCGAGTTGATTATCCGTCACATTGATCACTATGGCTTGAACTGGTGCAATCCACAATGGGAAATTGCCAGCAAAGTGCTCTATCAGGATTCCAATAAATCTCTCCACCGAGCCAAGGATCACTCTATGGATCATTACGGGGCGATGTTTTTCGCCATCCGCGCCCACATAATGCAGGTTGAAACGCTCAGGCAGGGTAAAATCGCACTGGATAGTAGCACACTGCCAATGCCTGTCAAGCGCGTCCTTTAATTTAACATCTATCTTGGGGCCATAAAATGCTCCATCACCTTCATTTATTTCAAAGGCTAAGCCCGTGTCTTTCAGTGCATCCATCAAAGCCTTGGTTGCACGTTGCCAATCAGCATCAGTCCCGATGGATCTTTCTGGCCGGGTGGAAATTTCCATCTCATATTCAAAACCGAAAACTCCCATAACATCCTGAACAAACTGCAGAACCGCCTTAATTTCTCCATCAAGCTGATCAGGGGTACACAGGATATGCGCGTCGTCCTGGGTAAATCCGCGCACCCTGGTTAAGCCGTGTAAGACTCCCGACTTTTCATGCCGATGAACTGTTCCAAGCTCGAAGTAACGTTGGGGCAAATCCCGGTATGAGCGCATCTTGCTTTTAAAAATCAACATATGAGCCAAGCAGTTCATCGGCTTAATCCCAAATCCCTGCCCTTCAACATCGGTAAAATACATATTTTCGCTGTAATTATCGAAATGCCCCGAGAGTTTCCACAAGTCGGTACGCAATATCTGAGGACCTATTACAATATCATAGCCGCGCCGAATATGCTCCTTGCGCTCAAAATCCTCGATAATAGTGCGCAACATAGCGCCACGGGGGTGCCATATAGCCAGCCC
>CAYPNO010000414.1:0-1769 GCA_964411865.1 uncultured Desulfuromonas sp. | reverse complement strand
TACCCTCACATTACCCCTGTATTACTTTTTCAAGGTTTTACCCCGCAAAGCAAAACCCCGGTAGCCATAGCTGGCTAACGGGGTTTTGTTATACAGAGCAGATGAGTAAATTAGGCCGGCTCGAAATCACTTTGAGGCGCGCCACACACAGGGCAAACCCAGTCTTCGGGCAAATCGGCAAAGGCAGTTCCTGCCTCAACCCCATTATCTGGATCACCCTCAGCGGGATCATACACATAGCCACATGGTCCACATACATATTGTTCCATTCGCTGTCCTCCTGCATCTGGTTCTGGCCTGCCAGTTTGGCATTTCAGGCCGTTAGTAATTCGGATCAGCGCTTGATCCGAATTATTCCTATATGCTAAGCAATACCACGCTATTGGATTTGCGCCAAACATAATCTGTATGTCTAGCAATTTAAAATATCAGGGAACCTTCGCACCCATAAAGACAGTCGAATGTCGCCCTTCTCAATGCAGGACATAGTCACTTAAGTTCGATTGCAGGATCCGCTCTAGCTCAAGCATATTGTCCGCCCTAGTCGCGCTGAACAGAAACCCAAACACATTGTAGCGCCGGTAATCAATACGGCGTAACTCCAGCACCTGTTCAAAATCGGAGGTCAGGGCCGCGTAGTCAAATCCCGCGATTTCGGTCGGGGCGAGCCCAGTAGAGTTGTCCAGTACAACAAGGCTGTTAACGGTGTCGTCCTTACCTTTAAGGATGGTACTCCAGTCTGGTACCTGCCTAGTATAGTAGGCAACATACGGATTAAAATTGAATGCCATAGCGGTGGAATCAGCAGTGGTACACCAGCCGCCAAAGCGCATTGGGTTGACTTCAATGGGCAGGATGATCCCCCCCTGACGACGCAACTCTATATGCACGGGGAAGTTTCGCACCCCGAGTTGTTTTCCGACAGCCGTAGCAAAGGCGGTGAATTCATCGAGATGTGCAGATACAATCTGTTTCGAGGTGATGTAGACACGGTCACTAACATCTTTGGCGCAAGCAAATAGATGTTGATGGATACCAACCACCACCGCGTTTCCATCGGAATCAAAATAGACATCTACGGCAAACTCATCCCCTTCGATGCATTCCTCCAGAATAAAGGTGGCGGTGTCGAGCACTGCAAGCGGGTAGATCTGCTGGTTCATGGCAATCTCGGCATTGATCCGTGCCACAACAGGCAGCCAGTCTTCCGCAGAGTCAACCTTGTGTACTCCCATACTGAAAAACCCAACCGAGGGCTTTATAATAAAGGGAAACTTCAACTTTTCGATATTCAGCGTCGCCAGCTCTGAATGTTGCACCCCCTGAAAGAAAAAATCGGGAAACAACGCCTTGGTATGGCGACGGAATTTAAGCTTATCTTTAAACAGATTAATTGTTGCCGGGATATCGGTATTCGAGAGGTTGGTGGCTATCCAGACGAGGGCATTCTCCGAGGTTGTATAAAGTGGAGAAAATTGTCCTGAATCTTCACTAGAACCTGCATATGCTCCGATTTTGGCACTTATCTGTGCCACGGCCTCAGCTGGATCTACCAGGTTAGTGCCAGGGAGTAAATCCATTTGCAAGGCTGCCGGAGTCGCGATCACCGGGATACGGTGCTCTTTAAGGGTTCGGCGGAAAAAATCTGAAATGTATGGTTGATCAAGCAGAAACATTTATTACATCCTTCATATTCGTGAACACGGGTAAACATGGCAGGCTCAGTGGTTACCAAAAGCAGCTTATCCAGGCTGGGCTTGGAGTGCCTC
>CAYPNO010000413.1:0-1772 GCA_964411865.1 uncultured Desulfuromonas sp. | reverse complement strand
GCCCATCTGGCCCATTGCGGAGAGTGCCGCCGCGTTGTGTGTCACGAGTCCTTGGCCCCAATCCACCGGCCCATCCCCCCCCAATCACCCACTTTCGCTGATCCGGGCCAAACGCGTCCGCATCGACCATTTCCCGGTCAACATCCAATCATTTCGTTTGGGGTTCCCCTGATCGACCGGCCGGCCAGTCAGTCAAACAGACCGCACTGCCATTCGGGGTCCGGCGGTGCCCGACCGGTGGCCAGCTCCCCTCCTCCGGTCTTGCCCAATGCCCTGCCGCCGCCGTCGTTGCCCGGCAGTCGCCCCATCTTTTCCAGGTGCGCCAGTATCGCGTTGATCGCTGCCTGATCCTTGATGCAGGCAATCGCCCGCGCCTTGCCCCCGCACCGGTCGCACCGTTCCACATCGATCCGGTAGACCCGCTTGAGCCCCTGCGCCCAGGTCATCCGGTATCGCTTGCGCTCCGGGGTATCGTCTTCTCGTTTGTCCCGGGCGGTGGATTTCACCCCGCCCCGGCCGCGTCCGCCCGGCGTGATCAGTCCACGGTCTGCGCTGTTGGGTGCGAACACTCCGTGGTAACGCGTCAGGTTGACGCGCGGCTTGGGCACCAGCGCTGCCAGCCGCACCAGAAAATCCAGCGGGTCGAACAGCACACTGGTCGTTCCATCCCGGTACGGGGTTTTCAGCGAGTAGCGAACCTGACCGTTCGCCGTGAGCGACAGCCGCTGCTCCGACACGGCCGACCGCGTGATATACCGGCACAGGTGTTCCCGTTTCTTGCGCTCGTGCCCCTCGGCCATCACGCCGGCGTGCAGCGAAAAGCCGGACAGTTTGGCCACCTGCTCGCTCTCGGGTTTCGTATTCCGGCCTGGCAGGGTCTGCAGGGTGAAGACCTTCTGCCCCCGGCCCGGCCCTTCCGCGATCCGGTAATGCACCGACGAACCCGCCCATTGCAGCAGCGGGTCGTCCTCCAGCCCGTCCAGCGTCAGGTAGCTGGTCTCGTCATCCCGCGTCAGGACCCCGCGCTTTTCCAGTCGCTTCGCCACCCGCTGGACGATCTTCCCGAGCAATTCCCGGATCTCCTGACCGGTCGGATCCTTGACCCGGTAGAAGCGCATCTTGCCGTGGCCGTTGTCGGCGTACACGCCGTCGAGCAGCAACAGGTGAAAGTGAATGTTGAGATTGAGCGCCGAGCCAAAACGCTGGATCAGCGTCACCGCACCCGTCTTCGCGGTCGTGCGGGTGCGGCCGGCACGGCGGATCAGGTGTCCCGAAAGTACCTGCCAGACGATCCGCAACACCTCGGTCATCCACTCCGGGTGCCGGGCGAACAGGATGCGTAACTGGAACGGAAAACTGATCACCCATTGCCGGATCGGGTCGGCCGGCAGGATTTCGTCCACCAGCAGGGCTGCACCCTCCACCATCCGCTTGGCCCCGCAACTCGGGCAGAAGCCCCGACACTTGCAACTGAATCCCAGCAGTCGTTCGTCGCCGCACTCATCGCACACTACCCGGAGAAAGCCGTGTTCCAGCCGCCCGCACTTCAGGTAGCCTTCGAACTCGTCGCGCACATACCGGGGCAGTTGCTGGCCACGGCGATCCAGCAACGCCTCCAGCTCCGGCCAGTAGCGCTCCACCAGCCGGTACAGCAGCGTGGTTTCCGGCCGGTGGCGCTGGTACGCCGGCGCGGCCCCCAACGGCTCGGCCGCAAGTGCCCTGGCCCACTGCATGATCCCCCACCCCGTTTATGCTGCACACGGGGTGGACGG
>CAYPNO010000412.1:0-1773 GCA_964411865.1 uncultured Desulfuromonas sp. | reverse complement strand
TACCCGACCCCGACACTCCGGTGATTACCACAAGTTTATCTCGGGGTATCTCCACGTCGATATTCTTCAGGTTGTGCTCACGCGCTCCCTTGACAATAATTTTATCGAACATGCATAAACCTTCCTGTTTTGGCTTATTTTTCTTTAGCTGACACTTGCCTAACTCGAGCCATCCCACGAGCTATCAATTCCTCTGCTCGGTATACCCATCTGCACCGCCATATTGATGGCGGCGATCAGACTCTGTGCACTGGCCTTGCCACTTCCCGCCAGATCATATGCAGTGCCATGATCCACCGAGGTGCGAATTATGGGCAGCCCCAGGGTGACATTGACCCCGTCGTCAAAGTGGAGCAGCTTCAGCGGAATCAGCCCCTGATCGTGGTACATACATACCACGGCATCGTACGCCCCCTGCACCGCGAAGTGGAACAGGGTGTCGGCACTATGTGGGCCGCTGGCCTGAATTCCCAACGTACGCGCTTGCTCCAGTGCCGGAACAATAAACCGCTCCTCTTCATCCCCGAACAGCCCCCCTTCCCCCGCGTGCGGATTAAGGGCCAGCACCGCGATGCGCGGCGCGGCTGTCGGGCAAAAGTAGCGCTGCATAGCTGTATGTGTAATCTTGATGGTCGCCAGCACCTCTGCAGTGGTCACCGCAGCGGGCACATCCCTCAGCGCCAGATGGGTAGTCACCAGACACACCCTCAGGCGCGGCCCCGCCAGCATCATCACCACCTTTTCCACCCCGCAGCGCTGCGCCAGCAGTTCCGTATGTCCGGGGAACTCGCACCCCGCAGCATGAATCGCCTCTTTTTGAATCGGGGCGGTGATCATCCCCGCAGCCTCTCCCGCTTGACAACGCGCACAGGCCCATTCGATATAGTCCAGCATGGCGCGTCCGTTGGCAGCGCTTATGCGCCCGCACGGAGTCAGCTCAGGGTCAAGCTGCGATAACGGCATCACCCGCAGACGCTGCTGCGCAAACCTAAGCACCAGCTCCGCACCGGCACCAGCGACCACATCAGGTTTGTGCCCAAGCACCGCAGCGGCACGGCACAACATCGCAACGTCTCCGGCCACTACAAAGGAATTGCCCTTCACCCCGCCAGCGTCGGGCGCAGCAGAAGCCAGCGCTCCGGCTAAAAGCGCCTGTATAATAATCTCAGGGCCGATCCCGGCAGGATCACCCATAGTTATAATGAACGGTTTATCCATATCCACTCCGTCAGTGTAAGTAAGGTCATGGAAAATAATGGAACCTTCGCAAGAAATGCGTAACCGCAGATGATAGCTGACTCAAGGGGTTACGTATAGAAGAAAGATTCCAGCGCAACAACGCCAATACCATCGTTACGCGTCGAACCTTATCTGCGCAAAGCGGCGGAAAGTAGCAAGGGCGATTCATGAATCGCTCCTACATTTTCCACCCCCCCTCAATCCCCCTACTTCGCAGGGGGGAAGGGAGCGCAGCAGAAAAGGGGGTGCTTTTTACCCAAAAAACCAAAATTAATTCACTTTTCCCCTAAACCCCCCGCCCCAAGTTGTCGAAGAGCACACCAAGGACATGGAAAAAATAAACCACTAAGGAAAAGCACTAACGGGGAAACAGAGCACGGAAAGGGGGGTAAACAACTATTATACGCTAGCCCCGACGCACCACCGACCAAACTAGAACCAATCTAAAACCAACCACGTACCACCGGGCAGGAAGCCCTCACTCAAACATCATGGAGGAAACATCATGGCACTAACAATCAACACTAACGTCGC
>CAYPNO010000411.1:0-1776 GCA_964411865.1 uncultured Desulfuromonas sp. | reverse complement strand
GTGGCGGTAATGACAGCCATCACCGTGACCATGCTCGGCGTAATCAGCTTTATCGGTCTTGTCGCGCCTCATCTGGTACGCTTGCTGGTTGGCGAAGATGTAACCGCGCGCCTGCCCCTGTGTGCCTTGAGCGGAGCGATTCTACTTCTGCTTGCAGATATGCTGGGGAGAACACTGTTCGCACCGCTGACCTTTCCCGCCGGGGTGGTCACGGCCTTTCTTGGTGCGCCTTTGTTCCTCGCTCTGCTGTTCACGCGGAGGAACCCATGGACCTGAGCCTAAAACAGCTTAGCTTCGCCTATCATCCTAAAAAACCTGTCCTGCAGCAGGTAAATACTACCCTGAGTAGTGGACGCCTGACGGCCCTGCTCGGCATCAATGGATCGGGTAAATCAACCCTGATCAAACTGATGGCCGGGATTCTCAAACCAGATGAGGGACAGATAGTCCTCGGTGCGCCAGCAAATTATCCTCTGTCCAGTCTCGACCCACGCCAGATTGCCCAGCACTGCGCCTATGTAGCCCAAAGCGCGCAGCCACCAGCGTTGACGGTGTTCGACTATGTCCTGCTCGGACGCCTCCCGCATCAGAGTGGTTGGGCTTCCAAACCAGCCCCGACAGATCTACGATCGGTGGAGGAGAGTTTGGCACAGATGGGACTCACCCCCCTGGCATTTCGCCCCATGGGGGAGTTGAGCGGTGGGCAAATACAGATGGCGGTTATTGCGCGCGCCTTAGCGCAACAAGCGCAGATTCTGCTCCTCGATGAACCCACCAACAACCTCGACCCAAGCCACCAGCTGTGTCTGATGAAAAAACTCCACACCATCAGTCGCCAGCACCGCTCTACGGTCATTTTCAGCATGCACGATATCAACCTCGCCCTCCACTGGGCCGATCAGGTAGTGCTCCTCCACGAAGGACGCGTTTTGCGCCACATCGCAACGGAGCAACTGACTGCCGCCGATCTGAGTACCCTGTTTGGACTTAATTACCGGATGCACACGGCGCAAAATACGGCAGAAAACTCGGCTGAGAGGATCCAGCGTTGGTTCTGGCCCGATGTCTGATGATGGCGTAGTGTGCTAGAGCAATCGACTCAAGCCGGCACTAGTATGGTCTTTGGGTATCTCGGTGGCGGGACACTACCGTTTGTAGAACCCTTCGACGGCAGCGCCTATATTTTGGCCTTTCGCGGGCTGCCGATGGTGCTGCTGCTCAGTGCGCTCTCGTCGTTACTGTTTTATTGCCTACCTCAACATGGCGCAGCTCCCTGCAGGTACGCTAAGCGAGCGTAGTTTGCGGATTATGCTCGGCGGTTTGAAGGCAATGGCGCCAGAGAGGGGGCAAGAAATTGTCGCCCTTGGGTTTAGATCGCTATTGGCAGGAACCTTGGTAACCAGTATGACCGCAGCCATTGCAAGCATGCTGGTGTAGAACCGCCTGTTTGACGTGCCTAGTCTTTGGCTCGTCAGCAGAATACCGTCATTGCGGGCTTGATCCGCAATCTCTCTTTTGAGGAGATCCCGGATCGAGTCCGGGATGACGGTTGGGGGGATGCGGCACTGCAACATATAAAAACACTGAGCTACCGCTTCTGCTGCCTCCTCCACAGATTCTGCGGAGGAGACTCTTTTTAAGTTTTCACTGCCTGCGCGACACCCGCGTTGTTTATGGTTCAATCTCGAGCAGCAGCGAGCAGCAGGGGACGACGGAGCAGCAGGGGACGTTCTTGCTTGATTGCTTTTACGGTATAGGCTATGCTCCATGACATGC
>CAYPNO010000410.1:0-1783 GCA_964411865.1 uncultured Desulfuromonas sp. | reverse complement strand
GACAGAATTTGCGCCCTGGGGACTGGATCATCGCAGCCATAATTTCACGCGATGATCGGAGGTCTGGGCCTGCACCTGATCAGGTTTATAGGTATCAAAATTAATCACAAATATCAGCATGGCAATAATCTGACAAGGCTGGTGTTTCCAGAAAAGTAGCCGTAGATAGCTGTATTAGGCATCTGCGCCGAAAGGGCAAACGTGAAAGTCTGTATTTATGCGGCAAACATTAATGACTTACCAACAGAAACAGGCCTGTACAAATCTCTGATAAACCATGAGCGTCTGATCAAAGCACAGAGATTTTATCAACATAATGATAGACAGCTATGCCTAGGTGCTGGCCTTTTGCTCGCTCTGGTTATCCGAGCAAGATATCCGCAAGCGCAGCTGCCTGTAAAATTAGAATATGGCACTGACGGAAAGCCCGCACTCGAGAACTGTAAAGATTTTCATTTTAATATTTCTCACTCTGGAAACTGGGTCATTTGCGCCGTTGCATCGGCCCCCATTGGCGTAGATATCGAGAAAGTGCAACGGGATATGTCCGACGTTGCCCGGCACTATTTTTCGATTAAAGAGCGGGCTTATATGGCCTCGCTGCCCCAATCTTTGCAGCTGCAGGCCTTTTACGATTTTTGGGTGCTTAAAGAAAGCTACATGAAAGCCACAGGCCAGGGTTTTAAAATCTCACTCGAAGACCTGCACGTCGAATTAAACCCGTTGCCTCCAAAAGCGGCATATACAGCAGATTTCCGCCTGCGCTGGAATGACGGTGTTTCTTCTCGTCATTCCGGCCAACGAGACGGAATCTCATTTTTTAGGCCCTTGCTTTACCATTGTGGTGAATCCGTTGGGTATTCATTCAGGTTGTGTGAGTTTTTTGATACGAATTATCGTCTCGCCTTTGCTGTAAAAAGCGAATCAGAGCAGATGCCATCTTATTCGCTGAAACAGGTCGATTGTTGCACCTTCTTATCTGGCCTCACAAGAGAATACGTGTTAAAATCCGAGTTTGTTGTAAGCCTTAAATCCAGGGAGAAAAATCATGAAAACATTTCCGCTGTCTAGTGCCCAGACCAGAGTTCTGACCACCGAGCTGCGCTTACCGGGAACAAAAGCTTATAATATTCCTTTATCCCTTACTCTTGATGTTCATGACAAACCCTATGTGAAAAAAGCTTTGTATGCGGTTGCCCGAGGTAATCTGCTGCTTCGCATGCACAAAACTGCCCAGATGGATTTCGAACAGTACTACGGAGATTTTGACGAGTCATGCTTTTTCGAACACGAGCTCGAAGAGGCCACAGAGCATGATATAAAACGCCTGCACAATCGGCTGCTTGACCATGTGTTCCCAACTCTATTTGATGCGCCGCTGTACCGTTTTGATATTATCTACACCGCCCAGGAGATTCAAGTGATCATGATAATTCATCACCTGATTTTTGACGGCACCAGCTGTTTTATTCTTGCAAGTCAGCTCAAGGAGTGTATTGAAGCGTTGCGAAGCGGGCATGACTGGCAATTGCCCCATGAAGATTACCAAAATTACATTAACTCCGAAAGCAAATATATACAGTCAGCTGACATGCAAAAAGATAAAGAATACTGGGTCAAAACCCTGTCGGATCTTGACGAGTATCCGCCTGCCTTTCAAACTACTGATGATTTGGCCATTGAAGAAGCATCAGTTGAAATTCCTGCCGAAATTGCCCAAAAGCTGCAAAAAATCACTGACGCCAAAGGTAAACCACTGTCACCATTTGTGATTGCATCCTCT
>CAYPNO010000409.1:0-1788 GCA_964411865.1 uncultured Desulfuromonas sp. | reverse complement strand
GAACTGCCCGAAGACCAGCACACAAAATTGGTGGTGGATGGAAAAATAAAACAGGTTAACCACGGATTCACACAGATAGACACAGATAAAGAACAAGAAAAAAACAATCCGTGTTCATCCGTGTCCATCTGTGGTTCCAAAGAGAAAACCTGGTGGTTTAGGAAGCTGGAAGGCTGGGTGCCAGCCGATCCGATGAACCCCAACAACGGACAGAAAGAGCGTGTGCTGATTGTGTGGCGTAAGCTCATCGGTAATCTGGAAGAAGACAACCTGATGCTGGACGAGTGGTTCGAAAAATACCGCATTTCAACCCGCGACTTTGAATACGACACCATCTATGTCAACGGCTCTAACAACCTGCCCAACCTGAAAAAGGATGATGAAAACTGGAAGGTCCGCCTTATCGAAGAGGAATTCCACAAGAAAATGTGGGAGGTGGGTGAATGAGCAACCACAAAAAATACGAAAAGAAGAAAGTAACCACGGAACACACAGAAAACACAGAAACAGGAAAAATAATTCCAGCCGGTGGAGAGGTGTTGATTTATAAAACGGATGATGGGCAGACCAAGGTAGATGTGCGTCTGGTAAACGAGTCCTTATGGATGACGCAAAGCGATATGGCCCTGTTGTTTCAGTGTTCTGCTGACAATATATCGCTTCACCTGAAAAATATTTATGATGAGGGGGAACTGAGCCGGGAGGCAACAGCCGAGGAATTCTCGGTAGTTCGAAAAGAAGGCTCCCGGGCGGTACGCCGTCAGATGCTTTTTTATAACCTGGATGCGGTAATTTCGGTGGGTTATCGGGTAAAAAGCCTGGTTGCGACCCGCTTCCGCATCTGGGCGACTGAGCGATTGAAGGAATATATCATCAAAGGCTTTGTCATGGATGACGAGCGCCTGAAGAATCCGCCTGTAGCTGGTTCTGAAGTGCCAGACTATTTTGACGAAATGCTGGAACGGATTCGGGATATTCGTGCCAGTGAGCGGCGTATGTATCTTCGAGTACGGGAAATTTTTAAGCTGGCGGCAGATTACGAACCGAGCCTGAAAGAGACCACAGTGTTCTTCAGCATTATTCAGAACAAGCTTCATTATGCTGTTACCGGCCTTACGGCTGCGGGATTGATCCAGCAACGAGCCAACCATCAGTTGCCCAATATGGGGCTGACCTCCTGGAAAAGTGAAGTCGTTCGCAAAACCGATGTCACGACGGCGAAGAACTATCTTAAAGAGGATGAGATAGACGGACTGAACCTTATTGTAGGCATGTGGCTTGATTATGCGGAACGGCAAGCAAAACAACGGCAACAGGTTTTTATGAAGGACTGGCAGGAAAAACTGGATGCCTTTTTGGAATTCAATGACTATAACATCCTGCAAAATGCAGGTAATATTTCAAAAAAACAGGCCGATGACTACGCCCGTAAGGAATATGAACAACTCGAGTCGAAAAGGCGTGAACACATAGAAACTCAGGCTGAAGAAGCATATATAAAGGATCTGGAGCAGGCCGCCAAGCAGCTTCCTGCCAAGAATAAAGGTGGCGCCCATGAATAGTCAACTTTGGTGTATTTCGTGCTTTTCGTGGTTAATAAATCTTTCTGTGTCTTCCGTGTGTTCTGTGGTTAAAACCGGAGGACAATCCTAATGGCTAAACGAAAATCCAAAGGACCTAAACAGCATAAATTCAGGGACAAGCTTCTCCTGAATCAGTGGCTGATTAGTCTGTTCGGCATTGATCCGCTTCGGGAAGGTGCAAAGAAGCGTCCATTTCACAAACTGG
>CAYPNO010000408.1:0-1790 GCA_964411865.1 uncultured Desulfuromonas sp. | reverse complement strand
ACCATTTCAAGACAAAAAGTCAAGGAATACTATTTATTACCGACATTTACACAAGGTATCCCTGTATTGTATCATGACAAGGGAACTTCCAGGGTTTCGGCAAACCCCGGCCGCTGGCTCATTCTCTCCAGGGTCAGGGCTGAAGTTATTTTTCAGCAGGAAAGTGAAAAACAGCGTTCCTGGCGTGGCAATGGGCCAGCAGCTGCTTAAAGCAGCTGTTTTTGGCAAGCAGATTTTCCGAGTTGGGGAGGAGGGAAAAAAAGGCATTGCTGCCGATGATCACCAGTTTTTTCCTGGCCCGGGTCATGGCCACATTGAGGCGGTTGGGGCTGTTTAAAAATTCGTTGAGCAAATGGTCGGGGTGGGATGCTGTGAGTCCGAAAAGTATCACGTCCCGCTCACCACCCTGGACCCGCTCCACAGTGTCCACAAGGGGGAGGTGTAAATTACCCTTTGCCCCATCTGCGAGTGTCTCTTCCAGGCGCTGGAGTATGGCATTGTTCTGGGCCCTGTGGGGGGTGACAAGGGCCATCTGATCCGGGGTGAGACCATGACCGACAATCAGGCGGCGGGCCAGGGCCGCCATGAGGTCTGCCTCCATATCCGACCGCTGGGAGCATCCCCGGTGTTCCATCAGGACCAGCACAACAGGCTGTTCAGGATTGAGGATACGACCGAGGGTAAGGTCATCCCCTGTCCGGTTTACGGGATACTCGTTCCCAGGCGCCATTTTTGGGAAAATTTCCATCCCCGCCGGAACAGGACCACCTCCCCTGCTCCGGCCGTGGCGGTTCTGTCGTTCATGGATGGTATCCAGGCAAAGCCTTATATTTTCCACTGAAGGGTCAGGAACGAGGATATTGTCGTACCAGGTCTTTGAAGGGAATGCACAGATTTCTTTGTTCATCCTATAGGTGGTGTCAAGGGTGACCCTGTGGTGATCCGGGTAGAGATCTTTGATGTTGGACAGAATGGATTCGTTGAAATTGACCCCGTTTTCCGTTTCACCGCCCCTGTAGTCTCCCATGACAATGGGCGCAAGCTGGTTAACATCCCCGAGAAAGAGAAAATTCTTCCTGGCGTACATAAGGCTGAGCAAAGCCTGGGGCATTGCTAGCTGGGAGGCCTCATCAAAGATCACCCAGTCCAGTGCCGGGGGAAACCCCTTTTTTTTGCTGTTAAACAGGGAATAAAACCCGTATCCTGTTCCGCCCAGAATCAGCCAGGGATGACCGGAAAGGCCGTGGGCATCCTTTGTGTATTCAACCTTCATACCTGGGCAATGACCGGAAAGGGATGTTTCTGCCCCTTCTGCTCCTTCTGCCCCTGGGGATTTATCCTCGCCCCATTTCACACACCGGCCGGGAAATTTTCCTCCAGGCAGATGTTCATTTACCAGCCGGGCTATTTTTTTCAACACCGTGTCAATGGCCTGGTGGGTCAGGGCGCTGATGCCGATGCGAAGGGGCGTTCCAGCATCATGGGCGCAAAGGATCAGGGCAATGATGATCCATCCGAGCAGATGGGTTTTTCCTGTGCCGGGCGGACCCTGGATCATTGAGGTACGGTGTTGAAAGGCCAGCATCAGGGCCCTCTGCTGGGTTGGATTAAGCCCTTGATCATCCTGGGCCAGCCATTTTTCAGCCCAGGCCGAGGCTGACGGCGCCTGCCGCTCCTGGGCCGTTCCGGCAAGAAGCTCTCTGATATGGAGATATTTTTCATCTGAAAAAAGGGAGGACGAGGCGTGGAGGAGTTTTTCCTGATTCCAGTCGTCCAGCTCTTCTTCAAGG
>CAYPNO010000407.1:0-1790 GCA_964411865.1 uncultured Desulfuromonas sp. | reverse complement strand
GCCCGTGCCGGGGCCGTTATGACCGCAGTGCGACGAGTGAGTAAACTCCCACTGAGCATAAAAATTCGTTCTGGCTGGGATTTAGAACAAAGAAACTTTCTTGAAATTGGGCGTATAGCCGAGTTGGAAGGAATTGATGCGGTAACACTTCATCCGCGCACAAAGACCCAAGGTTTTGGAGGTCGCGCCGCCTGGGAAGATATCACCCTTTTAAAGCAAGCGATGTCTATTCCAGTTATTGGTAGCGGTGATATTCTGTGCGCAGCTGACGCCGCTGCCATGCTAGTTCAGACCGGCTGCGATGGGATAATGCTTGGCAGGGGCAGCTACGGCAATCCATGGCTGGTCGCAAATATTCTAGCTCTGCGCCAAGGACGCCCGCTGCACAAACCGTCGCGCGCTGAGCGCGGTGAGGTTGCGCGCCAACACTTGAAGCTACAACGCGAGGACATGCGTGATACGCGGGCGATTCCCGAAATGCGCAAACATCTGTGTTGGTACGCCCGTGGCCTTAGTGGTGCAAGCGATTTTCGCCAGCAAGTGAATAGAATTCAAGATATCGCAGACCTTAACGCTTTACTTGATGATTTTTTTGGACCTACAGAATTGATCCCCACCAACACCTGGAGCAACTGAAATGCACACTAATCCCGAGCATACACCAGAAACACAGTCGCTTGAATCTATCATTGAAGCAAAACTACGCTCGTCACTCATGCAAGAAGACATTATAGAAATAAACGATTTATACAATATGGTTTTGTATCAGATGGAGCGTCCTTTACTGCGGATCATTCTAGAAAAAACCAAAGGGAATCAGCTTCTGGCGGCTAAAATACTCGGAATAAATCGCAACACCTTGCGCAAGAAAATGACCACTTTAGGCATTTCTCCATGCCGCACTGGGAATAGCAAGTGCTAGGCAACTCTACACCGACATATTGACCCTGCCGGGCTAAGTTGAAGATTTCAATGCTCCACCCGTCTTGATTGATTTTCAAACCGAGTAAACTCACCCTTGAATGTAAGATGCACGGTGCCGATAGGACCATTACGTTGTTTAGCAACAATGATTTCGGCGTCGTTAGCGTGGTCCTTGTCACAAGATCCGTCCCGACGCCGACATGCCTCGCAGTAAACTGATTCTCGGTACACAAACATAATTACGTCTGCATCTTGCTCTATCGCTCCGGATTCTCGCAAATCTGCCATCATCGGGCGCTTATCCGTTCGACTCTCTAACGAACGGTTTAACTGTGACAGCGCTATTATGGGTAACGCAAGTTCCTTTGCCAGAGCCTTTAGGGAACGTGAAATCTCAGAGATTTCCTGCTGACGACTTTCCGAGTTGCTACCTTGCATCAACTGCAAGTAATCGACGATCACGAGTCCAAGGTTATGTTCAGCCTTCAAGCGTCTAGCTTTTGCTCTTAATTCCAACACTGATATAGCCGGAGTGTCATCAATAAAGATATTCGCCTCGGACAACATTCCAGCCCCATTAGTTAATTTAGGCCAGTCGGAGTCGCCTAAATGCCCAGTACGCAAGCGCGCAGCATCTACGCGCGAGACTGAACACAGCATCCTTTGCACCAATTGTTCTTTACTCATCTCCAAAGAAAAAATCATCGCAGGGACAGTATTTTTGGCGTGTATCGTTGCATGTTCGATGATATTTACCCCGAATGCAGTTTTACCCATGGAGGGGCGTCCAGCGACTATTAAAAGATCGCCTTTCTGAAGTCCAGCTGTCATGGTATCAAGATCAGAGTAACCAGTAGGTACCCCCG
>CAYPNO010000406.1:0-1796 GCA_964411865.1 uncultured Desulfuromonas sp. | reverse complement strand
AATATGGATGAGAATAAATTTGACTTTTAAAATAAAATAGATATTATAAGAAAATGACATAAATTATTGAGGATGTTTCTCAGTGGATTTGAAAATTTCAAATAGAAAGATTTTTCAACACAACTTCATCAAGAACTGTCTCAGAGAAATCAAGAAGTGTGGAATCAAGAAAAAACTTGCACTTGAACTCATCTCAGTTGCTCAGTCAACAAACCCAACAATCAATAATTTTCCAACAAGATATGCAAGAATGACTGTCTCAGATTTTCAAAAGGAACTCAACTATTCTGAAAAGGAAATCAAGACAACACTTGAGAAATTGACAACACCTTTTGATTCAATGTATTCAAAGGGAAATCAACTGTTCAAGAAGAAAGTTAGAGGTGAGAAGGAATTCTACTACTGGAATGGAAACAGAGGTTCAGAGTGGTCAAGATTTGGCTATGCACTGCCTCACATCTTTGATGTCAACATCAACAGTGAAATCAGAAAGAATCTTCCTGAGAATGAAACAATCTTCACAACTGTCATGCTTGTCATGGCAACAAGAGGAATGATTCCTTTCACAGAGAAACAAATCAGAGTTTCAACTGGACTGACAATGTATGACATCAAGAAAGCATGCAAACAGGTTGGATTTGAAATCAAATCAATCCAAGCTGGAACATCATGGTTTGAGAAACAAAGCTACAACATAGAACAACAGAATCTTTTCAGAGGATTTGTTTTCACTGATGAAAGTGTGAAACGAGCTGAAGAGTTTGTTGAAAAATCAAGGATGTCATTTGTCTGGAAAGGACTCTTTGGATTGAGAATGTTCTTCTACATGAACAGACAATCAATCTCAAGAGATTATTTCTCATCACAGGACATCACAAATCAATTGAACAAGTTTGGAAAAGAGTTCACACTGAACTCATATGAGAACTTTGTTCTGCTCTGCAATGAACAGAACACAATCAACTCAATAGCACTTCACAGGAAAGCATCACTTGACAGTGATGAATTCGGCAATGAAAAGTCACAACGATTCCAGGAATCATTCATTGGTGGTTGTAGAGGTGCAAAGAAAGGACACAAAGACTCTCTGATTGTCAAAAAGGAAAACTGTTCCCAGAAAAGCATGGAAGAAGAACAGCCTTGCAGTCAATCAGATGTCTTGCTCACTCAGAAAGACTATGCAGATTTTGTTGAAACAGTCAGAAAAATCTATGAGGAAAGAAAGAAAACATCTTTCACTGTCAAATGTTGGAAACAACTCAAAGAAGAAGTCCTTGAGAAAGTGAACAATTCTTCTCTGAGCTACAAACAACATGTCATAGAACATCTGAATGCAATTGACAACATCTACAAAGCAGTCAAGTCACCCATGTTTTCAGAAAAATGGTTTGAACCAAAAGAACAAATGGAAATTCAAATTGAACTCTCAATTGAAGAATCACAGTTGCAACAATTGATTCCAAAGATGGAACAATGTGACTATGAGAGAACAATGAGAAGTTGTCATGTTTTCTGCAAAGCAAATGGTGATGAATTGTATCAGAAACACCTTGATGGATTGTTCAAGGAAAAACTGTTCTCAGAAAAACAACAAAAGGAATTGAGGTCACTCAATCAAAGAAGCATGTTGTCACAAAGAGAACTTGAGTTTCTGAACTCAATTGAAATTCTGAAGGCAAGAACAACAAAGTAGGAAAGACTTCTTTTTCTACAGTCTTTGTTTTCTTTTTATTATAATAGTGGTGTATTTAAATTTTCAGTATTGAAATTTTTATTTTTAAAGAAACTTGATTTTG
>CAYPNO010000405.1:0-1802 GCA_964411865.1 uncultured Desulfuromonas sp. | reverse complement strand
GCTGTATTTCCTACCACTTTGCCATTTATATCTTTCCAAAAGATTACTATTCTATCTGTTTCTTTATCATATCTAATATCAAAAAAACATTGGGTATTTAGGAATATATTATCTCTTCTAAACATTGTAGATATAATTGGTTGGTATTTATTAATATCACATTGTGTATATTCAAAAGTTCCTTTTATCATTTTTAGGTTATCTTTTAGTAAACTAAAAATACTCTTTCTTGTGGGTTTGGAAACTAAAACTATATTTGAATTTGTAGAAAGACCTAATTTAGTTTTTATATCAAAAACAGCTTCTTTAAATGAAAAATTCATCTTGTGCATAATGGCTGTTACAATATCTCCATGTGTATTATTAGACCAACGGGTATATTGTAGAGTGTCGGTCTTAATTACACAAGAACCTTTAGATTCATCATCAAAAGCAAATTTAATAGAATCGCCACAAGGTGTAATATTGCAAAAACCATAAGCATCTATTAAATCCACTATTTGATTTTCATTTGAAGTTAATAGAGCTTTAATGGCTTCCATTTATATTCCTCCTACTTGTTTTTAGGTGTATATCCAAATTGTTGATATAATTGTTCTAGTTGTTCTTTTGGCATAGCTTTTAAAGCTGTTTTTATATCTTTTGTTTTATTTTGTGCCATTAATGAATTAAAATAATCTTGCCATGCTTTTATATCAGTAGGTTGCATATTTTTTACTAAACTAGAATAATATACTAAAAATTCATCTATTATTTTATCTTCTTTTTTAGATTTAATTTTACCTTTTTCTATATCTTCTAATTGATGTTCTTTTTCTATTTTTTCTTTTATTTCTTCATTTGCTTTTTCTTCATAAGGCTTATCTATCTTTAAAGACATCCTCTCTTTAAATAATTTGAAATAAGCATCTACAGTTTCCTCAAAATTAGTTGCTGGAATAGTTGCTGGAGCATTTTCAAATGGTGATTTAATACCTGTATAAGCTCCACTACTATTTAATACTAATACTTTTCCCCCAAAAGCTGTAGTTTTAATTACTGCACCTTTATCCATACCACCACTTTTAACTCCAGTTTTAACTAAAACTTTAGGAATGGCTAAAGCAACAGATATATCTGCATCTTGTAAGAAAGCCTTTCCATCTAAGCTTTCAGAACAATCTGCGGAACATACTTTATATTCTTCCCCTGTAATATCATCCATAAGAGTCTTTTCTCTTACTTGCACTAATTGGTCGATTATATATCCAACATCTGTTAATCTTTGTTTCATGGCTCTTACAATCTCTACATTTTGCAAATATCCAGAACCTCTACTTCCTATTTTATTGAAGCTCTTAGCTTCTTTCGTCTTTTCAAAATCTAGTCTAATTACTTCTGCTTGACCCAATAATTCTATTTTTGTTATTGTGTCGAAACAAATTCTTCTAATTCTGAAATTAGGATTATTTATTTTAGCATCAACTAAAGATTCTACAATTTCAGATAACTCTTCCCAATTAGAAATAGTATCTTTCATAATAATTTTACCATCTGCATTTTTACATATAGAACCATCTTCTCTCTTTAATGGAGGTTTAATTACTGATAATCCAGCAATGTGTTTATATCTTGGTTCAAATGGTAATAATGCACATACTGGCTTATCACTTTTATATTCTTGTTGAAATTTCTTCGCAAACATCGCATAAATTGGAGTTTTACCAAATCCCGACATCCCCATAATTCTTAGTGAATAATTTGCTAAACTCACCTTTGTTTCTGTTTCTTCCATAATATCTTCTATATTTAACATGTATAAT
>CAYPNO010000404.1:0-1803 GCA_964411865.1 uncultured Desulfuromonas sp. | reverse complement strand
ACTTGATTTTGACAAAGAAATTTTAATGATATTCACAATTATTTATTTCTTTTGAAATCTAAAGAATTTTTGATTCTGTAAAGAATAAGAAATTTATATCAAGGCAATTTTTATGCTTTGCAGTGAAAATAAATAATAATAGAATATTTTCAAAGGAGAAATTTCATGGATGCCTTGACTTTCAAAAACTTGATTTTCAAGATGTGTGGAGATAAGTATCATAGAGTTGAATTAGATGACATAGTTTGGGATTATCATATCATTCCTAAAATCAATCAAAAATTCTCAGAATTTCATTTTGATGGTTCAACTAAAATGATTCTTCCGTTATCAATAATCCCATCTCAGACTGTCTATGATTTGTCAGATTTAGAATATACAATTGAATCAGTGACATCAATTCTCGCTCCAGAAACCGTTCCAGGAACAATCTCTCCTATAAGATTATACAGAGAATCAATGATGAGAAATGGAAATATACAAAACCTTTCAGATTTCACATTTTTTCAAGGATGGATATCACAACATAGAATCACTGTTGGAAATTATTATCATTATTCATATAACAAGATAGCAAGAGAATTATCAATTTTCAATCCTTCTCAGTGCCCATCAGAAATCTTTCTTGAGTGTCACATTGATAGAGTAGCTGATTTGATAGAATCTATCAGAGAAAATCCTCTTTATCAGGAAATGGCAAAAGCATTGACTTTGATGGAGTGGAGTGAAGCACATATCAAATATGAAAGAGCATTAATCGGCGGTTCAACAATTAAATATGAAGCAATCCTTCAGAGAGGTCAAGAGCTGTGGGAGAAGTGTATTGAAGAACTGAAGAATGAACAGTCAGAACAACCTGACATAGAATTCGGCTGATTTCAGATGAAAAAGCATTCAACCCTACTCATAACACTCAGAAAGAAAGTTTTTCAATTCTACAAGGGTTTTAGTAAGTCAAATGACTACTTTCTCAAGTGGGATGTGTTAGACATCACGATTCTCATGACAGCAATTGCATTCATTTTGTTTTTGTTGAATATAAATAAAATAGGAATATGAAGGAGGAATGATGAAATCATTTTTCATAAACATAGTTGGATGGTGGTGGAACTTTCCAGATATTTGCATAGTGTAAGGAGAAAACAATGACAAGACTTTTTCACAAGATTTCAGAAAGACAGTTACAGAAAGATGGATACTCAGACCTCAGTGTTGAACTTCCAAAAAGAGGAACAAAGTTCTCAGCAGGATATGATTTCTTTTGTCCATTGAACATCATCATTGAACCAGAAGAAATAGTTTTGATTCCAACTGGAATCAAAGTTCAGATGGAAGCAGATGAAGTCCTTCAAATGTATCCAAGGTCAAGTCTTGGATTCAAATATGGATTGATGTTACTCAACACTGTTGGAATTGTTGATTCAGATTATTTTGACAACATCAAGAATGAAGGACACATCTGGGTGAAATATTACAACCCAAGTTTTGAGAGAGTTCATCTGAAGAAGGGTGATGCATTCTGTCAGGGAGTGTTTCAAAAATATCTTCTTTGTGATGATGACAACACAATAGAAAATGGAAGAGAAAGAACAGGTGGATTAGGAAGCACAAGTAAATGAAATACATTCTCCAAGAAAATAGAATAATTGCAGTAGATGAATTTCAGGAATTCAAGAGACACATTGAACAGTGTTAGATGTCATTTCTGAATTTGTCGCAAAACAGAAATCATGAAATGGACAACAGAGAAACTTCAGGAGTTGGATGAATTCACATCTTTCACCTGGAGAAAAGAAGTATTAT
>CAYPNO010000403.1:0-1806 GCA_964411865.1 uncultured Desulfuromonas sp. | reverse complement strand
GAATCCCGCTGTGATCCGCGCGTCCGGCAGTTGATGCTGCTGCAGCCGGCAGGGTGGCGCTCAAGGTGATCAGGGTAGCCAATACGGTTTTAGTCAGTGCTTTCATGGTGAATCTCCTTTTTGAGTTGTTTTGAGTTTTTTCTATCGTTTCAATCTGTGTAAGTAATTTGTGAAACCTTAGTGCTCGGTAACTTCCTTGCTCTTGAGTCCCTTACCGATGCCGATGAGGAGCATGATGGAAGGAACAAGCTGGGTAGCGACGATGAGGCCGCAGAGACCCAGGAAAGCCCAGGTAAGAATCCCGGAGTGAGAAGCTGCAGAAGTAGCTGCGTACACCGGAGAAGCTGCGAGCAGGGTAGCGATGGTAGTGGTGATAGACTTTTTCATGATGTCCTCCTGTGTATGCGTTGTCGCCTTCCTTGAAGGCTTAAAGCGTTTACGTTGTGTTGCGTTCTTGCCCTTCTGTTAGTGCTACTTGCGTGCCAAGAAGCATGAACAGGTGGAGGATATCACCTGACACTATTTTTAAAGTGCTGTAATTACACAGGAAATTGGTTGATATTTTTTATATCACAGGGAGGTGATGGAGAATTGTTGCGTTTCAAACAGCATCCAAAAGCTGGTTGACGTATAACTGCTGTATACACTGTGAGGGTTCAACCTCAGCAGAAAAGAAGGAGCATCAAGAGTGTAACTTACCGAAAGAAGGTGATTATTTAGCTGGAGAATTGTGGGATTTTTTCAATATACACCACATGTATATTTGCGCTTATGGTGTATATTTTTGCTATATGGTCCTAATAACTTGTGCCGGGATAGATCCAGATGTCAGCTGAGGGCATGCGCAGGGCAATGCAGTTTAAACATCCTTGGCATTTTCAATTATGCGTGCAATTTCCTGTATGGGCAGCCTGGCCTCTTTGGCAATTTGAACTGGAGGAATACCTGAGTCGAATTTCTTTCGAATTCTTCTGTCGCGATTGCGGATGCTGCGTTCCGGAGTTTTCTCCTGGTATATGCCGCTATTATTTTGCGTTCCAGGGTACGCGGAAAAGTCCTCTGGTTTTTCCAGATAACCTGCGGCGCTAAGGGCTTTTGCGTATGTCAGGAGCGTTCTGCGTCCGAGGTTTTTATAACAGAGGAGTTCGTTGGCATCCATTTTAAGCAGCGGGAATATAACTTCGCGCTCAAACTCCTCATGACAGGCAGGAATCATATCTGCTGAATCGAAGACAGTGCTCAACTGTTTTTGCGCTCTTGTGTCCAGTTGAGACCAGAACTTCATGCTCGGGCTTAGATCTGATTTTGAGCCGTGATGTATATATTTGTTCTGGACATAATCCAGGATCTCCTGTGTGTATTCACGCCATTCATATCGCTGCATGCAAAAGCCGCCGTCGAGTCTTTTTTTCAACGGGTGGCTTCGGGGAAGTATCCTGGCGTATTCCAGGCACAGCTCCTTTGCTGCCTGCGCCACATAAGCCTGAGATACATTGTGTTTATGGGCAATCTCAAGAAGAGTCGCATCACCTAAATACTCTTCAAGCATTTTGTATTTCTTCGCTGCTTTGGACATATGGCCTGTACAACCTCTATGTGACAAAATATGTCTTCGATCTTCTACTCTATCGGCTGCACACCTGCTGCCTTACCTTTGATAATGCGGCAGGCTCCTGTAGAGCGTATTTCCTGGCGACACGGATAAAACGCAGCACATACTCGCACTGATTCGCGGGTGGCAGCCATGCGTCCGGTCCCTTTGCGCCTTTCTGGCGATTAAGTGACAGCTCAACGCTGATAAGATTT
>CAYPNO010000402.1:0-1809 GCA_964411865.1 uncultured Desulfuromonas sp. | reverse complement strand
CATTGACGCCGTATTTAAGCATGGCGATTCGCTCTAACCCCAGTACCAAAGGCAAATCAACTGTATTTTTGGCTGGAATAATTGACCGAGGCGAACACTTCAGGGTCAATCATGCCACTTCCTAAAATTTCGAGCCAACCTGAATTCTGGCATACCCGACACCCCTTGCCGCCACAGATAACACACTGAATATCTACTTCAGCACTGGGCTCAGTAAAGGGGAAAAAGGAGGGGCGAAAACGAACCCCTACATTTTTGCCAAAACATTCGATAATAAAGGCCGTTAGAACCCCTTTAAGATCACCAAAGGTAATATGTTCATCCACCATAAATCCTTCGATCTGATGAAACATGGGGCTATGTGTTATATCTGAATCTCTTCTATACACCGTACCTGGGGCAATGATGCGCAAGGGGGGCTGATGCTGAAGCATGCTGCGAATCTGTACCGGCGATGTATGGGTACGCAAAACCTCATTGTCCGTGATATAAAACGTGTCCTGCATATCACGGGCAGGATGATCTTTGGGCAAATTCAGGGCTTCGAAGTTGTAAAAATCTTCCTCCACTTCCGGACCTTGAGCGACAGAAAAACCCAGGAAAGAAAAAATTTCAACTAACTCTTCAGTTATTAGCGTAATCGGATGCTTGGACCCGATCTTATGGTGACGCCCGGGCAGAGTGACATCAATTCGTTCCTGCTGCATCCGTTTCGATAAATGCTGTTGCTTCAACACCTGCAGTTGTTGCTCAAAAACACTAGACAATTCATCTTTTACTTTGTTTACGATAGCACCCATTCTTGGTCTCTCCGCAGCAGAGAGCTTCGCCATATCTTTCATAATGGCGGTAAGTCGTCCTTTTTTCCCTAGATACTGAACACGAATGCTATGCAGGTCGGCTTCATTGTCAGCGTCAAGAAAAGCCTTGTTAGCTTCGAGCAACATTGCCTCAAGTTGATGTTCCATAAGCCTCTACCTCGAATATATTGCAGATTAAACTGGATTGGTCTGCTGAAGTAATACGGATGGTGGAGTTAATTCCATATTTTAAGAAAAAAAAAGAGGGGAGGCACTCTCACCTCACCTCTTTTAAGTATGCTTAAACAGCGTCAAGTTTTACTGAAGTTGCGCTTTGGCCTTACCAACTACTTCGCTGAAGCCCGATGCATCAGTAACAGCAATTTCTGCAAGAATTTTACGGTCTAATGCTATCCCCGCAAGCTTGAGACCATGTACCAACTTGCTGTAGCTCAGGCCGTCAATTCGTGCTGCGGCATTTATACGCGCAATCCACAAGGCACGGAAATCCCTTTTTTTGGTTCTACGATCACGGTACGCATACTTCAGACCACGATCAACAGCTTCCGTCGCACTACGAAACAACTTGCCACGCGCACCACGGTATCCTTTAGCCAACGTAAGTACTTTATTACGACGACGTCTCGCTTTAAATCCTCTTTTTACTCTCGGCATTTCGCTACTCCTGATTAACTTGTAATAATAAAATACGACTTATAGTCGCAGCCGGATCTGAAGGAGGAGACAAATCCCAACAGTTCACGGTCTTAAAGCCGAACAAACAATGTTCAAATATTACTTAAATTACACGTATGGAATTAGGCAGCTGATATTTTTATGGTCTGATGCATGAACCAAGGTGCCGTGGCGCAAATCACGCTTTCGCTTCGTGGTCTTCTTGGTCAGTATGTGGCTGGTAAATGCCTTGCTGCGAGTTATTTTACCTGTGCCGGTCTTCTTAAAACGCTTGGCAGCACCACGGTTTGTCTTAATTTTTGGCATTGATTTC
>CAYPNO010000401.1:0-1809 GCA_964411865.1 uncultured Desulfuromonas sp. | reverse complement strand
GTGATTCCGGCCACGGCATGCAGCTCATTGGCAACCAGCTTACCGCCCTAGCAGCACTAGACGGTAATGACGTTAACTCCCTGCCGGACTATCCCTCTGAGATTCGAGCCCCGGCAGGAACTATTGCCGGTGTATCCGGATTCCAGATGTGCCTAGGTGACCACAAGATTTACACAGCAGGTGACCACCCGGACGTACTTGTAGCATTCAATCCCGCTGCGGTAAAACACAGCTCCAAATTCGTCAAGCCCGGCGGCATGATCATCACCAACTCTGACTCCTTTACAGAGAAGGCGATGGAGAAGGTTGGTTACAAGAGCAACCCACTCGAAGACGGAACCCTCAAGGGGTTCGATGTAAAAGCAATCCCCATGTTCACTCTAGTGCGAGAAGCACTGGCTGACATGGATATGCCCAATGCAGCTAAAGACCGCTGCAAAAACTTTTTCGTCATGGGCGTCCTGGCTTGGCTTTTCAACAAAGAAGCGCAACTTGTTCTTGATTTTATTCAGGAGAAATTCGGCGCCAAAGCTAAAAAACCGTTGCTCCAGGTTGCCGAAGCCAACACCCGTGCCTTTAAAGCGGGCATTAACTATGGCGAAACTACCATCATGTTCCAGGAGCGCTATGACCTCGGTGCTGCTCAGCTCGAAAAAGGTCTGTACCGTAACATTACTGGTAACGACGCATCCGCTCTGGCAATAGCAGCTGCGGGATACAAATCAGGCCTGCAGCCCTTCATCGGCTCATACCCCATCACTCCGGCAACCGACCTGCTTCATTACGCATCTGAATTCAAGGATGTAGGGCTGGTAACCATGCAGATGGAAGATGAGATTGCCGGTATCTGCTGTGCTGTTGGCGCTGCATACGCTGGGAACTTGGCATTTACCACCACCTCAGGCCCAGGGCTTGCGCTTAAGACAGAAGCAGCAGGTATGGCTCTGATCCTGGAAGTACCGCTGGTAATTGTCAACGTCCAGCGTGGCGGTCCTTGCACCGGTCTGCCAACCAAAACCGAGCAGTCTGACCTGCTCCAGTCCATGTTCGGGCGTAACGGCGATAGCTATATGCCTATCATTGCAGCTAACAGCCCAGCTGACTGCTTTGATGCTACCTATCAAGGCGCTAAAATTGCGCTGAAATACCGCACACCGGTTATCGTGCTGACCGATGGTTACATTGGCCAGGGCAGCTGCCCTTGGAAAGTTCCCACCATGGACGAGCTCGAAGACCTCACTCCGTATGTCAACTTCTGGAAACCAGAAGACCATCCTGGAGAGACCTATCAGCCATACCGTCGCGATCCCGAGACTCTGGCACGCGACTGGGCCATCCCCGGCACCAAGAACACCCAGCACCGTATTGGTACCCTGGAGAAGGATGCTCTGACTGGCGCAGTAAGCCATGATCCAATGAACCACCAGATCATGACCGAGACCCGCACCAACAAGGTTAATAACCTTGCAGCTGTTCTGCCGAAGGCTGAAATCAACGGCAAGGATTCTGGCAAGATTCTGGTTATTAGCTGGGGTGGTACTTATGGCGCAGTTAAAGGTGCCGTTGATCGCCTCATCAAAGAAGGTAAGCCTGTATCAGGAGTTAACCTGCGTTGGGTATGGCCGTTTCCGCCGAACCTGGGTGACATCATCAGCCGCTTCGACAAGGTTCTCGCACCCGAACTCAACATGGGCCAACTGAGCCTGCTGCTGCGCGCCAAGTTCCTGGTTGACGTAGAAAGCCTCTCTAAGGTACAGGGCGACCCGTTCCGTGAGTTTGAGGTGATCGACAAAGTCAACGAAATGTTAG
>CAYPNO010000400.1:0-1815 GCA_964411865.1 uncultured Desulfuromonas sp. | reverse complement strand
TCACCACCGGAGAGCACCATCACTGGTTTCGACACCTCGCAGATGTCATCGATCATTTTGCAGGCTTCTGCAGTGGTAAAATCGCCAGCCGCCGCTTCCATATCGGAGGAGCAGCGACAGTGGACACAACTCAAATTGCAGCGCCGAGTGGACTCCCACGCGATCCACTTCGGAATAAACTTTTGTTCTTCAGGCATAGGATATTATCTCCAATATGATGCCAAAGATGATGCAAGACAAAGGGCGATACTAGCGTAAAAACTGCGGTCTGACAAGGTCAAGGGAGAATCAGCGTTCGTCGAGCCATTTGCGCATGGATGCGGCGATATTTTCCCACTCAGAACCTAGGCGGTGCTGTAAAAAAATACGCAGCAAGGTGTCAAACAACTGCAAACCTTCTTCGAGCACATGGATACGTTCATAAAATACCGCCTGCTGTTCATCTTCAACCGCTGCGCTTTTATCGATCTTAACCGCCGGACACTTGAATGAACCAAACTGAAACAACTCCCCCTTAAGGGTCATGCGCCACTGATGTTCATATTTATCCAGATACATAGTCGCTTCGGACATTTGCTTTCCTTGGCGCAGGGCCACGCACACTTCGTCAAAGCTATCCTGCGGGCCAGAGACCGTAACCTTCTGCACCCCTTCACTGCCGCTGCCACCCAACACCATACGTTCATCAAGCCAGGCGCGAAATGGCTCCCCAGCAGCAGCCGGGCCGGAGCATTCAACCCGATATGCCGAATCGCTGTTGGTGGTCTGATACATAAGCCACATAAGAAACTCATGCCCCAACCAGCTACCCTGCTCAATCTGCTGGGTTACCGGAGCATCAGCAGCGGTTGTCAGGGTAGCGTCCAGAGCCTCGCGGAGTGTATCGGGAACGACGCTGCGCGCCCGCGCAGCCGGGTGTTTTACCACCAGGCGCAATCCGGTAAAACTCTTGCTGAACAGATCGACCAGATCGTCAATGGCGCGCTTACTCACACTGGCGAAGAGCAGCTGGTTTTTCCGGGTATCCCACAGCACATCAAGTACGGTTGGACTCGGCAGAACCCGAGCCAGCAGGCGGGTGCGCACCAGCTCCTTTAATTCCTCGTTCTCATTTTTAGGCACGCGCTGAAATGTCGGATTCTGGGCCAAGTACTTATCCTGCTCGCGCTTCAGCTCCCCTTTAACCAGCGCTGCCGGGAGACGACGCTGATCGCGACGCAGGGAGAAGGTCACATAGTTCTCGCGCCACCACGTGCCGGGGGAGATAAAATCCCGCGCCTGAAAATCATCCAGCTCCACCCAGCCAAGGGATAACTCTTCACTGCTGTGCTCGATGGAACTGAACGCATGCTGTTGCAGCTGCGCCTCAATCCACGGCATAAGATCCTGCTGTGGTGCCTCGCCCACAACATCGAAGGCCGTCAAACTGACCGTATTGGATAACAACCCCATAAACGTGTGTTCTCCTTGAATGTTCTATTATTTAAATAATGTGTCCGCAAGAGATAAACAATGTCAACCCGGCGGTGGAGATCGTACATATATGCCACCGTCCCCCACGTCAATATTTTTGCCGTCAGCACCCTACCAGAAAACGGCCCCTCGCGTCATCTTGAACTTAATTTGAGATCTGAGCGATTACGCAACAGTCTGCTGGTTGTCAATACCCGATTCTCGCGCTAGGATTATATCGCTCAAGTAAAACAATCCTTTAGACCCCAGCAGAACTGCCAACAAAAAAACAGGAGGGTGAAATATGAGAACAAACCTGGTGATTTTCTGCAAAACAGCTATCCCTACAGCTGTTCTTTCTGG